>JAFYCE010000007.1 GCA_017539865.1 Alphaproteobacteria bacterium
CCACAGCCGACGCCCAATCCAAAGGCAAAAGCCTGAAAAACAGGCAAAACAAAACCGTTCCGACCAATTCCAGCGGATAACGGGTGCATAAATAAAACTTCCGTTTGACATGCCACCCGAGCGCTCTTTTTTTCCTTACCATTACAAATTCTCCGCTACCGGTGCAGAGCCTCTAAAAGCGCACACATTGCGTCGGGCGTGTCCCAAACCATATATGCTTCGACAATTTGTATTTGTTGCTGAAAACGCGGTGCAATCCGGACACCGTCCTTTGCGGTCGTTACCAAAACGGCCTCCAGCTTGCTGGCTTGAGCGATCATATCGGTCATTTCCTGATCGGTATACGGATGATGGTCGGGGAAAGAACGCGTTTCAACAACATCACATCCGTATTCTTTCAGCATATCAAAGAACTTTTCCGGATAACCGATGCCGGCAAAAGCGAATATCCGCTTTCCGGACAACTGGGCGATTTTAGAAACATCCTGTTCGATATGCATTCCGATAAACGGCAATGTCACATACCGGTCGTCCACCCATTTTTTTACGCCGGAAAGGTCTTTTCCGACAACGACGAAAGCATTCGCGCGATTTAAACCGTCTTCCAGCGGTTCACGCAAAGGCCCCGCCGGAAAAACCTTACCGTTTCCGAAACCGAAACGCCCGTCAAAGACAGCCAACGACAATGTTTTGCACAACTGATGATTCTGGAAACCGTCATCCATCACGATAACATCGGCGCCTAACATTTCAGCTTTTTTCGCACCACGCGCCCGATTGGCGTCGACGATTGTCGGAGCCACCCGCGCCAGCAACAATGCCTCATCGCCGGTTTGTTCCGCCTTATGTTTATCGGGATCGACCAAAATATTACTTAATCCGCCGCCGTATCCCCGCGTCAAAAAGACAGGCTTCATTCCGTTCACTTTGAAATATTCGGCAATGGAAACGGCCAACGGCGTTTTTCCGACGCCGCCCATCACCAGATTTCCGACGCAAACCACAGGAATATGAGCCTCATACGGTTTGGCTTTTTTAACTTGCCGACGCACGACCCATGTATAAATCCGGCCTAAAGGCGACAACAACCTTTCCAGAAAAGTATTTTCCTTCTGCCAAAATTCAGGCGCTTTCAATGGCATTGATTTTCCTCTATTTCCGATCTGTCAAATAAACGTCCAGCTCCGGCATCAAACGATCCAAAACATTGGATTCCGCTTCAGCAAAAGCCAACGCATTCTTTTGTTTTTTACTCAACAACTTTTTATCCGTCAACACGTCTGTCAGAAAACGAACCAAATCCTGACTTGTTTCAACCACACTTAAAGCTCCGGCCTCTCGGGCGCGCGAAACAATTTCACGGAAATTCATCATGTATTGCCCGCAAACGATCGCCTTTCCCAAACGTGCCGGTTCGATAATATTCTGTCCGCCGAAAGGAATCATGGATCCGCCGACAAAAGCGGCATCACCCAAGCGGTAGAACAATCCCATCTCCCCGATCGTATCCGCCAGATAAACATCCGTTTCCTTGTCGATTTTCTCTTTACGCGACCGGCGGGCGACGGTCAGTCCCGCTTTCTTAAAAAGATTTTCAACCTCATCGGCGCGGGCCGGATGGCGCGGAGCGACAATCGTCAGGACATCCGGAATCTTTTCTTTGATTTCCTTATGAACCGAAGCAATGATTTCGTCTTCTCCGGCATGGGTGCTTCCCGCCGTCCAGCATGTTCTGAAACCGATTTGCTGTTTCATGCGTTTCAATTCGTCATCATCAACCGGCAACGGATCGGCCGCAAATTTGATATTGCCGACGCAAGCGGGATTTCTGGCGCCGATCGCCCTCAAACGTTCGGCGTCTTCCGGCGTTTGACCGAAAGACTTGACGAACAGCCCTTGCAGTTCCCAGCTTAATCTCGGCAACTTTTTCCATCGTACCAAAGATTTATCGGATACACGCCCGTTAATCAGCATCAAAGGGATTTTCCGTTCCGAAACGACGGAAAGAATATTCGGCCAAAACTCGGATTCCAACCATAACGCCAAATCCGGTTTCCAATAATCGATAAAGCGCGTTACCTGCGGCATGCAGTCAATCGGAACATATTGATGAAAGGCCGTTCCTGCCAGACGCTTTTCCATCAACTGCGCCGAAGTCACGGTTCCCGACGTCACCAAAACATGCACGGAAGGATAAAGTTCCTGAATTTTTTTGATCAACGGCAGGGCGGACAAGGTTTCTCCGACGCTGGCGCCGTGTACCCAGACAAGCTTTCCTTCCGGTCTGGGCTTTGACGCATACCCCATCCGTTCACCGAAACGGGTCAAGTCTTCTTTGCCGCGGGCTTTACGAACAGCCAGATAAGCGGCAATCAACGGATAAAAAACATACGTCGCCTTACGGTATAAAGAAATCGCCTTGTTTTTCTTTTTTCTATTTCCCGCATTCAGGAACATCCGTTCGGTTCCGGCGCGCCGGTCAGCCTCTTTGGTCAATTCGATCAGCCGTTCTTCCAACATTCGACGCCATTCTTCAACGCCGTCTTTATCCAAATCGGCGGGGATATAAATCGGTTCGCTTAAGAGAACGACCCCTTTATTGAACGGGAACGGCATCAAAAAACTGTCCCATGTTTTCAAAAGGATTCCCCGTTTGACGGAAAAGGCGGACAAAACAATCGGCCGTTGTGATTTTTTAGCCATGATAATCACACCGTCGGTCATTTTATACCCCGGCTCGTGACCGTCCGGAGCGATCGCAATCATGTTCCCCGGCAGCTTCAGCATTTTGATAATTTCCAAAGCCGCCGCCACTCCGCCCCGTTTAGAGGAACCGTCTATTGTTTCGACCCCGATCGGGGACATTGCCGACGCCATGATCCGGCCGTCGCGATGCAAAGAAATCAAGACGGAAATCTTCTTTTTCAATCGGGCATATTCTATAAGAAAGATATCCGTTATGCAGCGACCGTGCCAAAAAGCGGATAAAAAGGAAAAATTCCCGTTGACATATTCATCGCGCAAACCTTCAATTGTCCAACGCGACGTTTTATAAACCAGCAGCACGTAAAAGCACAGCAATCGCCCCAAAAGCGTTTGAACGAAAGAGCTTTTACCTATTTTTTTTAAAATCCGTATTTTCATATATCGCCCGCTTGATAAACACTTTTTATTTTTTAGCCTACTATACGTCTGTTAACAAGAGATAATCAAACTTATAATTTTTATTTTGATTTTGAAGCATTCCATTTTACACTATCGGAAGTTTATCAAAGGAAGGAAATATGATCCGAAAAACTCTTTTAACCGGTTTGTTTTGTTGCTTTGCCCTGACATTATCGGGCTGTTCGAAGGACAAAAAGGAAACGTCTTACGTTCAGATTCAGCAGCCTGACACGGTTCTGGACTATTTGACTTTATCCGCCCATTTTCTGCTCAACCAACAGCAACCGAACGGTTTTTTCAAGTACGAATACGATTTCATCACCGGAAAATATACCAACTGGGATAATATCATCCATCAGACTCGCACAGGCTACACTTTAATGCGGTATTATATTTTTCTGATGCGCAACAATATAGATTCCCCTTTGGCTTCAACAATTTTATCTTCGGTTTCAAATGCTCTGGAGGGATACTCCGCTTCATCCGTCAGACATAACAGCATGCCCGGCAAACTGATATCTTTTTATTACGATAATAACGGGATTTCCGTTCCCGATGCGCCGAAACAATCCGCTAAAAATAAAATCGAACGGCTGGAAGCGGAGATTGCCGCAACGGCTTTTGCTTTGATTACCGAACTTTATTACTGGAGTCATACCAGCGACACCTCTTTTATCGAAATTCAAAAACAATGGTGCGACGCACTCGTTTATCACGCCCAACAGGCTTTAAAAACACCCGAGCAAAGAAATCCGTTTATGACTTATATCTGGCAGGCGTTGAGCATTTATGCCCAAATCGACCCGACGGATTGGAAAATCAATGAGCTTTTACCTAAAATCGACGCCTATTTTCTGACGCAGCCCCGATATATGGACAACATTGATGATTACACATGGGATATGATTGCCGCCAATCAACGTTACCAAACGACACAACAACTTTCTTTTGCCAACTTTGCCGCCAAACAGACGGCAAAAGTGCTGGAAGATATGTATGCCCAACACGACACGACGGTCAACAGCTGCGCCCTTTCCCTCGGATTGGTGGAAGCATCTTTGATTCTAACCGGAAAAACCGGTGATTACGCCCGCATCGAGCAAACCGCCTTGGGGCGCAGTCAACTGGAATATTACAGTTCTTTAAAATATACCATTCTGCCCAATCAAGCTTGGATTGCGCTCGGCCCCGGACGGACGCTCCATTCACAGGACTTCAAACGATTTGCCGGCGCATCCGTTTTCGGCATGCATAAGCCTCAAACGAACATTGCTCTGGTCGGAATGTGTTTGCTGAACGGAATACGTTTTTCACAAAAAGACATTAAAGAACTGAAACAAAAAGCGGGCAGGGAATAATCCCCGCCCGCTTTCCTTTTATTGCATATCCGACGTTTCGGCGATTTTCAATGCGTCGTCGACAACGCGTATCTTGACGACGGAATTGTCTTTCACCTGTCCGTCCAAAATCGCCAGAGCCAACGGGTTTTCCAATTCGCGCTGGATCAGACGTTTCAACGGTCTTGCGCCGTACATCGGCTCGTACCCCGTATCCGCCAGCAAGTTCATCGCCTTCTCGTCCAGATCCAGCTTGATGTGATGTTCCGCCAACCGGTTGTCCAGCCGCGCCAGCTGAATCTGCACAATACCGTTCATATCCAAGCGGCTCAGGCGTCTGAACAGCAGAATCTCGTCCAAACGGTTCAGGAATTCCGGCTTGAAGGCGGCCTTGACGATGTCCATGACTTGCGGACGGACGGCATCGATGTCCTGATCTTCCGGCTGGCTGGCCAGAATTTGCGCGCCGAGGTTCGACGTCAGAATGATCAGTGTGTTTCTGAAGTCGACCGTATGCCCCTGCCCGTCGGTCAACCGGCCGTCGTCCAAGACTTGCAACAGAATGTTGAACACGTCTGGATGGGCTTTTTCGACCTCGTCAAACAAAATGACCTGATACGGCCGGCGGCGGATGGCTTCGGTCAGAACGCCGCCTTCCTCATAACCGACATAGCCCGGAGGCGCGCCGAGCAGCCGCGCGACCGCGTGCTTTTCCATATATTCGGACATATCGATACGCAGCAACGCCTTTTCGTCGTCAAACAGGAACGACGCCAAAGACCGCGCCAGTTCCGTTTTTCCGACGCCCGTCGGCCCCAAAAACAGGAAAGAACCGATCGGACGGTTCGGATCCTGCAATCCGGAACGCGACCGGCGGACGGCGTTCGCCACCGCTTTGACCGCTTCGTCCTGACCAATCAGACGCGCCTGAATGTGCTTTTCCATATTCAGCAGTTTTTCGCGTTCGCCGGTCAACATTTTATCCACAGGGATTCCCGTCCACCGCGACACGACGGAAGCGATCATCTCGGTCGTCACGTTTTTGCCGGTCGACGCCTGAGCCGCCGCCGCGACGGCCTCCGCCTGTTTTAATTTGTTTTCCAACTCGGGGATCTGTTTATAGCGCAGTTCTCCGGCGCGTTCATACTGCCCGTCACGCAACGCCCGATCGACTTCGATTCTGGCGGCGTCCAACTGTTCGCGCAGTTTCGACGCGTTTGCCAAAGCGTTTTTGCCGGACAGCCATTCAGCCGTTTTCAAAGCGGAGTCCGCCTCCAGTTCCTTGATATCCTTTTCCAGTTTTTCCAACCGTTCGACGGAAGCTTCATCCGTTTCCTTTTTCAAAGCCTCCCGCTCAATTTTCAGCTGAATCAGCTTCCGGTCGACTTCGTCCAAAGCCTCGGGTTTGGAATCGACTTCCATCCGCAGACGGGACGCCGCTTCGTCCATCAGGTCTATTGCCTTGTCCGGCAGGAAACGGTCGGAAATATAGCGGTTCGACAATGTGGCCGCCGAAACCAGCGCGCTGTCCGAAATCTTGACGCCGTGATGCAGTTCGTATTTTTCCTTGATGCCGCGCAGAATGGAGATCGTGTCCTCCACCGTCGGTTCATTGACGAAAACGGGTTGGAACCGCCGCGCCAAAGCCGCGTCCTTTTCCACATACTTGCGGTATTCGTCCAACGTCGTCGCGCCGACGCAGTGCATTTCGCCCCGCGCCAGAGCCGGTTTCAGCAGGTTGGACGCGTCCATCGACCCTTCGGAAGCCCCCGCGCCGACGATCGTGTGCATTTCATCGATGAATAGAATGATCTGCCCTTCGGCGGCTTCGATTTCCTCCAGAACGGCTTTCAGACGCTCCTCGAATTCGCCGCGGAATTTCGCGCCGGCGATCAACGCCCCCATGTCCAACGCCAACAGCTTTTTGTTTTTCAGACTTTCGGGAACGTCACCGTTCACGATACGCAAAGCCAACCCTTCGACGACGGCGGTTTTACCGACACCGGGTTCGCCGATCAGGACGGGATTGTTTTTCGTGCGCCGCGACAAAACCTGAATGGTTCGACGGATTTCCTCGTCACGGCCGATCACGGGATCCAGCTTGCCTTCCTGCGCCCGCGCCGTATAGTCCAGCGTGTATTTTTTCAAAGCCTTGTATTTTCCCTCGGCATCCGCGTCATTCGCTTTACGCCCCTGCCGCAAATCCTCGATCGCCTTATTCAGGTTGACCGCCGTCAGACCGCAATCGGTCAGAATACGGTGGACTTCCGTATTCGGCACGACCAGCATCGCCAGTAAAATCCGTTCGACGGTCACATATTCGTCGCCCGCCTTTTGAGCGATTTCCTCCGCCTGAGCCAAAATCTTTCCGAATTGCTGATTGGGATAACATTCGACACCGTTGCCGGACACTTTCGGCAGTTTGTCAACGGCGTTCTGCGCATCCTTTTTTGCTTTTTTAGCATTGCCGCCGGCTGCTTTGATCAATCCGGCGCACATGCCTTCGTTATCGTCCAAGAATACTTTCAACAAGTGTTCGGGCGTTAAAAACTGGTTGTCGTTGCGTTCTGCAACGCCTTGAGCCGATTGGATAAACCCGCGACTTCTGTCTGTAAACTTCTCGATATTCATTTTACGCCTCTCATCAAAAATTCCCTTTTTGCATATAGGTTCGCATTCCCTTTTTGGCAAGAAGGCAATTCAGATAATATCAACTTTTTCAGGAATATTTGAAACTTTTATGACAACGATTTTATAGACAATCTTTTTCGGGAAAAAAATGTAAAAATATCAATAAAATCAATGCGTTGATCCCCCCATCTGCCAGAATTTTCTTGATTAAATTATATTTTTGTCTATAATATGAAACATATCGAGTTTTTATGAGGAAAGAAAAAAAATGAGTGAAACAGAAATTGCCCCCATACAGGATATTTTGAAAGAATGTCCGACAGGAAGACAAGCTTTGGTTGCATTGAGCAAAAACGGATTTTCCATCAAAAGCGAAACTTTGGGAACGATTGCCAGCTCCATCAATCTGGAAAAGAAAACGATAACGTTAAACACGGCATCGACCAAGGAAGCCGGTGCGCTGTCGCTGGTTCATGCCGCCAGTGTTTTAAGAC
>JAFYCE010000035.1 GCA_017539865.1 Alphaproteobacteria bacterium
GCGAGTTTTAATTATTCGCCGGTCAAGTTGCGGTTTGACGCAAAATAATTATCTGCTATAATAAAAGAATTTTCGAACGAACAGCCAACAAAAGTTGCGGTTTGACGCAAAATAATTATCTGCTATAATTCATTGGCACACATCGGCAATCAGCCGATCGTTGCGGTTTGACGCAAAATAATTATCTGCTATAATACGGAAGAGGTAAACAACAATGAACAGAAAGTTGCGGTTTGACGCAAAATAATTATCTGCTATAATATCAACGAAAAAAGCCTTTGAAAACAAAGGCTTTTTTCATTATTTTTCAATTCAAAAAAGTGTCAGTTGATCCGGTTTTTCCGCAATCAAGACCGGTTTTCGATTCCGAAACGTGATGATGTCGGCGAATTGTTTGTCTGTAAAAAACAAAATGCTGACGTTGCCATCCGGCGGAATCTGTTTTTTTATTCTGTTTATGAACGGGGTGGCCATTTCCCGCGTGCCGCAAAACCGGAAATAAACGGAAAACTGGCTCATTTCAAAGCCTTCATCCAACAAATAATTACGAAAAGCCGTCGCGCGTTTGCGTTCTTCCGGTTCAGTTACGGGCAAATCAAACATCACCATCATCCACATCAGATTGTATCCCGTAACAGACACGCTATAAGCTCCATAAATTCGCGCCCGTCATCGATTCGGGCAAGGAAAGTCCATCAGCTTCGCCCATAACGCATTTTTGCAAGGAAACCGCCAGATTTGAAATCAGATAACCGACTTCGCATTCCCGCTCCTCCGTTTTCACCGTGCGGGACAGCAATGCGACAAGCCGTTTTTTCACTTCCGGCGTAACAGAGCCGAATTCGTCCTCATCCGTCATACGATAGACGCAAAAATCGACCAGAGGACGAAAAGGCTCCATCAAATCGTCCGCCAAGCGCATCGCGTTGTATTGATTTTGATGATGTATGCCCAAAGACGGATGCAGTCCCGCACCCGTAATCGCACGAACGACGGCGGAACGCAAAATCGTATAGCCGTAATTCAGCATCGCGTTGATGCCGTCCTGCGCCCTGTCCCTGCGAAAATCCTTGCCGAAAAGCGTTTGGAAATAATATCTGGCCCCCTGCCCTTCCAGATTTTCGGGATCGCCGTTTTTAACCTGCTTCGCCATATAACGAAGGGGCATATCCGGTTTGGAACAGGTTTTCAAGACTTCCGCCTGCTGTGTCAGTTTAGCCTGAATGATGTCTTTCCAGAAACGGTCGGCGGCGGATCGTTTCATTTTGGCCTGAGCCGTCAGAATGTCGCCCTGCAAATGGTGATTTTCCAACGGAATCATAATGGAAGCGGGAACGTGGTTCGCGCCGCAGACGACAAAAGGCGCGTTTTGTTCCGCCAACCGGACAAGCAGATTGTTCGAATACGTCAAACCGTGCGCGTTGGCGATGACCGCCCCGATCTGATCGATCGGCACGCGCCCGATCTCTTGCGCATTTTCGTATACGACCATAAAGCCGCGGTCGATCGCCAGATAACGGTTATCCTGCGCGATTTCGATGATTCTATCCATCCTTTTGCCCTTTCGGACGCTTCGGATCGATCACCCGTCCGTCAATCTTTACCGCGATTTTACGCCCATTATGTAATCTGAATTGTTCTGCAGATGCCGCCCAAGAAAGTTTATCCGCTTCCTCTTTTGCTACAAGATGAGGGCGTAAATAAAATAAACTGCCGGTCATCTTCTTCACTCTTGCGATGATCGTTTTCCCGTCTTTTTCATAGGCGACCATATCGTCGATATGCAGACGCATAATCAGCTTTGCGTGCGCGTCCGTATGCCGCCAATTCGGCACGAAGCCTTTCTGATGGGCGCAATAGTTCGGAATGATCTCTATCTGCCATTTTCCGGCATTTTTTCCTCTGTCGGGGCAATAAATTTCCGCATACGCGTTTCCGCCGTAAATAGCATAACGATAGGGCTTGCCGTTTTTGTCTTTAAACGGCAGGACGACATCCTTGTTTCTTTCCCGATACGTTCTGACTTTACGGGTGTTTCTGTCCGCAAAGTATTTTTGAATGATCGCTTCGTGTTCGGATTTGTCTTTCCCGTCCAACAAAGCGCGAATCTTGTCCGCCGTTCCGGATTGGTCGATAATGACATCCAAATCGGCCTCTGTTTTAAATTCGGAAACAGGCAGACGCTGAATCAGCTTCCAAGTCCCTTTTTTCTCCCCTTCGCCGGCAAAACCGTAATATGTTTCCTCGTGCAGTTTGGCGACGGTCTTGCCTGCTCGAATGGCTTTTTGCGGATTGCCGCGGTCTGGCTTATGGGAAATGACCATCCGGTCGAAAGCGTCCTGAAGCTCCCTCAACCTGAAATCGGGATAAGGCAGATGAGGCGCCTTTTCCTGCGGCATTTCGGCGGAATAGTCTTTTCGTTCCGTCGCGTATTTCTGCAACGTCCCCCGCCCCGTGCAAGCCACGATGAACGCGTCCAAAGCGTGATGGCGGTGATCCGTCCTGTCTTTTTGGTCTTCGGGAAACAGCGCTTCCAGCCCCCAATGATGACGCAATTGCGACGTCAGCCGTCCGGGGATGCCGTAAACTTTCGACGGATGAGCGGCAAAGCACAAATA
The DNA here is from genome assembly GCA_017539865.1 of Alphaproteobacteria bacterium. Classification (GTDB taxonomy): domain Bacteria; phylum Pseudomonadota; class Alphaproteobacteria; order CAAGCB01; family CAG-977; genus UBA11549. The sequence continues at coordinate 2,619 of JAFYCE010000035.1, forward strand.
CTGCCGCGCCGCTTTCGCCATATATTGCGTATCGGTCAGCATCCGCGCCAAAACGTCGTCCAAGTCCTGAAAAGCGTCTTCCCTGAATTTTTTCGCGCGGTTTTCATTTTTGTCGTGCTTTGTTGAAAACCGTTCGACGCGCCCCAGAATTTCATTCCAACGTTTTTCATCGGCGTGAAAAGCCTCCCACGGGGAACGATTGCCTTTTTCACGGTTGCACGCGCGGCAGGAAATGACTTTATTGGTGCGGGCGTCAGAATACGACCGCGCGAAAGGAAGCAAATGCTCGATTTCAAATTCGTCGGAAAACAGCCGTTCAATACCGACCGGCTTGCCGCAGAAGGGACAACATCTTTGAGACGGATCATCGGCCGAATCCTCCCACAGTTTATATTTCATCCTGCTGTCGTAAGAGTTTTTAACGCCTAACCGCTCCAATTCCTTGGCGATGCGGTCGTTGTCCTTCGTATTTTCCGTCTGAAGCTTGTTCAGATTGTCTTTGTCTTTTTTGCCCAACTTCAATTCGCGCGCCAGTTCGACGACGATCGATTCGGGATGACCGTAACGATCGACAAGCGTATTGACCAGTTTCCGAACCTGATTCAACGCGATGTGAACGGTCGGATTGTTGATTTTCCCGAAATACTTTTCAGGCTCGTCCTTATCCGCCGCGGCGTTCGTTCCGCCGATGACCTGTTTCGGCAAAGCTTGTCCGTAATACGGCAACTCGTTATAAATCTCACCTGTTTCGGGATTGATAAACTTATCGTAATATTCCGGCAATTTGTCCTTTGTCTTTAAAGAAAACGTGTAGCCCGCCGATTCGACCGCCTGATGATACGGCTGTCCCTGAAGCAGGAACGGATTGATTTTTTCCAACGCTTTCAGGCTCAAAGACGCCGTACCGTCCTCTAACGACACTTGCGCAACGGCTTCCGCCTGCTCCGGACTTAAAGCGTATTTGTCTTTTAATTCTTCAATCAATTCAGATTCGTCCTGCGCGTTTAAAAGTAAAGCGACGATTTCGTTTTGCTTCGTTTTGTCAAAAGAAAACCAAGCCGCACCGAAACATTTTTCATCCGACAACTGCGCCGCCGTCGTGTCCGCGTCAAGTCCTTTGCGTTTTTCCGATTCTAAATTGAAAGACACTTTCGGGTTGACGCCGAACGGCTTGAGCAATTTCTTCGCCGCCGCCCACGTCAACAACTTTTTCTTTTTATCCAAAGCTGAAAAATCATGCGCCCCGTAACGGTATAAAACGGCCCGCTCCTCAAGCGTCAGAAAACGTTCGTCATCATCGTAAAGGATTTTCAGCTGATTGATCTGTTGTAACAGACGGCTTTGCTGATACGCCGGAAAAGCGCAATATACGCGGCGTTCACCCTCTTCAAACTGGCAAAACCCGATTTCCGGCTGTTTTAACGGACGCTGATCGAAAATGACGTGGAAAAGATCGTCCTCGATTTCTTTCGATAATCCCTGTTTTGCCATAATTTGCCGAAATTCGTCCTCATACATTGCGCGATCGGGATAAAGCGGATAGGACGCTTTGCCCTTGAGCACAACCGACTTAGCACGAACGGGAACAAAATCCTGCGTAGACGATTTATCCTTGTTCATCCGGTACAGATATTCCCCCAAAGTCCGCGCGCCGGCGTCCGCCATCCGTTGCCGCGTTTCGGCGATGGCCTCTTTCATCGCGCCGGATTCCTTATCGTTCTTGTCCGTTTTCCGGTTGCTTTTGAATCCTCTGCGCTGATTGATATGAAAAAGCGCCCTGCCCAGTTCGTACGGCAAAAGCTTTTCATCCAACGCCTTCGCGCGCAAAACGTACGGGTCAAGTTTTTCCATTTTTTTGCGTTCAGCTTCGTCCGCGGGCATCAGGCCGTATTTAATCAGCCTGTTCATCAGCGTTTCACGGCGCATCACAAAGCGGTCGCGGCGTTTGCGCATCCCCCGCGCCGTCCTGCGTGCGACAGCCAAGGGCTCCTTTGTTTTGGCATCCCGACCGTCCGAAAAAATCCGGACGCCGAAATCGACGAACCGGAACGGTGTGCCGTCCTTTGTTTCAATAACGCTCCAACCTAATGACGTTTCGCCTAAATCCAATCCCAAAACATAACGCATTGAAAGAAACTCCTTAAAAATTGTTTCTAAAAATATTGACACACTTTACAAATATGTGGCAACTTATATCTGTCATTTAGCAGATGATTATTTTGCGTCTTTCCGTTAACAAGAATCGGAGATTCACAAAATGAAAGGGGCTGACCGCGCGTCGCCCCTTTATGTTTGTCCGGCATGCCGGACATTTATCCGGAAATGCTGAAAGAATAAAATTATGCCCGTGTGTTTTTCCGCCGTTGCAGACGAACGAACCACCCGAATGATCATCGGGTCGATGCCGGGGGTGGCGTCGTTGAACGCGCAAGAGTATTACGCCCATCCGCGCAACGCTTTCTGGAAAATCATCGCAGAGTTGTTTGACGCTCCGTATCCTTTTGAAAGCTACGACGCGAAATTATCCCTTTTATTGAAAAACCGCATCGGATTATGGGACGTGTTCGCGTCCTGCGACCGCGACGGCAGCCTTGATTCCGACATCAAAAACGCCACCGTCAACGACTTTGATGTGTTTTTAAAAAATCACCCGAAAGTCAAAACATTATATTTCAACGGGAACACCTCTTTTAAAAATTTTACAAAATCGTTTCATATCAACGGGTTAAACTTACATCCCCTGCCTTCGACTTCTCCGGCGAACGCGCGACTGACTTTTGCCGAAAAAATAACGGCTTGGAAAGTGATAAAAACAGCATAAATTCCTTGCAAAACGCTCAAGTTTCGTGTATACAGGCGACGGAATCGAAGGCACGGCGGTTCCGCTGTTGTATCGTGCAGACCTCCGGAATCAACCGGAAGGCCGGAAAACTTGAAAAAGGAAGTATATTTATATGGTAACTAAAACTGCAGCCGAAGAAATTCCGGCGATGAAAGAAAATTTTGCCGAACTGTTCAACGAAATGTTTGGCGAAGATCAGGGCTTGGAAGGCTCTGTCGTAAAGGGCACAATCGTTGCTTTGTCCGATGATTTCGTGACGATCGACGTCGGTCTGAAATCCGAAGGCCGTATTGCCCGCCGTGAATTCGGCTTTAATGCTGAAATGAAAGTCGGCGATCAGGTTGATGTGTTCATCGACCGCTATGAAGACAAGGACGGCATGGTCGTTCTGTCTCGTGAAAAAGCTCGCCGCGAAGAAGCTTGGAACGAATTGGAAAAAGCGCAGGCCAATGGCGAACGCGTTACGGGCGTTATTTTCGGTCGCGTCAAGGGCGGCTTTACGGTCGACCTGTCCGGTGCGATCGCTTTCTTGCCCGGTTCTCAAGTGGATATCCGTCCGGTTCGCGATGTCGGCCCGTTGATGGGGACACCGCAGCCCTTCCAGATTTTGAAGATGGATCGCGCCCGCGGCAATATCGTTGTTTCCCGCCGCGCCGTTTTGGAAGAAACACGCGTCGAACAGCGTTCCGAATTGATCAAGAATTTATCCGAAGGCCAGATTTTGGACGGCGTTGTCAAGAACATCACCGATTACGGTGCCTTTATTGACTTGGGCGGCGTTGACGGCTTGCTGCACGTCACCGACATCGCTTGGAAGCGCATCAATCATCCGTCCGAAGCTTTGACGATCGGCCAGCCGGTGAAAGTCCAGATCATCCGCTTCAACCCCGAAACCCAGCGCATCAGCTTGGGCATGAAGCAGTTGGAAGCCGATCCGTGGGCCGGTGTCGAACAGAAATATCCGGTCGGCGCGAAATTGACCGGCCGTGTTACGAACATCACCGATTACGGTGCGTTCATCGAATTGGAACAGGGCGTCGAAGGTCTGGTCCACGTTTCCGAAATGAGCTGGACGAAGAAGAACACGCATCCGGGCAAAATCATTTCCACTTCTCAGGAAGTCGAAGTTATGGTTCTGGATGTCGATCAGGCGAAACGTCGTATTTCCTTGGGCTTGAAGCAGTGCATGCCCAATCCTTGGGAAGCTTTTGCCGAAACGCATCCGGTCGGCTCCGAAATTGAAGGCGAAATCCGCAACATTACGGAATTCGGTTTGTTTGTCGGCTTGAACGGTGACATTGACGGTATGGTCCACCTGTCCGATCTGTCTTGGGACAAGAGCGGCGAAGAAGCCGTCAAGGATTACAAGAAAGGCGACGTCATCAAAGCCAAGGTTTTGGACATTGATGTTGAAAAAGAACGCATTTCTTTGGGCGTCAAGCAGTTGACCTCCGATCCGTTTGCCGATGCGACCTCCGATATCAAGAAAGGCGATGTCGTGACGGGTATCGTCAGCGCGATCGCCGACAACGGTATCGAAGTCGAAGTCAACGGTTCCAAGGGCTTCATCCGTAAGGCCGATTTGTCCCGCGACCGTTCCGAACAGCGTCCGGAACGCTTTGCCGTCGGTGACAAGGTTGACGCGAAAGTCACGCAGATTGACGCAAAGACCCGCAAAATCACCTTGTCGATCAAGGCTCGTGAAATCGCCGAAGAAAAAGAAGCTCTGTCCGAATTCGGTTCGACCGATTCCGGCGCTTCTCTGGGTGATATTCTGGGCGCCGCAATCGCCAAGAAAGAAGCCGAAAAGAAGTAAGGCATTACGGGAACCGCCCGTTCGGGGGAAACGTCCTCCGGACTGGGATAATATCTCAAGTAAAAAACCTCCGATCGAAAGGTCGGAGGTTTTCTTTTATCCGTCAATCAAATTCCGTCGTCATTGTAAACGAAAACAATTACCGTACGGACATCTCTTTTTATCATCATTGTGAAGCGATCCGGAATCGTTTCCGCGTTTTCCGCCTCCGGATTGTTTCATAACGATAAAAAACGCTTTTCAAAAAACTTTATTTTTTGGAACAAACACCGGAATCAGTACGGACACACCGACCAAAACCGGATAATACATTGTTTTCAATATATCAAACGGTGTCGTATTTTCCGCCAGACTGACGGCAATCAGAATTTGCGCCCCATATGGCGGCATCCCTTGAACGACACAGGACGTCGTGTCCTGTCCGACAGACCGGCAATCCGTTTCGGATTCAGTCTTTTCTTTTCACTGATTTCTTTTTCTTCTCACATATCAAAAAAAGGCGGAAGATTTCCGCCTTTTTTACTTAATCCCTTATAACGGCACTTAATCCTTTATAACGACATATGTCATCTGATCCCTGTCGGCGCGCAGAACACGCAACAAACGGCCTTCTACGGAAATCATGGTTGAATCGGCCGGATATCCCCGCGTATCAAAGCTGCCCGTGTTGCCGTCCGTTCCCGGAACGGCGTTTTTATAGAACAAGACGATTTGATTGTTCTTAACACCGTCGTAAATGACTTCGAAATCCGTAAACGGAATCTTTTCCTGATTGGAAAAAGAATACATTTTCATTCTGGCCGAAGACGGAGAGAACTTGGCTTTATCATTAAAAATCGTCACCTTGTCGCTGTTCTTGATTTCGTAAAGGTACATCGGCTGCAATTCGCCTTTCATATTGACCAGAAAATAATACTGCTTGTATTTGGGCAATACGTAAAATGTTTCCGCGCCCCATTCAAATGTACCGAAAACAGGATAACGCTTGGCCGGCAAAAGCATTTCCTCTTTTTCGATCGTCACAGTCACCGGCTTTTCCAAAATCAGCTGATGCGTAACGAAATTATCCTTTTTAAAGGCCTGAATCCTTAATACAGGCTCGCCTACTTTTGCAACCAACGTTTCATTCAGCGTGTAATTCGTCCTATACACCGTTTCGCTGCCGTCAAAAACGGTTTCCGGCGGCGGGGGCAATATGGAATACGACCGGACGGGACCTGAAATTTCCCGCGTATTAGGAGAATCGTCATACCATTCATCCGGCACCAGAGCACATGACGCTAAAAGCGATAAAATCAAAACGTATAAAGCCTGTTTCATAAAAAACTCCTTTTTTGACGGAAATTCGTCCCTTTTATTGATTGACAATACCCGACAATCTTTGTATTGTCACGTATCTTCATCAGAAGAATGTTAAAAGATTGAGGATTGTGTTATGAAAGTTCGTAATTCCCTGAAGTCCGCTAAACTGCGTGATAAAGATTGCAAAATCGTTCGCAGAAAAGGGCGCGTTTATATTATCAACAAGAAAAACCCGCGCATGAAAGCTCGTCAGGGCTAATATCGCGTTGTTTTTCCACTGAATTGAAAAGCCTGCTTTATGCGGGCTTTTTGTGTTGCTTTCTATTTCAGCGAATCGATGACGGACTGCATATCCGCCGGCAAAGGAATTTCGAATCGCATTGTTTTATGCGTCACCGGATGTTCAAAACTCATCCGATAGGAATGAAGCGCCTGACGGGGAAATTCAGCGGCTTGTTTCAGCATTTCAGAATGTAAAGCCCGCTTCGGCGTTTTTCCGTATGTTTTATCCCCGAGCAACGGATGTCCTAACGATGTCATATGAACACGCACCTGATGCGTCCGTCCTGTTTTCAAAGTGCATTTGATTAAACTGACAGCACCGCCCGCATACGTATCCAGCATTTGATAATGTGTTTCCGCTCTTTTTCCGCCCGATTCAACAACGGCCATCTTTTTGCGATTGACCGGACTGCGCCCGATTTGATTTTCGACAATGCCGCTTGAAGGCGACAACATCCCCCATACCAACGCCAAATAACTGCGTTCCAAACTGTGAACAGCAAATTGAGCCGACAAACCGTTATGCGCCGCATCATTTTTAGCGACAACCATCAGTCCGCTTGTTTCCTTGTCCAGCCGGTGGACGATCCCCGGACGGATAACGCCGCCTATTCCGGACAATGATTCCCGACAATGCGCCAACAACGCATTGACGAGCGTTCCTTCATGGTTTCCCGCCGCCGGATGAACGACCATCCCCGCCGGCTTGTTCAAGACCAGCACGTCGTCGTCTTCATAAACAATGTCCAGCGGAATTTTCTGCGCTTGAGGAACGGCTTCGACGGGAGGCGGCAAAACAATCCGGTAAATTTCTCCTGTTGCCGTTTTTCTGTCCTGCGCCATCACGGGGAAACCGTCAAAGAACACGTATCCCTGTTCTATCAAACCGGACACTCTGCTACGGGACAGTTCCGTCACCGAAGAAAGCCATTTGTCCAGCCGCATTTTGGCCTGTTCCGGTTTGACAGGCGAGGTGATTATTTCCTTTTTATCAGTCATAGGGCAAACTTACACATTTTTTTATCGTTCAGTCAAAACATTCCTTTTGAACCGCCGATTTTTCGGCTATAAAAAAATAACATTTCGATTAAGGAGCCTCAATGAACAAGATTTTTTTATTGAAAATGCTGATTGCATTCATCACTTTTTTGATTTTTCTGACTTTGGGCGGGATCGTGTATGCTCTGGTGAACTATAAAACGACCCCGAAACTGCTCAGCCGGAAAAAAGCCCCCGCCGCCGTCGAAACCGTCAAACAGGCTACGGAAACGGAACGGATTCCGGAAACCTATCTGGGATTGAAAAAAGGCGAATATATCAAAACCAGCCATGCCTGCGGCGACATGCTCTGCCTTCAAATCAAATCCGATTTTGAAAAAGATAAAATCATCATTTTCGATCCCGCCGCTTTGCGGATAAAAGCCGTCCTGAATACGGGAACGGCTCCGGCCGCGGAATAATATAAAAAGGGCGGAGAAAAAATCTCCGCCCTTTTTATGGTGCCGGCTGAGGGATTTGAACCCCCGACCTGATGATTACAAATCAACTGCGCTACCAACTGTGCCAAGCCGGCTCCGAAAGGTTTTATATAAGTTCTTCGTGACAAATTCAAGAATTATTTTCAAACGCCCCGTCACAAGGCTTCATACAGCCGAAATATTTTCTTAATGTCTTTCTTAAAAAAACGAAAAAAACGTATTTAAATGTTTGTCGTTTCGCTTTTTTATGCTATAGACTTCAATCAAGCGTATTTCGATGAATCAAAACGCGGGCGTGGTGAAATTGGCAGACACGCCAGATTTAGGTTCTGGTGGCTCCGGCCGTGGGGGTTCAAGTCCCTTCGCCCGCACCATGTTTGATTTGTCTGGCTTGGAATGTTTAATTTTTAGGAAAAAAGAAATGCAGGTTACTGAAACAAAGACTGAAGGACTGAAGCACGGTTTCAAAGTGGTTGTCCCCGCCGAAACGATCGCCGCCAAAGTCACGGATAAAATTAAATCAATCGGCGAAAACGCCTCAATTCCCGGATTCCGCAAAGGGAAAGCCCCTGAAAGCTTTCTGCGTCAGCGTTACGAAAAAGCGGTCATGGGCGAAGTGTTGGACGAATTGATCCAATCCGAAACGAACAAAACGTTGTCCGAACGGTCTTTGCGCCCCGCCATGCGCCCCAAAATCGAAATTACCGCGTTTGACGAAGGCAAGGATCTGGAATTCACGTTGGACGTTGAAGTCGTCCCTGAAATCACGCCGGTCGACTTCGGCACGATTTCCGTAGACAAGCTGATTGCCGAAATCTCCAATGACGAAGTTGAAAAGGCTTTGGAACGTCTGGCCGCCGGCCGCACAGAATCCGAACCGGTCAAAGAAGACCGCGCCGCGAAAAAGGGCGATATCACCGTCATTGATTTTGTCGGTTCCATCGACGGAGTCGAATTCGCCGGCGGAAAAGGCGATAACTATCATCTGGAATTGGGATCCGGTTCTTTCATTCCGGGATTTGAAGATCAGTTGATCGGCAAAAAGGCCGGCGAAAAAGTCGATGTCAAGGTTCCCTTCCCCGCTGATTATCATGCGAAAGATCTGGCCGGAAAAGACGCCGTTTTCGCCGTCACGGTCAAAGAGCTGCGTAAAAAGAAAGCAACTGAGATCAATGATGATTTTGCCAAATTGTTCGGCAAGAAATCCGTTGATGAACTGCGCGCCATGATTCGCGAAGAATTGGCTCGCGAATACGAAGGCGTTTCCATGAGCCATCTGAAACGCGTTCTGTTGGACGCTTTGGCGGAAGCTCACGACTTTCCCGTTCCGGAAGGCATGTTGAATCTGGAATTTGACGCGATCTGGAAACAGGTTCAGTCCGCCAAAGAAAAGAATCAGCTGGATGAAGAAGACGCCGGCAAATCCGACGATGAACTGAAAGAAGAATACCGTTCCATCGCCGAACGCCGCGTCCGTTTAGGCTTGTTGTTGGCCGAAATCGGCATGAAGAACAAAATTTCCGTCACCGATGCCGATGTCAACCGCGCCATCATGATGGAAGCCCGCCAGTTCCCCGGACAGGAAAAGGCTGTCTTTGAATTCTACAACAAACATCCGGAAATGCTGGACAGACTGCGCGCGCCGCTGTTTGAAGAAAAAGTCATCGACTTCATCTTGAAAGGTGTCAAGCTGAACGAAGTCAAAACCACACCGGAAGAACTTTACAAAGCTGAAGCGGAAGATGCGAAAAAACCGGCTAAAAAAGCCAAAAAGCCCGCAAAAAAAGCCGCTAAAGCCAAAGAGGAAAAAGCGGAAACGAAAACCGAAGAAAAGAAACCGGCAAAAAAAACCGCCAAGAAAAAAACGGATAAATAACGTTTTTGAAACTTTTCTTTGATTGAACTGTAGAAGGGAATCGCGGGATTTGTTCCGGCGATTCCCTTTAATCGGCAAAAGAAGCAGGAGAAATAAAACATGTGCGAACGCGATCCGATGGACGTTTATATGAATACTCTGGTTCCGATGGTCATTGAACAGACCAGCCGCGGAGAACGTTCTTTCGACATTTACTCCAGATTGTTGAAAGAAAGAATCGTTTTTCTGACAGGCGAAGTCCACGATGAAGTTGCCAGTCTGATTTGTGCCCAGCTGTTGTTTCTGGAATCTGAAAACCCGAAAAAAGATATCGCGTTTTATATCAATTCCCCCGGCGGTGTCGTTACGTCCGGCATGGCGATTTTCGACACGATGAACTATATCCGTTGTGATGTATCGACCCTATGCATCGGTCAGGCGGCATCCATGGGATCTTTGCTGCTTTGCGCCGGACAGAAGGGAAAACGTTTCTGCCTGCCGAACGCCCGCGTGATGATTCATCAGCCGTCCGGCGGTTTCAAAGGTCAGGCAAGCGATATCGAAATTCACGCCCGCGAAATTCTGGCTTTGCGTGCCCGTTTGAACAATATCTATGTGGAACGCACGGGACAGACTTTGGAAACAATTGAAAAAGCCATGGAACGCGACAATTTCATGAGTGCGGAAGAAGCCAAAGCCTTCGGTCTGGTTGA
>JAFYCE010000036.1 GCA_017539865.1 Alphaproteobacteria bacterium
GCCAGAGCGAAAACTTCCGATGCGGTTTCATAGGTTTCTTTGATTTCAACGGATTGCAGGATGACGTCCGATTTTTCGGAAACGAAATCTCGCGCTTTTGACGAAGTATCGTCGTTTTCCTGATTCAGAACCGATTCATAAGAAGATTGGATTCTGGATTCAAAGACTTTTGCCAACCCGCTGCGGGCGTCCGTTTTGGCTCTGCCGGCGGAAGCTCCGGAACCGACGGCGCACATTTCCTCTTGAGCGCAGACGGCATACGGGTCGTTGATCCATTTAGGCTTTCCGGTATTTGTCGAAGCGCAAGCCTGCAAACCGAAAGCCAAAACGGCAGTCGTTAAAAATACCTGTTTTTTCATAAGCCTGTCCTTTTTCCCGCTCATAATCAATTATCCGCCTTCAATTCGGAAGCGTAATCGGTGAAAGCCTGATCCATTGCTTTTTTAGCGTCGGCAGACAACTGTTTCAGAGTTCTTGTCTTGTAGGCTTCAATGGCTTCGGCCAAAGCGGTTTTCTTGATTTTGACCGCAACGTCACACTTGTAAGCGGTATAATCTTTTGCCGCGCCTTTTTCCTTCAAGTAGTTGCGCTTTTCCCAGTATTTTCCGACAACGGCGGTACCGTGCAGGTTGACCTGAATATTCTGCTGTACTTTGTCTTTCAGTTTGGACATTGCGGTATCATCTTCGGATTTATTCTTTTCTTCGAAACGGCTCATGATTTCCTGCGCCACTTCGGAAGCGACCTTTTGTGTCGCCCGCGTTTCGGCGGCTTTCAGGCACAAACGCTGATTGACGTTATGCGCGTCGCTGACGAAATAACGGTATTCTTTCGTATCGGGCGAAGAATCCGCTTTGTGCGCTTTCTTCTGAACCGTCCAAGAGGGAACGGATGTTTCGGAAGCGTCACGGACAACATAGTCCGGTTCGAAACCGGCGCAAGCGGACAGCATGCAAATTGCCGAAAGAGTGACTAAGTGTTTTTTCATGGATGATATCTCCTTTTATTAAAATGGTACCGGATTTACCCGTCGGGTAAATTCAAATCAACCAGTACCGGTTGTGAAGGTTTGACGGTAAACGGAAATTCTTTGACGGTTTGACCGTTCGACCGGATTTCCGCAATGTATTTTCCTTTTTTCAAAGCGGCCGATTGCTGATACACCGCATGAGGCAACAATCCCCAATAACGGATGTCTGCGTATTCGGAGGCTTCGATCAGCGCTGATGAAGCGGCAAAGGCGGTATAAGCTGCCAGCCATGATGCCAAATCATCCTTTTTATAGAGGGCGCAGGCGGCGATAACTGCGGCGACATACTTTGTCGTCAAACGCGCGCTTTTCCGGGCAATAAATCCGCCTCGACGGTTTTGATATTCGCGATAGGCGGTTTCCGATACGGGAGCGGTCAGCACCATATCTTTTGTCGTGATGACTTTCCCATCGGCATTCTTGACGGTCAGTTGATAATTTTTAACGTCTTCGGGCTTTTTCATGACCGGAATTTCAAAGGAAATCCGTTGCCCCGGCAGAATCATTCCCAAACAGGACGTCAGGTTTTTGCTGCTGCCGGATGCCCAAAAAGCCTGTATCGGAATGTTGAAGTCTATTTCTTCCGCGATTTTCGGTGTGATAACGCCGGTTTTAAGAATGAATTTGACGTTTTCCTTTTTGGCGTTGTCGGCAAATAAATCTTTTCCTTTGCGTTCGGCATATTTCGACAGCTTTTCTTTTCGTCCGGAGGAATAGGCGTTATAGTCGGCGTAAACGGAAGCCAGCAGTCTTTGAACGTCTTTATAAAGCTGCTTGGCGATTTGTTTGTCGCCGCTTGAACCGTAAATATCGTGAATTTCCGCACCGTAGGTTTTGGCCAGCATATCCTGCCGGAAATCTTTTTTGCTTGAAGCTTCGTTCGTATAAGACGTCAGCAGACTGTTCCAATCCAGAATGGCGGCTCTGGCGGCGGTAAAATGACGGCGCTTTTCGGAGGCTGTTAATTCTTTGCGTTCAACGGTTTTTCCGGTGCCGTCCTCTGGCATGACGGTGTACGCTTCATAAAAGCCCTGTTCGGATAAGCGGTAATGTGTCAACGATTGATAAAAACGCAGCAGGGACAGTTCGTAATTTTCCCCCGCATAATCCAAAACGCCGTCGCCGACTACCTGTGCCGCCGCCGATTTTGAAACGCTTTTCGTGTATAATTCTTTAGACAGGGAATGGGCTTTGTCAAAATATTGCAAAGCTTGGTAATATTCGCCTTTCAGATAGTGCAGGGAACCCAGTTCGACATAACGAACCAACAAAGACGGTTTGTCCGTGTAAAAATCGTCGTCCGCCGTTATTCTTTGTGCGGTTTCGAAATCGCCGTTTTTGACGGATTCTATCATTCGGGCGTGCTGATGTCCCGTATGACCGCAGGCGGTCAGAAAAAAGAGCAAAAATAACGACGCAAAAAATCTGTTCATCGGCAGAACCTTAAAAACGTCTTATAATAAAAGATTCTTGGCCGGAAAACAAGAGCGGATATTAAGGAATCGTTAACGAAGCCAATTCGGCTCGCAGTTCGGGAATCCCTTGTTTTGTTTCGGAACTGGTCGGATATAAAACGGGATAGGCGGCCGTATGTTTTTCCAGCGCCGTTTTTGTCCGTTCCATCGTTTCTTTTAAAGCTTTGGCTGCGATTTTATCCGTTTTTGTCAGCACGATCTGATAAACGACGGCGGACTTGTCCAAAACGGTCATCACGTCTTCGTCCGCTTTTTTGATTCCGTGCCGGCTGTCTATCAATAAACAAACGCGGCGCAGGTTCGGGCGGCCTTTCAGGTATTGCGTGACCAAAGTCTGCCATGCCTTTACGGTTTCAACGGGGGCTTTGGCAAAACCGTACCCCGGCATGTCGACCAAACGCAGCCGGTTGTCTAAATTGAACAGGTTCAACTGCTGTGTCCGTCCGGGAGTGTTTGATGTCCTTGCCAAGGTTTTACGGCCGGTTAATGCGTTAATCAAGCTGGATTTGCCTACATTGGATGTTCCGGTGAAAGCGATTTCCGGTACATTCGCTTCCGGCAGCTGTGCCAAATCGGCCACGCTGAGCATGAATGTGCATTCTTTGGCGAACAACAAGCGGCCTTTTTCCAGCAAAACCTCCTGTTGTTCCTTTGCGCTTTCCGGCATTATGCTTTTCCTTTTCTTTTCTTGCCTTTGAATTTCAAAGCGTATTGCTGCGCCATGGACAACAGGTTGCTCCATGTCCAGTAAATCACTAATCCGGAAGCCAAATGACCCAACAAGAACGTCATCATGATCGGCATCATGGTCAGAATCATGTTCTGCGTCTTATCGGCCGTTTTGGGATTCATTTGTTGCTGGATCCACATCGTCAATCCCATGGCGACAGGCCATACGCCGATATTCAGCACTTCCGGTATCGGCCAGTTCAATGCGCCGAACAACGTGAAAACAGAGGTCGGATCCGGCGCGGAAAGGTCATGAATCCACCCGTAGAACGGAGCTTGACGCAGTTCCAATGAGATGTACAGCACTTTATACAGCGAAAAGAAAACGGGAATCTGAATCAACATCGGCAAACATCCGGCTGCCGGATTGATGTTGTTTTGACGATACAGTTCCATCATTTCCTGATTCAGGCGCATCTTGTCTTCGCCGTAGCGCTCGCGCAGCTTTTCCATTTTGGGCTGAAGCTCTTTCATCCGAGCCATGTTTTCAAAAGATTTGTTTGCAATCGGGAACATCGCCAAACGCAGCAGGAAAGCAAAGAACAAAATCGCCAATCCCATATTTCCGAATAACGAATTGAACCAGCTCAAAATGAAAAAGAACGGTTTCGTCAGGAAATAATACCAACCGAAATCGACGGTTAAATCAAACCGTTTGATGCCCAGATCCTTTTCATAAGAATCGATCAGACTCAATTCTTTGGCGCCGGCAAAAACGCGATTGGTCGTCTGCACCGCCTGTCCCGGCTCGATAATCGTCGGCGGCATCAGGTAATCGGCCTGATAATGCTTTCCTGCGGATGTGTCCTGTTCGCTGAATTTGACGGTGACGTTCGGGGCGTTTTGGTCAAAAGCGAGAACGGCCATCCAATATTTATCCGTTATGCCGGCCCAGCCGCCCGTCGTTTTAAAGGAAGCTTGTTCCTCCTTATCCATTTTGGAGTAAGGGAATTCTTTCAACGAACCGTCCAAATAGCCGACGAGGCCTTCCAAAACGGCTCCGCGCTGGGATTCGGGAATGTTCGTTCTGCCGACCAGTCCGTAACCGAACAAAGTGACAATTTGTGAGCCGTAATTTTCGATTCTGTCCGAAACGGTGAACATATAGTTGTTGTCGACGGATATTTGACGGATGAATTTCAGGCCGGCTTTGTTGTCCCATGTCAAAGTCAACGGTTTTTCGGGCGTCAGTTCCGTGTCGTTCGTTTTCCAAAGCGTGTCCGCGTTGGGCAGGGCGATCGCCGATGTGGACACCCAGCCGAATTCGGCAAAGAAAGGATACGCCGTCCCCGCAGGTGAAAGCAAAGAGATATAAGGGCTGTCCGCATCCAGTGTTTCACGGTATTTCGTCAAAGACAAATTGTCCAGACGCGCCCCTTTCAGCCGCAGCGAGCCGCTGACGGACGGTGTTTTGATGGCAACGTGCTTGTATTCGTCGACGGCTTTTTCGCGGGAAACGACGGCGGCGGTTTCTTTGCTTCGCGTACTGATGGCCGCCGGAGCGGGAGCGTAAGATTGTTCCGAAACGGTCGGCGCCGGAACGACCGGAGCGGGAACGGCGGGGGATTCCGGACTTTTTGCCGGCGGAAAAATTGCGTCAACGGCAAAAAGGCAAATTGCCGAAAAAATGACCGCTAAAACTAAATTGCGCTTTTCTATATTGTTTTTTTCCATCAGTTCACCTGTGTCTTAGGTTTATTGTTCGGGAACGGGATCGTTTCCTTCTCCGCCCCATGGATTGCAACGCAGAACGCGTTTAATCGTCAACCATGATCCTTTCCAGAAGCCGAAACGTTCCAAAGCCGTTATTCCGTAAGCGGAACAGGATGGTGTGTACCGGCATTTTCCGGAAAGGAAACGCGATATATTATCTTGATATAACCGGATAAGCCAGATTAAAAAGCGTGTCGGCGCGTTAATTTTTTTTCGCATTTCGACAAGAGGCCGGACAGTCGCTTCAACCGGAGCTGAAACAGCGGTTCTGTTCGTGTGCGAATGCTCTTCGGGACAGACATAAAATATGCAAAAACAAGCCAATATCGTAAAAAAGGCAAAGCCGACGGCATATAAAGTCCTGCGGCGTTTAATCGGAAACGAAGGTTTCGCGCTTTTAGGCGGAACGGGATCGTAACCGGAACCGCCGAACGGCTGACAACGCAGCAGGCGTTTGATCGTCAGCCATGAACCGTATAAGGCGCCGTGAATGCGGAACGCTTCCAATGCGTAGGATGAACACGTCGGCGTAAAACGGCAGCACGGGGGCTTTAAAGGGGAGATAACCTTTCTGTAGAAAACGACAAAACCTGTCAGTATCCGAACCGCCAAAGACGGCTTTTCCGGCTCATTCGTTCGTGTTTTTTGCAAAGAGGGGGACGTCATCAGTTTCCTGTTTGATTTCTGTCAGAGCGAATTTCAGTTCTTTGAAAAGTTTTTGATAAGGCATTTCCAATACGGCATGTCGTGCGATGATGACATAGTCATAGCCGATAACCGCTTCACGGGGCAGCAAAACGCGACAGACGGCTCTTAACCGGCGTTTCGCCCTGTTGCGGCATACGGCGTTCCCGATTCTTTTTGACGCCGTATATCCGATTCGGTAAACCGGCGTTAAAAAAGACCGGCGACTGGACGCAGCCTGTAATACGAAACCGGACTTCACAACTTTACGCCCGTTGCGGGTGACGTGAAGAAAGTCCGGTCTCTTTTTAATCAAAATCAGCTTGTCTGACATGCCCGCTGATCCTGCGGGAATGATTAAATGGCTAAACGCTTGCGGCCTTTGCGGCGGCGATTGTTTAAAACCTTGCGTCCTCCGACTGTAGCCATGCGGGTACGAAACCCATGACGGCGAGTCCGGACGATTTTGCTGGGTTGATATGTACGTTTCATGGACAGCTCCGTTTTATAATCAAAAAATCGAGTATCTTCATATACCCTTTTCGGAAACGGGAGTCAAGAAGCCTTTCCCTTATTTTATGAAAAATTTAGCTGTGTCGGCGGATAAAACGGCAAACATCGTCACAAACCGCATGTTCCAACCCGAAATGAACGGAATCCGCTTCGACCGTTTCGACCGGCATTTCAAGCAGACGCAGTTGTGCGGCTGAAAAGCAATCAACGGTTTTTGGAAAAATCTCGTCGCGTTTGCCGCGCGCCAGTAAAACGGGGATGGGAGGGACAAAACGCGGTGAAAGGGAATTCAGCCTGTCGGCTTCGTTTATTCCGGCTCCGATAATGATTAAGCCGCCTAAAGCGCGGCCGGCTTCATCGCGATGCAGTTCTTTACGGAACAGCACCATTTCGTAAGCGGTAATGCCGCCTTGGGATATCCCCGCCAAAAAACAATCCGATAAAGTCAGCCCGTACAGCTTTATCTGTTCCAGAATCATCTTATTTAAAACAGCGGCCGTTTTTTGGATGAGCGGTGTTGTTTCCCGCATTTGTTTTTGTTTCTCGGCCGGAGCATAGCAAGGCATTGCGGAATAAAGCCGGCCGTCTTCGTCCGCCGTCGCCGGTAAGGGGTACCATTGGCGGTGATGCAAATCGTTTTCAGGCGGAACGGTTTGCGGACCGTCCGGAACCAGAACGGCTGTTTTCGGACAAGCTCTGCAAATTTTTGCGGCAAATTCCATGTTGGATTCGGCGTCTCCCATGAAGCCGTGCAGAAGGACGACCGCTTTTTTTATTTTTTCGTTTGCCGGTTTAACGCTGGTTCCCGTTAATTTTTTCCAATTCCAATGAAACATCGAGAGGGCGGACATCTTTTTCCTTTCAAAATGAAGAATGGCCGTTTGACTTTTAAAGGATATTTTGAGTATGCTTTAAAAATAAAAAAAGGGCAAAGAAAATGGCAACTGTCACCTCGCGGCTGGAGGATTATCTGGAAGCTTTGTTTCTTCTGGAAGCAACCGGCAAAAAACAAACGGTAACGGCTTTGGCTGAAAATTTAAAGCTGACAAAGGGAACTATTGCGACCGTCGTAAAGAAAATGGCGGAACGGAAGCTTGTTCTGCATGAATCTTACGGTGCAATCCGTTTAACATCAAAAGGACGGCAAATCGGTTGGCAAGTTTATATGAAACATGAACGGCTGACCTCCTTTTTTCATGATTTTTTAGGACAGGACGCCGAACGGTCGGAAGAGATCGCGTGTCTGATTGAACATCATCTGGACGGAGCGGCGGCTAACAGGTTTTTCAATTTGGTTCATTTTCTGCAGCAGGCGCAGATCGAAAAAAAAGAATGGACGGATGAACTTCTCCGTTCTTTGGAAAATGCCGTACGACAGCCCATGCCGTTGACATTGGCGGCGGAAGACCGGCAAAACGGGCGGGTCTGCCGTTTGACGGGAAGCAATAAAATGACGCTTGATTTAAAGCAAAGCGGAATAGAAGAGGGAATCGTCTTGAAAAGCATCGGCCGTATGGAAGACGGCGGAGAATATGCTGTCGTTCTTGCCGACGGAAAACGGCTTCTGTTGGATGCGGACAATGCGGCGACCGTTTGGATTATTTAGAAGCCGGTTTCGCACTTTCTTTAAATTGGCCGGCTTTTTCCTTTTTCTGTGCGGAAGCTGTTTTTTTGACAGAGGGCTTTTTTTTCGTATCGGCTTTCGCTTTCTTTGGTTTTTCCGTTTTCACTTTTTCTTCTGGTACGGACAGAAAAGGCAGTAAGCCTGAAACTTTTTCCGGTGACAGCTGATAAAGCCACTTGCCATGTATGTTCTCCAGTTCGACGGATTCTTTTTGCACGGTGTCGGGAGCATTGTCCGCTGCGGCGAAAGAAACGGCGGCAAACGGTTTTGCATCCATCAGATACAGGAACATATAAATTTTCAATCCGTCGACCGTTTCAATCATTATTGACGTAAACGGAATGTCTTTTTCCAAGCCGGCCGGACGTTTGATTACGCCTTCAAAGTCAAAAGAGGTCAACGTCTTTTCCATCGTTGTGATGAATTCTTCCGATGTCAGAAAATACGGGTCGGACAGGAATGAAGGCTGTAAAGGCAAAGCCGGATCCTTACGCCGGTAAACGCTTTCCCGTGTTTTCGTTCCGTCAACAATGGCAACGGATGCTGTTCGTCCTTTGATTAGCGGCAGGATTCGGGTCGGCATCCATGACCGTTTATCGCCCGTTACATCAATGTTTCCTCTGACAAGCCATGATTGCGCATCGTTGGGAAAGCGTACAAAGTATCCCTGACCGTTCCAAGTGATGCCGCTGATGTTTTTGCCGACCAGCAAGCTTGTCAGTTGTTCGCCGTCGGTGTTTAACAGTGTGACCAGATAGGATTTCGCATTTTCCGATGCATTGTCTTCCACGTGCAAATCAGGATAAAATTCCGGCAGGGCTGTTTTAGGTTCGATTTTTTCCAAATGGGACAGGCCGAGCAGCATATTTCTGATTCGTTCTTTGTCGGCGGGATAGCCGTTTTCTTCCATCAACGTCCAATTTCCGTCGGTATTTCTTAAAAAAGTCAACGTTTGCCCGCCATGTTCGATTGAAACGACTTCAACATCATTTATTTTTTCCATTAAATCGGGCAACAGCGGTTCACCGAAAAAAGTTCCGGCGGAATAATCGGGAGTTGCCATCCATACGGCGACGGCCGCAATCAGCGAAAGTGACGAAAAAGCTAAAAGTTTGTAAAAAGAACGCGGACTCATGGGCTTTTCCCTTATTTGGATTGGATTCGTCTGACGCGTCTGCGCCAAGCAACGAACAGGGCTATGATGACCAATAATGCGGGGACAAAAAGAACGTTTACTAAAATCAGAGTCGTTTGCAAAGTCAGAATGTCGCGGCTTAAAACGGTTTGAACGGCGCGTAAAGCCGCTCGTAAGGAAATAATGTGTTTCTGCAGCGTTCGAATTTCATTTTTGTCATCGGAAGACAGAAGTTCCCTGTTTTCTCCGGAAGACTGTTGTGTCAATTTTTTCAATCTGCTTTGCGCTTGCTGCAATTCGTTGAACAGAATGGTTTCCTGCGCGCGATATTGCCGTCCGGCGTTTAACTGCATGTTTTCAATCACGGTGAACGGCCGACGCCATTCGGCTTTCGAACGCAAATCTATCAAAGAAGTGGCTCCGCTCAAATTGTCCAATGCGTTGATCAACAAATCGGCATTTGCAGCAAAGGGATAAAGCTGTTCGACGCCCAGCAGTTCATTTTTCGCCGTCCAGAATTTATCCGCCAGAAAATCGCTGTCGGCAATCAAAATGATATTTACCGGCGTTGTCGCTTTTTCAATATGCGCTTCCGACCGTTGCTTTAAAAAGTTCCGGACGGGGGCTTTATCAAAAGCGCTGTGCGGCGTTCCTTTGATTCTTAGCCCCAACACTCTGTTTTTATTGTCGGATTTGAACTCGCGCAACATGTTGGCAGGGGCTGCTGTTTGTGCAAAAGTCGTTTTTTCAAGCTTGGTTTCTTTGGAAGAAAAAATCAACGGTGTCGCTGTCAGTCCGTCCACCTTTTTAGTAACACTGAACGAACCGGCGTAAGCCATATTGATCAGATTGAGAGCATTGGTGACGGGGTCTTCCGGACTGAGATAAGTTTTATTGACCGCCAACCATGGCAGGAATTTCATCTGAACGGTTTTACCGTCTTCCATACGGGAAATCGTTCTGGCCAATGTCATGTCGGCGACAAAACGCTTCGGGTCGAAGGAAACGCCCCAGTTGTTCAGCAACTTGTCCATTTCGGGATATACGGTATACGACGTTTCGCCCAATCCGGCTTCTGTTTCCGAAAAAGGATCCAACAGCATCAGCATATTTCCGCCGCCCATCAGATACTGGTCGATGGCGTACATTGTTTCTTCATAGAATTTTTTCGGATTGACCAGCATCAAGACATCAATGTCCTGCGGTATGTCCAATGTGTGGCGGGAAATGAAACGGACGTCAAAGATATCGCGTACCACGTTCATGACTGCCCAACGCGGCAGATATTTCGGATACATCAGCTGCGGTTCGCCCCGTCCGTCTATCGGCAACGTGCTGATAATGCCGATGGTGGGGCGTTTGGCGCGCGTCAAATCCGTCAGATATTTGGTAATATCGTATTCCAAAAAGCGTTCGCGGGATGGATCCAACAAAGCAATCGTCCGTCGGCGATCCGATGAATTGGACAATGTCAAACCGATATAAACGTATTCCGAAGAATCTCCGACGGGAATGCCTTTTAATCCGTAAGCCAGCGCTTCGTCTTCCTTTTTGGAAAAAGGCTCCGGATCGATAATCTGCAGTTTGATCTTTCCGTCGGAGGCCGATGCGTATTGCTCCAGCAGTTCAATGACGCGGACAGCATATGTTGCGTGGATTTGGGATACTTTTGCCAACTTTTCCGACAGAAAGAAGCGGATGGTAATCGGCTCTTTGATGTTTTTAACGGTTCGCAGGGAACCTTCCGACAGGGAATAAAGTTTTGCCTGTGTCAGATCCAAACGATAATTTTTTAAGGCGAAAGCGGCGATAATATTCACGCTGAAAAACAGAATGACAACCAGAACCAATCCGATAACGCCTAAGGTGTTCCTGTTTATGTCGGATATTTTTTTCATTTTCAGACCGCCTTTTTATGATCAAGAACAATAACTGTGGCAAACAGAAAAACGCTTGAAAAGGAAATGAAAAACAATAGATCGCGAATATCCAGAACGCCGCGGGTCAAAGACAGAAAGTGAATCAAAAAACCAAAAGATTGAAACAGTTTCATCACTTTTTCCGTAGCGACATCCGAAAACAACTCAATCAGCGTATCCGACCCTAAAAAAGTCAGCAGCAAACACGCCATCATCGTGGAAACAAAGGCAATCATCTGACTTTTTGTGCAAGCGGACAGGCATGATCCTATGGACAGAAACGTTCCCGCAATTAAAAAGCTGGCCAGATAGCTCATCAAAATAACGCCGTTATCGGGCGTCCCAAGATAATTGACGGTTATCCAAATCGGTGCGGTCAAACATAAAGCGAGGCCGACGAAAGCCCATGCAGCAAAAAATTTTCCCAGCACAAGCTCTGTTGTCGACACCGGCAGCGTCATCAGCATTTCAATCGTTCCGCTGCGCCGTTCTTCCGCCCACATACGCATGGAAACGGCCGGAATTAAAAAAAGATACAGCCAAGGATGAAACAGGAAAAAAGATTGCAAATCGGCTTGCCCCCGTTCGAAAAAATCGCCCGCATAAAAAGTCAGCAAACCGGATATCGCAACAAAAATCATCAGAAATATCCAAGCGGCGGGTGTCGTAAAATAACCGGCGAATTCGCGCTTTGTTAAAACTCCCAATGCTTTCATCCGGCCGATCCTTTCAATTCCCTGTCTGTGGAGGTGAAGGCGTAAAAGACTTCTTCCAACCGCCCTTTTTCAATATACATATCCAAAATTTTAATGTCCTGCCGGTGCAGGGCTTCCACGACATCCGCCGTCATGGACTGACGTTCTTTGGGATGCATGGTGAACATGAACGAACCGTCCGTTTCCTGACGGACGTCCGTCAAAACGATTTGTTGCATTTCCTCAAAAACGGTTTGAGCGCGGTCGTGCTGGTATTCCGGAATCAAAACGAATAACGTTTGGTGCGTTTCCGACAGACTCAGCAGGGCGCGCGGCGTATCGTCCAAAATGATTTTCCCTTCGTCGATGATGACCGCACGCGAACACATCGCCTCGACTTCTTCCAAAACATGTGTGGAAATGATGATCGCTTTGTTTTCGCGCAATTCGCGAATCAATGTCCGGATGTCCCTTTTTTGATTGGGGTCAAGCCCTTCCGTCGGTTCATCCAGAAGCAGGATGTCGGGATCGTGTACCAAAGCCTGTGCAAAACCGACACGGCGTTTGTAGCCCTTTGACAAAGTTTCGATCGGTTGGTAAAGGACGTTGTTCAGGGAAATGCTGTCGATGACGCGTTCGACCGCTTTTTCTTTAACGGAATCTGACAGGCCTCGGGCTTGAGCGATGAAGTTCAAAAAAGACAAAACCGTCATGTCGTTGTAGGAAGAAGCGACTTCCGGCATATAACCGATATGACGTTTGACTTCGACCGGATTTTCCATCACATCGTAACCGCAAACCGTGATTTTACCGCTGCTGGGCATTAAAAATCCCGAAATCATGCGCATGGTCGTCGTTTTTCCCGCGCCGTTCGGTCCCAGAAAACCTAAGACTTCTCCCTTTGAAACGGTCAGGGACAGATTGTCGACCGCCGTGAAAGTTCCAAATTTCCGTGTAACGTTTTCAAGTGTGATCATCAAGATGTCCGATAATAAAACAGTTCCATTTCAGAGTATAACCGCTTTGATAAAAACACAAGTCCTTACACCTGAAAGCGGAATAAAATAATTTCATCGGAAAAATGCCGGAAAATCAACTGTTATTGAAAAATGTTTTCAGCTATGATAAGCGGAATGTGTTTGAATGAAAGCGGGGCGAATGAAAGGTTTTTGGGCCGTTTTGTTTTTTTGCACAGCATTTTCGGGACTTGCCGTCGCACAGGGGCTGGTTTCGCACAAGGCGGTGTACGATATCGTTTTGGCATCAACGAAAGGCGGTGCCGCCGGTGTGGTCGACGCCCGCGGGAAAATGAGCTACAGCCTTCAAAAAGTATGCGGTCAATGGCGGACGGAATCGGTTTTTTCCTTAGATGTCGGTTATGAGATGGCCGGACCGGATACAACAAATTGGCGGCAGACAACACGGGAAAGCACGGATGGCTGTTTGTTCGAGTTCGATGTTTTCGTTCGGGAAAAAAAACAGGACAGAAAGGATCTGTCCGGCAGGGCGGTTTGCATTGGCAATAAAAAAGAGATGCGGCTGGATGTTCCCGTTAAATCTCAGGCCGTTTTCCCCGGAAACGTCGTTTTTCCCGTTCAGCAGACTTTGAAATTATTGACTGCGGCGAAAGAGGGGAAGAAAAATGTTTCCTCTTACGTTTATGACGGAACCAGACCGGAGGCCCTTTATTTCATGAACGCCGTCATTTCCGATGCCGCCGTCGAACCGTCGGAACGCGTCGCCGGAGATGCCCGTTTGCTGGAAAATAAAAAGGCATATCGTTTTGATACGGCTTTTTTTGAAGAATTTTCAACAGGGCGTATGAAGGACGGTTCGCCTCAATATGAGGTGTCTGTCACCTATTATGAAAACGGAATCGGAGATAAAATCGAACAGGATTTCGGCAGTTACCGTTTGCGTTCAAGCCTGACCGATTTAAAACGGCTGAAGGAAATCCCCTGTCCAGCAAAAAAGAAAAGGCAGGCTTTGACAACACGTTAAAGCATGGTATATCTTATAAAAAATTGTTAAGCGGAGAACGTCTTTTGAATACCGAAATACCTTATATCACCGGTTTACGCAGCATTTCCGCCGCTTATGACGCTTTTATCGTGGATTTATGGGGCGTCGTTTATGAAGAGCAAAGATTGTGTTTTGGTGTTTTTAATGCTCTCAGTCAGTTGAGCGATGCGGGAAAAAAAGTCGTTTTCCTGTCAAATTCGCCGATGCGTTCCGCTGATATGATTAAAAAATTGGAACGCATGGGCGTGAAGCGTTATCTGTACTACGGCGTTTTGACGGCGGGTGAAATCATTTATCACGAACTGCGCCGCCGGATGGATCCGTTCTTTACGAATTTAGGGCGAAAGTGTTTTCATGTCGGCCCTGAGATTTTTTGGCAGCCTTATGCCGATTTGGGGTATGTTCCCGTTTCCAATATTGACGAAGCGGATTTTATTTTTGTTACGGGAACGATGGGCGAACAGGATTCTTTGGAAAAATACGATCCGTTCTTTCGCGTTTGCCTGTCCCGCCGTTTGCCGATGGTTTGCGCTTGTCCCGATTCTTTTTTCTTGAAGGGCGGCGTTCCGTATATGGCGGCCGGCGCGTTGGCGGCGCAATATCAAAAAGTCGGCGGTACCGTCTTTTGGCGCGGAAAGCCTGATTCTTCGGTTTTTTTGTATTGCGTTGAAGGGTTGGAATCGGACAAATCCCGAATTGCCGTCATCGGTGATTGCGTTCAGACGGACATTTACGGGGCGAATTTGTCAGGGCTGGACGCTTTGTTCGTCGCCGGCGGCATTCACGCTCGGGAATTGGGCGTCAGTCGCGGTCAGCAGCCGGAACAGGATCGTGTACGTTCTTTACTGTCCCAGCATGATTGTACGGCTAAGGCGGTTTTGCCGGCATTTATCTGGTAGGCCCGCTATCCTAAAAATTGTTCGTCCAGAACGCGGTCTGCCAGATTCCGTTCGGGATCGAACAGCAGATTCAAGCCGATGGTTTCGTCTTCTTTGACGGTGACTTTGACGACATTGCGCATTTCCGTGAAATCAGCAACTGCACTGACGGGGCGTTTTTCCCCTTGCAGAACGTCAAATGAAACTGTTGCGTGGCGGGGCAGAATGGCGCCTTGCCACCGGCGCGGGCGGAACGGACTGATAGGTGTCAAAGCCAGAACATTTGACGTCAACGGTAAAATAGGGCCGTGCGCTGAAAAATTATAAGCGGTGCTACCCGCCGGCGTTGAAACCAGAACACCGTCGCAAATCAGATCGGCCAGTTTTTGAACGCCGTCAACGCTGATGGAAATATCGGCCGTTTGCCGGCTTTGCCGCCATAGGGAAACTTCGTTGAACGCCAAAGCTTTTTTATGTTTTCCGTTTATGGCAAACGCTTCCATGACCAACGGATGCAGCGTGACCAGTCCGGCGGTTTCCAAACGGTCGGACAAATCGTTTTCCTGATATTTATTCATCAAAAAACCGACGCTGCCGCGGTTCATGCCGTAGAACGGAACGCCTTTTTCGATATGACCGTGCAAGGTTTGCAACATAAAACCGTCACCGCCCAGAACCACAAAAACATCGGCTTTTGTCATGCTGGAACAACCATAGATTCTGCGCAGCCGTTCCAAAGATTTTTGGGCGATTTCGGTCTTATCCGCCAAGAAACAAATTCGTTGCATTTTCCATATTCGAGTTTGTAGACTTTCCAACAAGATGATTTTATGATACAAAAAAATCATCGAAATAAAAACAGGAAAAGACTGATGAAAAGTATGTTCGGCAAGTTTTGCGCGATTGGTTTGTTTGCGAATGCTTTCTTTCTTTCTTCGGCAATCGCCATAGAGAATACGGCTTCCGATCTCAGCAGACAATTTTCCTCGGAACCGTCTGTTTCTGAAAAACATCGTTTGCCGGCGGAGGCTGTCGCCATTCCCGAAGAAGATTTGAAATCCGCCGCGCCGATTACGTTTGATGAATTGCGTTTGTTCGTCAGGGATTGGCGTAAGTATGCGCGATGGCTGAAAACGGATGGAAATGAATATAAAGCGGTGGCGTATTTGGGGGTTTCCCGTTCCGCCGATTATCCGGTCGAGGTCGTAAAATGGATGGACGAACACGGTTGGGCGGTGGATCGTTTCTTTTTGTTGGAACGTAAATTCCGGATGACGCTTTCCGTTCAAAAGCAGGAAGCCAAACAGACGCTTTTAAGCAATCATATGGAACAAATGTTGGAACAGCTTGAAAACGACCCGTCAAAAAACGAGGATGAAAAGAAAGCTTTGCGACGGCAGTATGCGTCAACCATCAGATCCATTCATGCCGCGACCAGTATCAAGGCTCCCGTTTCGCCGGAGGAATACAAACTGATTAAACTCAATCACGATGCTTTGGAAAAAATTTTGGCTGAATGAGAATCTGCTATAAAGAAATCAGCGGAGAATTTTCTCTGTTTTCGGAAACAATCCATTTCGTCGCGTGATACATGACGATTCCGATATATGTTCCCATGACGGCGTCGCTGATAAAGCACGCGGCCGTCAGAATTTGGGAAAGCGTGATTATGCCGGCAATCAGGAAAAACCACCGTTTCACGCGCGGCAGATAAGAGCCTGCCGCCATGGCGACAATCCAGATGCTTTGAACATCAAAGCTGGGAAAAGACGTTTCGGAAACGCGAAAACGCATGGCCGAAAATCCGTAAAGATTCATGGTGTCTAAAAATTCGGGAGGATATCGTCCGGTCAGAATATTCAAAAACAGTGTGACAAAAGACGATAGGGAAAGAGCCAGCAGAATGAATAAAACGGCGCGAGCCTTGATAAGATTTTTTTCAAAAACATCCGTCGTCAGCGACAATCCCGCCACCGCCATGTAAACCAGCCACAGAAGCATAAAAATCAAAAACCACCAGCCGGCCGGATTCAGTTCTGCAACATAATGCCAAAACCCGTCGGCGGGAGCAATCAAGCGGGAGGCGGCAAAAGGCTTGTCCAAACAACCGATTGAAAATGAACAGAACAGACAAACATAGATAAAAGCCGCTGTTTTAGGTTGCTTTACGGTGAAAGAAACAATCATTTCCTTCACGGATAAAAAACGCTCCTTCAGTTTTTGCTCTTTCAGCGCTTGAAACAGCCGGTTCAAAACAGGGCGAATCTTTTGCGCCCGTATGTTTAAAAAAGTCTTTGTTTTTTCAAAATAGTCCGTCTTTTTCGCCATCGTTCCATCCGGTTCCTTTTTAACGAGTCACTATAACATAAGAATAATTTCTTCGGGATGTTTTTTTTGACCTTTTGTTTAAAAAAGGCTTTTCTTGAATTTGTTTCAAAAGGAATGTTAAAATGGACTCTGCGGAAAACGGAGTGATTATGAAAAAAAAGTGTTTGCTTCCGGCGTTGTTGTTTTTTTTCATCGGAACGTTTTTAGAAACGGATCGGGTCGTCGATATGCGCGCTTACAGCCGGCAAAGGGGATTTAAAGCGTATCAGGCCGGTCAAAACGGACGTGCCGCCGTTTCCGGAGCAATCGGGCGGAAGCAGTCGGGCGACTCTGCAATCGGAAAAAAAGAGGCGGCTGTTAAACCGGTTGAAAAAAAACAGTCTGTTTCCAAAGAGCAATCGGATCAAACGGACGAAATTCAACAGTATATAGAGGATAATCCGCAGGTCAGACCGGATATTTAAGTTTTAAATGAAACGTTTTTTACTTTTCTTTTTGATTTTTGTTTTCGCTGCCGGGCCGCTTCGCGCGCAAGTCGTCGATATGCGCGCTTACAGCCGGCAGAGAGGATATCGCCCTTATCAAAATTCCGTTCCCGTTCGCTCGGCCGTCATCCGGCGGAATGTTCCGCCCGTCATCGTTAAAAATGAGGAGGACGCCTCTTTTATCGAACAGGAAATAAATCCGGAAAAACAGGAAAAAATCCGGCAGACCGGATTGAAAATATTTCAGAAAAAAGACGAAAATAAAGTCATGAATTTTAATGTTGAAAATCCGGAGTTTCGGAAATTAAATAAGAAGCAGCAGCAGGATTTGATGAATCGTATCACATTTGAAAATGACGAATCGGGTGAATTATGAAACGTGTACTTTTATTATTAGGACTTTTGTTTTGGTCGGAAAGCGCCGTCGCGGTTTGTTCCGGCGGTTTTGACGGAGCCGATTCCACTCTTTTAGGGTGTTCCGAAATGGGCGGTTTGGGCGATTTGGTTTATAAAAGGGACGACAACGGTCGGGTGCTGGGCAAAAGGAGCGAAGCCGAAATCAAATCCCATCTGGTTTCCACTGTCGAGGAACGTTTGAAAGGTCGCGGCGTAACCATGAAGGATAAAAACGGAAAACCGTCCGTGACCGTTAATGATGACAACATCGTTTTTGATTTGTTCAATCAAAATGGCGATAAGGTTTTTACATACACGGTCGATTTGGAAAAAGGCCTTCCCGTCAATGAAAAGGACATTATTTCCTCTCGGGAGGCGTACGACACTAAAAAAGCGGAATCCGTAAGGGAGCGCAAAGACCGGATTGTCAGAATGCAGGCGTTGGCGGATAAGATCAAGGCTGAAGAAATTGATAACAAGGCGGCGGCTAAAAAATGAAATTGTTTTATATGATATTCGCGATTGTCGGTTTGTCCGCCTGTGCGGCCGGTAAAGTTTCCGATTCAAAACAGCCGTTGATGCTGGAGACGGCGATCAACAGTGATTTGTTGATTTTGAAAACGGACGATATCCGGATTGCGGAAGTGAAAGAAAAAAAGATTTCTTACGAATATAATGATCAAAACATCAAATTGTCCCAGCTGGGCGACCATGCCCGTCGGTTTTGCGAAGGTCAGGGACGCGATACGATTTTGACGGATATGCGTTTGACCAATCGCGAAGGATTCCGGCGCGCGACGTTTGAATGTCGTGATAAGCCGGTTTTGATCAAGCGTTAAAGCCGCTTTCTTCCATAACTGTTTTCAGAACGAATACACGCAGGGCGGAAGACAGGCCGCCCGTTCTGTCCGCGTCTATACGGGTAATCAGTTCGGCCGGAGTGGTTTCCCGCTTTACGGCGATTCGTTTCAGGGCGTCCCAGAATTCCGGTTCCAGAGAAACGCTGGTGCGATGTTCCGCAATCATGACGGAATGTTTGTCGATACTCATTTTTTCAAAATCCTTTTGTAGAAATCGTTTCCTTTGTTATCGGTCAGCAAAAAAGCGGGAAAATCTTTGACGGTGATTTCCCAGACGGCTTCCATTCCCAAATCTTCAAAATCGATGCATCGGCATTCCGTAATATAGCCGGCGGCGGTTTGCGCCGCGGCGCCGCCTAAAGTGCCTAAATAAAAACCGCCGTTATGACGGCAGGCCTGCGTCACGATATCCGACCGGTTTCCTTTTGCCAGCATAATCAAGGAAGTCCCGTTCTTTTGCAGCAAATCGACATAGGAATCCATGCGGCCGGCGGTCGTCGGACCGAAAGATCCCGACGGCATATTGGCCGGTTTTTTTGCGGGGCCGGCATAATAAATCGGGTGATGTTTCAGATAGTCCGGCAAAGGTTTTCCCTGTTCCAGCATTTGTTTGAAACGGGCATGAGCGATATCGCGGGCGACAATCAGTTTTCCGTTCAGCAAAACGCGGTCGCCGACGGTCAACCTGTTCAAATCCGCCAACGTTTCCGCTATGGGACGGTTTAAATCAAGGCTCAAGCCGGTTTCCGATAATTTGCTTTCTTTGATGTCGGGCAGGTAACGCGCCGGATCGGTTTCTAGCTGTTCCAGAAAAACACCTTGCGGCGTGATTTTGCCCAGAATATTTCTGTCCGCCACACAGGAAACGCCGATGCCGACCGGCAGGGAGGCGCCGTGCCGCGGCAATCGAATCAAGCGGACATCCAGACAGAAATGTTTTCCGCCGAATTGCGCGCCCAGACCGTTTTGATTGATTTGTTGCAGCAGTTCCGATTCCAATGCCGTATCGCGCAGGCCGTTTTCCGAAGCGGGCAAAGCGTCCAGCGCTTTGGCGGAAGCCAGCTTGACGGTTTTCAGATTCATTTCCGCCGACAATCCGCCGATGACAACGGCCAGATGATAGGGCGGGCAGGCGGATACGCCGATTTGGGCGATCTTTTCTTTCAGGAAATCAAGCAAATCCGTTTTGTTCAATAAAGCGCGTGTTTGCTGGAACAGGAAAGTTTTGTTCGCCGATCCGCCGCCTTTGGCGATAAACAAAAAGCGGTATTCGTCTCCTTTGACAACGGTCAGGTCGATTTGCGCGGGCAGGTTGTCGCCGCTGTTCTTTTCTTCAAAGACGGACAGAGGGATGTTCTGTGAATAGCGCAGGTTCAACGCCGTATAAGCTTTTTTGATTCCGCGGGACAGGGCTTCGGCTTCTTCGCCGTCCGTCAAGACCGAATGTCCTTTTTCACCGAAAACGATTGCCGTTCCGGTGTCCTGACATAAGGGCAGGACGCCGCCTGAAGCGATGTTGGCGTTTTTTAAAAAATCCAATGCGGCGAAGCGTTCGTTTTCCGATGCTTCCTTGTCGTCAAAGACGGCGCGAATTTGTTGCAGATGCGCAGGGCGCAGAAAATGCGACACGTCTTTAAACGCTTCAAAGGCAAGCTCTTCGAAAACGGCGGCGGGAACCGACAAGCGGCCGTCTTTGTATTTTACGGCGGCGGTATTGACGGGTCTGAAAGAAACCGGCGCGGGATACATCATTTTTTATTTCTTTTTGCGAAAGGCGCTGAGGCTGACAACGTTTTCCGAATTGATTTCCGGTTTGGCTTCTTTTTCCGGCTTTGGAGCGGCGGTCGGTTTTTCCGGTTTGAACGTGATGGCGAATTGCGCATACGGATCGGCAAAACGGGAAATGGCCGTATAGGGAACGGTAATATTTTCCAAAACATCGTTGAAGCTGAGCGTGACGGAGAATTTTTCCGCGTCAACGTCCAAATCGCTGTATTCGTGCTGCAAAACAATCGTCATTTCATCGGGATACGCGTTTTTCAATTTTTCGGATAGAATCACGTCGTTCCGGTCCGTCTGGAAGGTGATATAAAAATGATTGCCGTCCAATCCATGCTTTTCCGCGGATTCCAAGGCGTCGTGGACGACGTGGAGCAGCGCTTTTTCAACCAGACGTTCATAAGAAATTTCGGTCATCGGAGCATCCTTGAATTCAGAATAAAAATAACGGGACACTTCTGTTGCTAGGCAAGTCCCCGCCCCACCCGAAGCGCTCAAGCCTCAGGGATTAAGTTCGGTCATCCGGCCGCATTACGCAGCGAGAGCAACCTGAGTGCGATTATCATTCGCATTTAAAATTACAGCCCGATAACGGTGGTACAATACCGGAGGCAAACTTTACCTTTACTACGCGCGTCGATCCTGTTTCGTCCCCGTATGGTGGAGACGCCGGGTACCGCCCCCGGGTCCGCTACGCCTATTCCATAAAGCGTTTAGCATCATAGCCGGATCGCTCCGGCAGGAAAGAATATAAGGCTTTAAAATGTTAAAAGCAAGAATTTCAAAAAAGATTGCGCTTGTTTTAGGCGGGAAAGTTATTTAACCTTTTGTTTATCTGCTTTCGGTAATTGTGCCGGAAGCAAACAGAGCCTGAAAAAGACAGGTTCGGAGCCGTCAGAAGCTCTTTCCACAGCGGTGTTTGATATGAACGCCGTAATCCGTTTTACGTATGGCAAAACGGAATTATATCCCCGATTTCCTTATGGGTCGGGGAGGTTTTGACGTATGTTCAGAAGCCTTTTCGGCTTTAAAGGTCAAAGCGTCATCTCTGTGGAAATGATTCTGAACTCTCCGACCGCCTGATTTCAGGCGGTTACAGGGAGTTTTTGCATGGATAATATCGTTGCTGAATATGTTGCCGCTTTAAACAATCGCTATAAAACGGGATATGCTCAGGAACATACTTATCGAACAGCTTTACAAAACCTGTTTGAACAAGTCATGACTGACGTTCAGGCGATTAACGAACCGACGCACATGCGTTGCGGCGCGCCTGATTTTATGGTGATGCGGCGTGGCGTTCCGTTCGGGTTCGCCGAAGCCAAAGATGTCGATAAAGACTTGGATTCCGCAGAGTACACAGAACAATTCACCCGTTACCGCAACAGTTTGAATAATCTGATAATTACCAACTATCTGGAATTTCGTTTTTATCGTGACGGCGAAGAAGTCGCCCGCGTCCGTCCCGCACGGCTAGAAAGTGGAAAAATCATCGGCAACACTGACGAATACGAAGCTTTTTTGCGCTTACTGAACAGTTTTGAAATTTACGACGGCATAACGATCCGATCCGCAGCAAAACTGACGAAAATCATGGCGGGAAAAGCCAATCTGCTGGCCGATGTCATTAAGCGGGCTTTGCACGGCAAAGATGATTCATATGCCAACAAGACGCTGCGGGAACAATATCAGGCTTTTCAAAAGGTTTTGATTTCCAATCTGTCAAACGATGAATTCGCCGATGTTTATGCCCAGACAATTGCTTACGGACTGTTCGCAGGACGGCTGAACACGGAGAATCCCGCCGGTTTTTCTCGGGCAAAGGCGGGAGAATGCATCCCTCGTCAAAACCGTTTTTTGCGCAACTTGTTTAATTATATTGCCGGCAACGAAATTGACGACAGAATTAAATGGATTGTTGATGATCTGGCACGCGTTTTCGCCGTTGCGGATTTATCCTCCGTTTTAAAAAACTACGGGAAAGCGACGGCAACTCACGATCCGCTGGTTCATTTTTATGAAACGTTTTTAAGCGAATACAATCACGAAGAACGCAAACTGCGCGGCGTGTGGTACACACCGCAGCCCGTCGTGAATTTCATCGTGCGGGCGGTGGACGATTTATTGAAAACGGAATTCGGATTGTCTGACGGATTAGCGGATGATTCGAAATTTTTTCATACGATCACAAACGCCAGATACGGTGACAGGAAAACAGGCAAACGTTCCTCAACAATTTCCAAAGAGGAATACCGCGTTCAAATCCTTGATCCCGCAACGGGAACGGGGACTTTTTTGGCTGAAATCGTGCGGCAGGTGCATGAAAAATTTATAAACAATCAGGGAATGTGGCCGGGGTATGTCGAAGAATGTTTGTTGCCGCGTCTGAATGGGTTTGAATTGCTGATGGCGTCCTATGCCATGGCGCACCTGAAACTGGATTGGACTCTTAAAGAAACGGGGTATGAAGCCAAAAACGACAGCCGTTTGCAGATTTATCTGACGGATAGTTTGCAGGAAGCCCATCCCGATGCGGGAACAATGTTTGCATCGTGGTTGTCGAATGAATCGCAGGAGGCTGACAGGGTAAAACGTGAAACGCCGATTATGGTCGTTCTGGGCAATCCTCCGTATAACGGTGAAAGTCAGAATAACGGCGAATGGATCAGAAATCTGATTGAGGTTTATAAGCGGGAACCATCGGGCGGAGCATTGCAGGAACGCAATCCGAAATGGCTGAATGACGATTATGTCAAGTTTATCCGCTACGCCGAACATTATGTCGAACAGAACAACAGCGGGATTTTGGCGTACATCAGCAATCATTCTTTTCTGGATAATCCGACGTTTCGCGGTATGCGGGCGCATTTGTTGCGTACGTTCGATAAAATTTTTGTTCTTGATTTGCACGGGAATTATAAAAAGAAAGAAACGTGTCCCGACGGTTCGCCGGACGAAAACGTGTTTGATATTCAGCAAGGCGTTTCGATCAGTCTGTTTGTTAAAACTGGTAAAAAGGAAAGAGGAACTTTTGCGGAAGTCCGTCATGCCGAATTGTTCGGAAAGCGGGAGGATAAATACGCTTTTTTGGCGGAAAGATCTCTGTCGGATATTCAGTTTCAAAAAATCGAAAACAGACCGCCGTATTATTTCTTTGTTCCGAAAGATTTTTCAAACGCCGATGAATACGATAAAGGATTTTCTTTAACCGAATTATTCTCTGTCAACAGCGTTGGCATTGTAACGGCTGACGATAAAACGTTGATTGACGATGCCAAGTCCGTTTTGATTGATAAAGTGGAACGGAAGTTTGAATTTTTGGCAGATAAAACTAAAATTCAGAAAATATCCTACCGTCCGTTTGATAACAGGTTTGTTTATTATGACGGGGAGATACTGGAACGGCCGCGGGAACAAATCATGCGTAACTTTATCGGTCGGGAAAATATCGGACTGGTTGTATCGAAACAGGTGAAGGCCTTTGAGGAGTGGCATCACGTTTTCATCACGGACGGGATATTCGAGTCCTGTATCGTTTCAAATAAAACAAGCGAGATTTCATACGGATTTCCTCTTTATACGTTCGATCCGCTTGACGGGACGCGGCGGGTGAATTTCAATGGCAAAATCGTTCGGAAAATCCAAAAAGCGGCGGGGAAGAAAATCTCGGAAACCGATGTTTTCGATTACATTTACGCCGTTCTGCATATTCCCGAATACCGTAAAAAATACGCGGACTTCCTGAAGACCGACTTTCCGAAAATTCCTTATCCCGAAAATGCGAAAGAGTTTAATCGATTGTCTGGAATCGGCGGAAGATTACGGGAAATCCATCTGTTGCAGGGCGATGAAACGGTCGCCCGCAATGTGTCCTTCCCTGTTACGGGCGATAATGTCATTGAAAAGATTTCTTATCAGAACGGGCGGGTTTATATCAACAAAACGCAATACTTCGACAACGTGCCGTCCGCCGTTTGGGATTTCTTTATCGGCGGGTATCAGCCGGCGCAAAAATGGCTGAAAGACAGAAAAGGAATGACATTGGATTATACGGATATCCGTCATTATCAGAAAATCGTCGCCGCTTTGATTCAAACGGATGAAATCATGCAAAAGGAATTAAGATAAAGACGCTTGCGTCCTAAGCGTTCGTGCTTTAAACTGCCGACAGTCTTTATTTCTTTCAGCAGAGGTTTTTTTATGGAACTGACAGAAAGCCAAAAACAGGAAATCGAAGAGTTGACATCCGCCGCTTATACGACAAAGCGTCCGACCGTTCCCGCTTTCGAAGAAATCCTGTATAAACCGTTTCCCGTATTGGATCACGGATTTGTTCGCGTCATCGACTATATGGGCGATGACTCCGCTATCGTTCAGGCGGCGCGCGTGTCTTACGGACGCGGGACGAAGCAGACGTCGCAGGATAAGGGATTGATCAATTACCTGATGCGCCATCGCCATACGTCGCCGTTCGAAATGTGCGAAATCAAATTGCACGTGAAGTTGCCGATTTTTGTCGCCCGTCACTGGGTACGTCACAGAACGGCCAGCATCAACGAATATTCCGCGCGTTATTCGATTCTCGACCGTGAATTCTATTTCCCGAAATTCGAAGACATGGCGGCGCAGTCGACGCAGAATCATCAGGGCCGCGGCGAAACGCTTTCCATGGCCGAAGCCGAAAAAGTGTTCGAAATTTTAAAGGCGGATGCGGCAAAATGCTATGACGACTATGAATATATGCTGAACGAAAATCCGGACGGCACGCGCAAGGACGAAAACCGTAAAGGGCTGGCCAGAGAATTGGCGCGCATGAATTTGCCGGTCAGCATCTATACGCAATGGTACTGGAAAACGGATTTGCATAACTTATTTCATTTCTTGTCTTTGCGCGCGGAATCGCATGCGCAGAAGGAAATCCGCGATTATGCAAACGTTATTCTGGATATGTGCCGCAAGTGGGTGCCTCTGGCGACGGAAGCTTTTGAACAGCATTGTTTGGGCGGGACTCATCTGTCCCGAAAGGGGCTGGATGTCGTACAGCGTATGCTCAAAGGCGAAAAAGTCACCCGTGAAGACTCCGGCCTGATGAAAGGCGAATGGAACGAGCTGATGGCCGCTTTGGAAATTGAGGAATAAAAATGACAAGAAGAAAAAGTCCGTGGGATAATTCAAACGATGATGACAACAATCCGTGGCAGCCTCAACAGGGCGGCGAGGATATGGAGGCTTTGCTGCGTAAAAGCCAAAGCAAGGTACGCCGGATCATGAACGGCGGAAGAAGGGGGCGGGTCGGTAAAAAAGGGGTTTTGGGAATTGCCGCCGTTCTTGTTTTATTGTGGATATTGACGGGATTCTATCAGGTTCAGCCGCAGGAGCAGGGCGTTGTTTTACGCTTCGGAAAATATGCTTATACGACGGCTCCCGGTCTGCATTATCATCTGCCCTATCCGATAGAAACCGTTTTGACGCCGAACGTATCGCGCGAAAACCGTATCGAAATCGGTTTCCGTTCCGAACCCGTTCGCCGCGGCAGGGCGTTCCCGCGCGACATTCAATCGGAAAACATCGCGTTGACCGGCGATGAAAACATCGTCGAGGTCAACTTTACGGTGACTTGGAAAGTGAAAAACGCCGGCGATTATCTGTTCAACATCCGCGATCCCGAAGCGACCGTCCGTACGGCGGCGGAAAGCGCGATGCGCGATTCGATCGGGGTGACGCCGATCATGGAAATCATCGCCGACGACCGCAAAGGCGTTCAGGAACGCGCGGAAAAAACGCTGCAGGCCTTGCTGGACCGGTATAAAGCCGGTATCGCGGTGACATCCGTTCAACTGACAAAGGCTGACGCGCCCGTTCAAGTGATCGACGCGTTCAATGATGTCCAGCGTGCCAAAGCGGACAAGGAGCGCTTGAGCAACGAAGCCGAGGCCTATCGCAACGATATTCTGCCGCGCGCCCGCGGAGACGCCTCCCGTATCATCAGCGAAGCGGAAGCGTATAAATCCCGCGTAATCGATCAGGCTAAAGGGGATACCGCCCGCTTTAACGCCGTTTTGGAAGAATATCTGAAAGACAAGGAAGTGGTCGCCCGCCGGATGTATCTGGAAGCGATGGAAGACGTTTACGGTCATGTCGATAAAGTCATTGTCGATAAAAAGGTCGGCGGTGTCGTGCCGTATTTGCCGTTGCCGGAAATCAGCAAAAAACAGGAGAAAGCTCAATGAAGCCGCAGATTAAGATTTTTCTGGGAATATTCGCCGTCGCGGCGTTGATCGTTTTATTGGATTCCCTGTTTATCGTACCGCAGGTACAGCAGGCGATCGTGATTCAATTCGGGGAACCCAAACGCGTTATTCAGGATCCCGGTTTGCATGCTAAAATCCCGTTCATTCAGCGCGTTCTTTTGTATGACAACCGTTTGTTGGGGCTTGATCCGCCGGCAAAGGAAGTGTTGTTGTCGGATAAAAAGCGTATTGTCGTCGATGCGTTTTTGCGTTTCAGAATTGTCAATCCGCTGTTGTTCTATCAGGCTTTGCAAACGGAGGAAATGGCTCATTCCCGTTTAAGTGACGCAACGGTTTCATCTTTGCGCGACGTGTTGGGCAAATTCGATATGAAAACTGTTTTGTCGCCGAAGCGTCCCGAAATCATGGATCAGATTCGTGACGAAGTCGACTCCAAGGCCAAAGCTTTCGGGGTGGAAGTCGTTGATGTACGTATCCGTCGCGCCGATCTGCCGGAAGAAACATCTCAGGCCGTTTATGCCCGTATGCGTTCGGAACGTGAGCGCGAAGCTAAGGAATTCCGTGCGCAGGGGCAACAGATGAACCAGAAAATCAAGGCTGAAGCCGACCGCGATAAAATCAAACTTTTGGCTCAGGCACAAAAGGATGCTCAAATCCTCCGCGGGCAGGGCGATAAGGAAGCCGCCAACATCTGGGCGAAAGCCTCCCGTCGGGACAAGGATTTCTATGCGTTCTACCGTTCTTTGGAAGCGTATAAAAACGCGATAAAAACAGAAGGAACATCTTTGGTGATTTCGCCCGATTCCGAATTTTTCAAATTTTTCGGAACCTTGCCGGCCGGAGCAAAACACTGAATGCGGGATTTGATTGTCGCGTGCATGATGGCTTTTGTTATTGAGGGCGTTTATTACGCTTTGATGCCGGAAAAGGCGCAGGAAGCCATGCGCAAACTGTCGGAAATCGATCCGGATTTGCTTCGGAAGGCCGGTGTTTTGGTCGCGGTTTTCGGCGTGATGATTATCACGATGATTAAGGGGTGATGATGGTTTTAAAAATAGCCGCCGTTTTTTTTACGCTTTTTTGCCGGACAGTGTCGGCGCAGACGGTCGTGTCTTTTGCGGATACCGTTCAAAAAGTCCTGCCTTCCGTTGTCAGCGTATCGGCAACAAAGATCGCCGCCGAACCTCCTGAAATGATGCTGGCTTTGCGCGGTTCTCCGTTCGAGCAGTTTTTTAAAGACGTTTACCGTGACGGCGGTTTCGATATGCCGAAATCCATTCTTCTCGGTTCCGGATTTATTTATGACAGTGACGGTCATGTGATTACCAGCGCGCATGTTGTTGAAAGTATGTCGGTCGTTACCGTGACGCTGAACGACGGCACCGCCATGGAAGGGAAAGTGGCGGGGCGCGATCCCAAGACGGATTTGGCTTTGATCAAAATCGAAGCAAAGGATTTGACGCCGGTCGTTGTCGGTTCTTCGGACGCGGCGAAAATCGGCGATCCTGTGTTGGCTGTCGGCAATCCGTTCGGGCTGGG
The DNA here is from genome assembly GCA_017539865.1 of Alphaproteobacteria bacterium. Taxonomy (GTDB): domain Bacteria; phylum Pseudomonadota; class Alphaproteobacteria; order CAAGCB01; family CAG-977; genus UBA11549. Next base: position 28,056 of record JAFYCE010000036.1, read on the forward strand.
AAATACGGTGACTTCCGGCATTATATCCGCGCGTTCCCGTGATATTCAGGTCGGCCCTTATGATGATTTCATTCAGACGGACGCGGCCATTAACCGCGGCAATTCGGGCGGTCCTCTGTTTAATGCGGACGGGGAAATGATCGGTGTGAACACGGCTATTTTTTCACCGTCCGGCGGCAGTGTCGGCATTGCTTTCGCCGTGCCGTCGAAAATGGTTAAAACCGTTGCGGAAGCTTTGATTAAAGACGGTGTCGTGAAACGCGGCCGCTTGGGAATAAAAGTTCAAACGGTCACACCGGAAATCGCCAAGACTTTAGGCTTGGGCAAGCCGCGCGGAGCTTTGATCGCCGGCGTGGATAAAGCGACTTTGTCCGGAAAAACGGATATTCAAACGGGCGACGTGATTTTGCGCTTTGACGGGCAGGATGTCATTTCTATGCGCGATTTGCCGCGTATGGCGGCGGAAACGCCTATCGGTAAAACCGTTCCTGCGACTGTTTGGCGGGATGGCAAAGAACGGCGGATCGATATGACCGTTTTTGAAATGAAGGAACCGGTCGTCGCTTCCGCTCTTCCGGACAGTGCGCCGGCGGAAACGATAACGGCGCGCAATATCCCGTTATTGGGAATTAAAGTTGCGGAAATGACGCCGGAGCTTCGTCGGAAATATCGCTTGGCTAAAAATGCGCAGGGGTTGGTTGTCCTTTCCGTTTCCGCTAAATCGGACGCGGCAGCCAAAGGGCTGCGTGCGGGAGATTTGCTGGTTGAATTGGATCGCAAAAGCGTTGCCGGTTTAAACGCGTTAGCCTTGTGGGAAAAGGAGGCCGCCGAAATGGGACAGGAATCCGCATTTGTTTTGATTGACCGTAACGGAGATCGGTTTTTTGCCGTTGTCCGGTTCGCACCCGTTTCATAGGCTTTGGCAATGCGCGTAGATTTTTATCATTTGCAGAAATCAACCTTGGATCAGGCTTTGCCTGTTTTGGCGGAAAAGGTCTGTGCGCTTGGAAAACGATTGTTGATTCAAACCGGTATGAGTGAAAAAGCGGATTATATCAATACGTTGCTGTGGACATATAAGCCGGATTCATGGTTGCCGCACGGGACACGGGCGGATGGTTTTGAAAATGATCAACCCGTTTTCATCTCGGTCGGAAGCGAAAATCCCAATCATGCGGAAATGGTGATGCTGACCGACGGGGGAACGTTGGATGATATCCGGTCGTTCGAACGGTGTCTGAATTTATTCGACGGTCTTGATCCGGCGGCTGTTCAAAAAGCCCGCGAATTATGGAAAGCCGTTGTCCAAGAAGGACACGAAGCCTATTATTGGCAGCAAAACGATGCCGGCAAATGGGAAATGAAAGCCTCTATAGTTCCGGAAAAATAAATTTACAGCCACTTTTTCAGCGGTGCTTTTCCAAAGCGAGCAAGTCTTCTTCCGCGCTGGAAATCAAATCTTTGCGAGACAGATAATTTGACAGATCTCCGCGTGTGTTGACATCCGTCAAGGGCAAATCGTCCTTTAGCGGAATTTCCTTGATATAATCGGAATGCTCTATCAGTGTCGGAACCCATTGGGAATCTTCAGGGATGATTTTGACGTCTTTGAATAAATCCCGCGGCCATAAAACGGGATTGTGCCGGATACCGTTGAAAGTCGGAACAACGACCGGACGTCGGGAGGCGCTAAAATCAAAGGCGTCTATCATTTTATCAATGTATTCTTCCGTAAAAGCGGGCATGTCCGCCGGCAGAACGATCGCTCCGGCCATATCCGGCGGCAACACGGCCAATCCTAAGCGAATGGAACCTAAAACACCGGAAACGTAATCGGGATTGCGGACAATCTTGACATCATATTGTTCCAATCGCCGTTCAATGAATTTCGCGTCATGTCCCGTGACAACAGCGACATAATCCGCTCGGGAAGATAAAGCCGAACGCACAACATGGTCAATCATCGGCAAACCGTTGACGGATTCCAAAAGTTTATTCGAACCGTGCATTCTGCGGCCGGATCCGGCGGCTAAAATGACAACGGCAATTTTTTCGCTGTCAGACAGGGAGCCGAAGCTGAACGACTTCTGCATTTGCTCCGGTGTAATCTTTTTTGTCATACGTCCCAACGAAATGCCGTTTAGTGCCAAAGAAGAAAAGTCTTCCGCCGCGGGCAGGGATTTTGTCGCCAGAAAGCGAAACAGTCTGTCCAGAGCCTGATTTTCGGCATCTTTAGCGCAAAAGCCTATTAACTTGACCTCGTTTTTATGTCCGATGACGACAGACAAGCCCGTATCAACAGGCCATCCCAAACGGTCAATATCACCGGCCGCTTCTTTGAACCCCGAAGGAACAACGTCATCCCGATGCAATGGCGGTATTTGACTTTCGACCAGAACGATTTCCGCCTGTGCGTCAATGGCATTGCGTACGGCTTTTTCTACGGCGGCGGCTGTGTGTTCGCACAGATCGGAGTACACGACATTAAAGCCGAATGCGCCGAAACGGCTGGTTTGCTTGGTTTCATCCAAAGACGGAATGGAGCTGTTGTTCATTAAAGTCCGGATGAAACCGATTTTGCAAAAAGCGTAGGGATGAACTTTTAACAAAGGCCCCGTTCCGGATATTTTTGTAATGGCTTCATTTAGTACTCCTGCATTTACGGCCAGTCCGGTCAAACGCAGATTGGCAATGAATTGCCCTTTATAAACAGGAGTGTTCGGCTGAATCGTAATCAGGGATATGCCTTCATTGTGTGCATTGAAGCGGTTCAGACGATCCCGTTCAAAAACCAAAACGCCATCCGTATCGGCGAATATTTCACTGTATCCCGATTTATTCGGTATTGTATAACGTAAAAAATCCCCGATAAGAGATTTCAATAAAACATCCGCCGCTGTTTCAGGCAAAATGTCTTCGGATGAAAATTGGACTCCCGTTATGGTTTTGACGCCGGAATATTTTAACAGACTGATATCGGAAGAAGTGAGAATGGTCCCCTTTTTCAAGGTTCCTTCCCGACATTTGACGTCGTGAACCAATTCGATTCCTAAAGCGTCATAAACGGGAAATTCTCCGAACTTCATACGTTTTTTTCCTTATTTTGAATAGTTTTGAACGGCCTGTAAAATCTCCGGCGGAATTTCAGGAATCCCGCGAACATCCTGTTTCAACAGACTTTTAAAACTGCCCTTGAAATCGAAAGCCACTTCTTGATCGTTTGCTTCCGTTTCCAACGGCGAATGTCCGGTTATGGATACATTAAAAGAAGTCGCTCTGTCTATCTGTCCTTTAGCTGTAATTTTCATTTTTTTGACGATGACATCCTTAAGATAAGACTGCATTTGCGGATTCATTTTGCTTTGCAAAGATTTGGGAGCCGTAAAATGCAATGTCCCCGGCAACTTGCTTGTGAAGAGGGCTTTTTCAATGTTTAACGGTTTGTTTTTGCCCGCAAAAGAGAGTATCCATTCGGAATTAAGTATGCCGTCCGCCTGCAAAGCGTCGGATACCATGTTTTGCGTTAAAATCGACATGTTGATGCCGTTCCCTTCCAGCAAAATCTGGGAAGACCGGCCTTCGGGAGAAACGGTAAATGATTTTATCGTTTTAAATTGTCCATCAGCATATTTCATACGGGCATTGGCGATTTCAACCCCTTTATCCGGCTGAATTTGATAGGTGAATAAAGCGTTCTGAAACGGAATTCCCGTTTTTAACAGATTGACTGACAGTTGTTGATTTTCAGGCGTTGCCAAAGGTGATAAAGATGTCAGCGTAATAACGCCGGTGACACCGTCAAAACGGATGTTGTTCCAATCGGTTTGAATGTTTTCCAACAGAATATTCAGCGGTCCCGCTATTATTTTGTTTTTGATGGCAATGCGGCCTTTGGCGGCAACGGTTCCGGTTGTAGTGTCGGGAACATAATTCAGCATGAAAGGAAAAACGGTGCTTAATTTCAATCCGGAATCCGATAGGACGAGTTTCGGAACGACAATGGATAAATCCCATTCGCGGGATACCAGAGAATAAGATCCGTTAATGTTTGCGGAAGCCAATCCGTTTTGAATTTGGATGTCCGAATTTATCCCAAATTCCCCCCTATTTTGGGGGCGAATGCGCAAATCCATGGAAAATTCAGGAAGAATATCCGGTTTGGCCAATGTGACGTTGGAAACACGCAAACGGGCTTCCGGCAGGGAAGCTGAAGAAAAGACTGTAACGCCTTGAATGCCGGTCATGCGGATATCTTTATCGGCGAAACCGGATTGCACAAACGTCGCATCGCCGGAGTAAGCGCCTGAAAATACATTATATTTGATGCGTGTTTTCAAACCGTTTATCGCAGCCGCTATTTGAGAACTGGCGTAATCGTCGGCTAAATACAGTTGTGTTTTGAAGCCTGATACGGATGTTGCTAAAGAAAGAACATTGTTTTCAAATCTTAAAAACGACTCTTTTGAATCGGGAATGAGAGTCAAATCCACAGGTGTAAGAAATTTGATTTGTTTTTGAAGTCCTGTTGTTTGCAAACCGGAGAAAGCGAATTTCATCGGTTTGTTCAAAGAAAAAGAACAATTTGCACCGGCACATGAAAATTTCAAATCGGATTCCATATTCAAATCCCGAATGGCCGTTTGTCCGTTCGTTAAGGATGACGCTTCCAAATGCAGCGGAAGCATCCCGTCAAATTTTTGAAATGTTCCTTTTATCGTGACATTTTCGGCCTTCAGCGATAAAGAGCCGACGAATTTCCCGATCGCATCTTTCGGATCGTCGAAAGATCTGTCCAAATCGACGGAAATATCAAAGCCGGATTCTTTCGGTGTGACGCCGGCAAGCAATTTCAATTTTTGCGACGAAGAGGATATTAGCAAATCCGCCGTTCCCGTCGATAATACACCGTTATCAACGGCAATTTCCAGATTTCCCGTGACAGAACCTATCTTTTCCTCTTTTTTCAAGACGTTGCCTTCTGTAATTTCGGCTTTGATTCGGGAAGACATGGCTGTTTTGTTTAAAGAGGTATCCACCTTTAAAGAAACAAACGGTGTTGTGTAATCCGTTGAAGCCTGCAAATTCAATCCCGCTCTGTTCCAAGAACCGTTGGCATTGAATTTAATGAAAATCGTGTTGTCGATTTCCTCTTCTTCACCGTCTTCGTTGATGATTTTTTCAGGCGGCGCATCATTTTTTAAGACCAGAGTACCATTTTGAATACGCAGGGAATTAATCGTCAGCATATTATCTTTTCGGGCGCTGATTGGCGAGGAAATCAAATCATCCAGAACACCAAGGGAAATGCCGTCATTTCTTTTTTCGCCGTTGATTGTGACTCCCGACAGTTCCATGGAACGGATGGTGTTGTTTTTATACAAATCAAATAAAGAATAGTTGAATTTTATCGAAGAAACCGTCATCGTTCCGGTTTTGTCTGCGACATTGGTCAAAACCATCGTGTCCGAGGTCAGTTCTTTAAGAGTGAATTTTTTAAACGGCATGCCGTTGGCGGCAAACAAAGCCGGCAATTTCTTTTCTGCGATTATCGGCAGCGAAGAATAAACGCCGGCGCAAATAATGCCCAGCAAGAAAAGAATGATGGCAAATCGAATCAATTTATTGGAAAGAAGCTTCTTTACCATTATTTTTAATTCTTTTGCTTGTTTGCTTTCCGGTTTTCCTTCATCCAAAAGGGGCTGGGTGTTCGGATCCAAATTGGGGCCGTTTCTGTTTTTTCTGCGTATGGACGCTTTTTCACTTGCGGCGGCGGAAGTGTTTGTATTTTTCTTTTCCTCCGGCGGTAATTCAGGTTCGGCCGTTTCCGTATGCTGCGCTTCAAGCTGTGCCGCCGGATCGGTACTTTCCGCAGCGGAACTCTGCGGAGCGGGTTGTGCGACCGGAGTTTCTTTTCGTATCGTCGGTACTTTAATCCGTTTTATCAAAGGGGTTTTTGTTGCAGAAGATGGCGTTGCGTTCTGTTGCGTTCCGTTTGTGTTGTCGTTTGCCATAAGATACTTCCCCCCCTTTGCAAAATTTAACTTTTTCTTTATCGGATAACAGTAATTTCTAAAAAACTGCATATCATTCTTTTATCTGAATTTTGGAGAAATATCAAATGGAAATACCGCCGGTGGATTCTGTTTTTGACGCGGCCGAATGGTTTTTGGATACGGCGTTGAACGACGGGGAATATCTTCAGCCGATGAAAATGCAGTATTTGATGTTTCTGGCGCAAGGATATTATGCGGCTTTGACGAAAGGAAAACGTTTCATACCTTCCGTTTTTCTGGCGACCGAACGCGGTCCCGTCGAACCGAATTCTTACAGATTGTACGGTTCGGAACGCCCCGCTTTGTCCGCCCGCAGGATGAATCGCGTCACGTCCTCTTTTTTGCAGACGATTTGGGCGAGATTCGGAGCGTATTCACCGGATTATATTTACAGATTGATATCAACGCATCCTCCTTATGTCGAAGCTTTCGCCGCCGGTGAAAAATCCGAAATCAGTCTGGCATCCATGGCGGAATATTATGCCGGCCGCGCGGAAAAGGATGAAAGGTTGAAAAAGGCGGAATTCGGAACGACCAGAATCCTGCGTTCTCAAACGGGAAAGGCGGTCGCCGTGAAAAAATGGATTCCGCAGAAGAAATAAACCGTTGTGGAAAAGAAATTATTCATAGATAATTAAGAAGTTGTCCGTAATCTTAAAAAAGGAAGCTTGACTTCGGTTGAAGCGAAAATCCTGTTATGGAGCAGAGAATGGAAAATTTGGAATTACGTATTCAAAAGTTGGAAAAAAAGTACCGTACTTTAAAGTATTCGGTTCTTTCGTTGATGTGTTTCGCCGCTTATGCCGGATTAAGCGGAACGGTGACGGTCAATTCGTCTGCTCATGCCCAGCAGCAACAAAACGCGCATCAGGCCGAAAAGGAAGCGGCAGGCGTTCCTACCGTGGTTGAAGCGGAAGTCTTTTTATTGAAAGATTCCGCCGGCACTATTCGCGGCATTTGGTCTGCAGATGATAATACGACTTCTTTCGCCATGATGCATAAAGATAAAAATCCCATTATCGCCATGGCGGTTGACCATAAAAACGCTTCTTTGTCATTGACGGATGTATATGGCGGAAAAATCAGTGTCGGATTGAATGATGCCATCCGTTCTTTGGCCATTACGGATGAAACCAAGAAAAACAACATTTATTTGGGACTGACAGGTTCCGGTGCGGCGGCGTTTGATTTAATCAGTACCAATAATGCGGCCGTCGTTATTGACGGTTTGACTTCCAGCATTGATATGTCCGGCGATACCTCCATTCTGGCTTTGTCCGAAACTGTCGGCGGAACGGTTGCATTGAAAGCTCAACCGTCTTCTTCCGTGCTGACGTTTTTTGATTATCAGAATACGCCGACGGCAACGCTGTCGACTGTTGACGGAAAAACGCAGTTGTATATGAATTCTCCGGCTTCGAAAGAGGAAAAAACGCTGGGAACGTCCGTTTCGGCGGAAGAAACGGCGAATGCTCCGACTCAATCTTCCGCCAAGAGTGCTGCGGCAGAGCCGGAAAACGGAGTTCCGGAAGCGGCTGCGCCGGAAAAAAAAGAGGAAAATAAAGTGGTGAATATGAAAACATATTCTCCGTTTTCAAAGTGATAAATAAACGGGCTGTTGATATCGACAGTCCGTTTTTTTTGGGAGAGAGCGATGCGTCGTGCTTTTTTGGTGATTTTAGCCGTTTTGGCAACGGCGTGTTTGCCCGAAAAAACGGATGGTTCCCGAAACGGGCTTTCTTTTGAAAAACAAAGCGTCCGTATCGTTCGCCAAGACCTTCCGGATGTCGGGCTGACGGTCGAAATTGCCGATACGAACGCTAAAAGGGCTCGGGGATTGATGTATCGCTCGGAATTGGCGGATGATGCCGGTATGTTGTTCTTATTCCCCGTTCGCAAACGGATCAGTATGTGGATGGCCAATACGATTGTCCCTTTGGATATGATTTTTATCGACGAATACGGAAAAGTGCGGGAGATTGTTGAAAACACGGTTCCGTTTTCCCGTGACGAGGTCCGTTCTAAAGACAGTGTTTCAGCTGTTTTAGAGATTAAAGCCGGACAGTCGAAGCGATTGAATATCCGTTCGGGGGATGTGATCGTCCATCCGTTTTTTAAGCTTGAAAAAGCCAAGTGAACCCGCTACAGTGCGGTTGTTCGGAGCGTAGCGCAGTCTGGTAGCGCACTTGATTTGGGATCAAGTGGTCGTAGGTTCGAATCCTATCGCTCCGACCATATAGAGGAGGCCTGACTTTATGTCAGGCCTCCTCTATATGGATTGGAAAGTTGCTTCGAACCTGCGGGCGTAGGTTCGACAATAAACGAGAGGCGGGCGGAAAAACGCCGGTCGCCGTCAAGCGACGAGTGCCGTTGCGGCGCAGATGATCCTGTTGTTCCAATCGATGAAAAAATATTGATGTTTAATTTGCAGCTTAAACCGGAAGTGTTTTTTTTTGCAATTTTAGAACAGACATCTTTTGTGTCGAAATAATGGATTTGACGCTTCGGATCTATTGTTATTTTCTGTTTTTTTGTATCACAGGCTAAAAAGTCTGTATATTCCGTGTTGATGTTAAATAAAAATTACTTAATTTTGTTTATAACCTAATATTTGCATAAATTGTTCATCGGTTATATGCTTATCTATAAAGATGCGATCTATTTCGTAAACGGGATCTTTCGGGTGAGCTTTTCCGCCTTTTGCGGTAAAAGCCATTTTAATATTAAGCTCTTTCAATATGTCGATCAATTCCTTATTATAGGCTCCAAACGGATATGCTAAATAATTTTTATCGACATATTTCAAGCTTGTTTTTATATCTTTAATGATTTCCTCTTTGGGTTTTACGAGCAAATCGGGCGTTCCGGCGGCAGTCTGTCCGTGCATATTGTGGGTGTGGCTTGCATATTCAAAGACATCTTTGATTTTTTCCAATTCATCCTTGTTTAGAAAAAAATCGCTTGTTTGTTGGTCGAGACTGTTTGTAATGATGAATGCTGCGGCGGTGAAATCATATTTTTTCAAAACAGGATATACATTCGTATAATTTGTTTTGATGCCGTCATCAAAGGTCAGTAAAACGCTTCTGCTCGGAAAAACTTTGTTTCCTTGAATAAAGTCATAAAATTCGTCCAAAGTTAAAGTTTTATAATTATTCTTTTTCAAAAAAGACATCTGTTTTTTAAATTGATCTAACGAAATCTCAATTTCCCTTTCTTCCAGAGGGTCTTTTACAACAGCGTGGTATATCAAAACGGGAATGGCTTTTGCGTCTTCAACATCGCCGGCGCTTTTATTAAAGGCGGTGTTGTAATAAAATATAAATAAAACGGCTGATAAAAAAGGCAGAAGAAATATTTTCATTTCAATTCTTGTTATACTGAAGTAATAAAACAGATTATCTGTATCAGTATGCTATCGTATATGAAATTCTATGTCAAATAAAATCGGTTCATGAATTGATGTCTTGTTTCTACAGACATAATGCGGTGTGAGCATTTTTTCCGACATAATGTTCGCTTAGTAAATTTTGAAAATAGACGTTTATGGAGAAAATATCATTTTCTGACGCTTTTTCTTGTGACAGTTTTTTTAAAAACGGATACTTGGAAAGGCTTTTACGCATAAAGGATTTTTCAATGTTTTTAAACGCTTCATAATCTATCATGATATCGCTGTTGCCGAAATAATACGGTATGCGGGGAATGTATTCTTTAAACACGTCGGCATAGCAGTATAAAGATAATTTATCTTTCGGAACGCGAATTGAATTGCAGACTTCATGTTCTATAAAAGTCTTTGCCCGTTTTAAGGCGTTTATATCTCGCATCGTCCAGAAAAAAGCGATCGTATCGTTTAAAGACAGGCTTTTGTGATTGGGATATTTCGTAATGTAATTCCCGAGGCTGTCGAATTGATTTATTTTAAAAGTCTTGCCGTCTTTCGTTTTAAAGGGGTGGTTCCGGATGAATTCGTAATCCATGCCTTGCGCGCTTTTTTTGTAAAGGGCGATGATAATCGGAAAGTGTGTCGTTTTGGACGTGTCGTGAAATTCTCCGCTGCTGATTATCATGCCGTCAATTAAGACGTAATTGTCTTTAAATCCGGACAGGCTTGAAAAATTCGCTTTTTTTATCAGATAGGACAAAGGATGCAGCACGCAAACGTAATCCGCTTTTAACTTATTGTATGAAAGCAGAAAGGAAACGCCCGTGTCCCGATGTTTCAAATCCTTGTCCGTTTCGAATGTTCCCGCTTTCAGATCGTTGCGGATAAGGGATGTTCTGTCGTTATAAGGCGGATTGCCTACGATGATTATTTTATCATCGTCGGATAAACCGTATTGCTGCCGGCTGACACTGCTTAAGCTGTTGTGACGGAAAAAGGTACATTCGTGTGTTTGTTTTCCGGCTTCCTGAATGGCTTTCGGATCGAAGTCGGCTCCGATTGAACGGGGAAAGCGTAAAAAATTACCGTATCCGCACGACGTGTCGATAATCCGGAAGGCACGCCAGTCCGGTTCGTTTTTTTGAATCATACCGTAAACGGCATCGACTAAATCCGGCGGCGTATAATAGCTCCCGAAATTGACGGTTTCGACATGGCTTAAATGCATTTGTTCCGACATTTTTTCCTCTGTAATAAGGATTAAACACAAAATCGGAAAAAGACAAGAGATGTTTATTCCCGAAAGCTTTGATGCTATACTGTCCGAAGCGGAAAAAGCAGAAGGAAAGACGGTTTGATTATTCGTGCGGAAACGAAAGAAGATTGGCGCGCGGTTGAAAATCTGATTCGGGAATCGTTCTGGAACGTATATCGTCCGGGGTGTATGGAACACTATGTGATGCACTGCTTTCGGGACAATCCGATTTTTGTGCCGGAACTGGATTTGGTGCTGGAAAAAGACGGGCAACTTATCGGACAGGTGATGTATGTACACACGGCGTTGGAATTGGATAACGGCGGGACGTTGCCGATCATGGTTTTCGGGCCGATCTGTATCGCACCGGAATATAAGCGGCAGGGGTACGGCAAGTATTTGTTGGACGCATCGCTGGAAAAAGCGAAAGCGATGAACGCCGGCGGGATAGTGATTGAAGGGAATATCGATTTTTACGGCAAGTCGGGTTTTGTCGTCGCCAAGACGAAAGGCATCCGCTATGCCGACGATCCGGAAGCAGAATATCTGCTCTGTCGCGAACTGACGGAAGGGTATTTCAACGGTGTCAAAGGGGTATTCCGCGACCCCGAAGGCTACTTTGTCTGTCAGAACAATCCGGAAGCGTTTGACGCATACGAAGCGACCTTTCCGCCGAAAGAAAAACTGAAACTGCCGGGGCAGTTGTTTGAAGCATAAAAAGCGAATGAAAGAAATAACCCGATAAAAATAAGAAAACGACTTGATGAGCAGGTATATTTCAGAAAATAAAGAGTTGATGCAAGAGTGGGATTGGGAGGCTAATGCCGATTTAGATCCCGCAAAAATAACGTACGGAAGTAAAAAAAAGGTATGGTGGAAATGCCCTAAATGTCTTGGAAAATGGCAGGCAGCCGTATGTGCTCGGACAGGAAAAGATAAGACAGGGTGTCCATATTGTGCCGGTAGAAAAGTTCTTCCCGGGTTTAATGATTTAGCGACAATAAATCCCCGTTTGGCAACAGAATGGCATCCGACGAAAAATGGTGATCTGAAGGCAACGGATGTTACTGTGGGTAGTCAAAGGAAAGTATGGTGGAAATGTTCAAAATGTGGGTATGAATGGAAAGCAAAAGTTGGAAATAGAACTATATTGGACAGAGGTTGCCCCTGTTGTTCTAATACAATCGTAGTAACAGGGAAAAATGATTTACAAACAACTCATCCTGAAATATCAAAAGAATGGCATCCAACAAAGAATGGTGATTTAACACCACAAAAAGTTAGTTATGGTTGTGGAAAAAAAGTTTGGTGGATTTGTTCTCAAGGACATGAATATCAAGCGACCGTGAATCATAGAACCGGAAAAATGGGAACTAATTGTCCAATATGTTATTCAGGTCGACAAACTTCTTTTGCAGAACAAGCGTTCTTTTATTATATTAAAAAGATGTATCCGGATGCGATTAACAGATATAAAGCGCCGTTCTTGGATAAAATGGAATTGGATATTTTTATTCCATCTATAAAAATAGCAATAGAATATGATGGAATGGCGTGGCATAAAGAAAATAAATGTAATAGAGAACAGAAGAAATATAAAATATGTAGGGCAAACGATATATATTTAATTCGTCTTAGAGAAAAGGAATGTAATTACAAAAACGTTGCTGATGAATGCATTTCTATTTCTAATTTATATAAACAAGAAAATTTAGACGCTTATATTCCTCGTGTTTTGCTCAAATTAGATGTTTCAATTTCTAGACTTTGGGGCAATCAAAAGCTTATATTTCCATCGTATGATGTTGATATTAAAAGAGATAGAGTAAAAATTTTAAATGAATATAGAACGGAATATAAAAAGGAATCTTTTGGAGATCTTTATCCTGAAATTGCAAAAGAGTGGCACCCAGAAAAAAATAAAGAATTAACGCCATATATGTTTAAACCTATGTCTGATCACAAGGTTTGGTGGAAATGTTCAAAATGTGGTTATGAATATGAAGCGACCATAGGACACAGAACATATGGTTATGGTTGTATGAAATGCGGAATAGAAAAATCGACTCAGGCTAAAAGAAAAGCAGTTAATATGATTGATTCAAAGACCAATATGATTATACAAACATTTATATCAATTTCTGATGCGTCTCGTAAAATGAAAATCAGTAGTGGAAATATTGCAATGGTTTGCCAAGGTATCAGACCAAAAGCAGGAGGGTACATTTGGCGCTATGCAGATGAAGAAGAAACTAAAAAACACCTAAAGCACCAAGATCAATTTGAATTTGATTTTATGAAATAAAAAAAGCCGTCGGGAAAAATTCTCGGCGGCTTTGCAGGTCTTATCCCTTGATAGGGATGGTTTTTACGGGATCTTTTTTAATCTCTGTTTTCGGAATGATTACGGTTAAAACGCCGTTTTTAAATTCCGCGCTGATTTTTGATTCATCAATATTTTGCGGCAGGCGGATCGAACGGCTGAACGTGCCGGAAGAGATTTCTTTCAGGTAATAATCCTTGCTTTTTTCCTCCGTTTCCTGTTTGCGTTTGCCGCTCAAGGTCAGAATGCCGTTTTCGCAGGTCAAAGTGACTTCGTCCTTTTCCATGCCGGGCAATTCGGCTTTGACTTCGATTTTGTCCTTTAAATCCGCGACGTCCATTTTCGGTCCCGCGAACTGCGGCATTTCAAAGGGCTGCGGAGAAAACATCATCGCGTCGAAAAACGAATTGAACGGGTCTCTGATACGGACGGCCTGTGCATCGGCGGGTGTTGCCGTCATCAAGGCGGCAACGACCGGCAAAGATAACAGAAACTTTTTCATTGTTTTTCCTCTTTAGTGCGTAATCGCGATTTTTTTCGCTTTGGCGACCGTCGGTTCTTTTTTGGGAACATCGATCATCAAAACACCTTTGTCGAATTTTGCGACAATCTTGTCATCGGCGATGTTTTCCGGCAAACGGACCGACCGGCTGAAGCTGCCGTAAGAACATTCTTTCAGCCAATATCCTTTGTCGTCGCTTTCCGCTTCGGTTTTCTTTTCGCCGCTGATCGTCAGAACGCCGTCGTCCATTGAAACGTCAATGTCTTTTTCATCAATGCCCGGCATTTCGGCTTTGATTTCGTATTTATCTTTTGTTTCCGCGACGTCCAGTTTCGGAGATAAAGTTCTTCTGATTGCCGTTCCTTCAAACGGAGTCATAAAGGCGTCAAACAGGCGATTTATATCAGACTGCAATCCCCAAACATCCGTCGTACGCGGTTCGCTGTCATTTTTTCTTAAGACCATATTAGACATAATCTTTCTCCTTTTCAAAACTACCGAGCCAAACTCTTGGCTTCTGAAGTTCAGATAGGGCGAAATATTTCAGGCGCAAGGGGTGAAAAAATATATTTTGGGATATATTGATTTTGACTAAATCCGACCCTATTTAAACAGGGACTCATTTCAAAAAAGAAAGGATCGTTGTCATGGAAAAAGATTGCCTGCATTGTGCCAACACCAGAAAAGTCGCCGTTGTCGGCTGCGGTTTTGTCGGAGCGGCAAGCGCTTTTGCCCTGATGCAGTCGGGGCTGTTTTCGGAAATGGTGCTGATCGATTCCGATCCGGCCAAAGCGGAGGGGGAGGCGTTGGATATCAGCCACGGCGTTCCGTTTTCCAAGCCGATCAAAATTTATGCGGGCGGCTATGACGATATTAAAAACGCGTCTTTGATTATCATCACGGCGGGCGCGAACCAGAAGCCGGGAGAAACCCGTCTGGACCTGGTCAAGAAAAACATTTCCATTTTCAAATCGATCCTTCCCGAAATTAAAAAGCGGAATTTCAGAGGCATTCTGTTAATCGTCGCCAATCCGGTCGATATTCTGACAACCGTCGCGCAAAAGCTGTCGGGGTTGCCTGAAAACCGCGTGTTCGGATCGGGAACGGTGCTGGATACGGCGCGGCTGAAATCCGAACTGGGGGCGCATTTGAACGTCGATCCCCGAAGCGTACACGCTTTTATCATCGGCGAGCACGGGGATTCGGAAATCGCGGCGTGGTCGTCGGCAAACGTGTCCGGTATTCCCTTGCACAAGTTCTGCGAAATGCGCGGTCATTTCAATCACGACGAAGCGATTCAAAAAATCGCCGCCGATGTGAAAAACAGCGCCTATGAAATCATCAAGCGCAAGCGGGCGACGTATTACGGCATAGCGATGTCGGTCAAGCGGATTTGCGAAGCGATCGTGCGCGATGAAAAATCCATTCTGCCGGTTTCTTCAATGATGCACGGCGAATACGGCATTGAAGGCATTTCTTTGAGCATGCCCGCAATTGTCGGCAAAGACGGCGTAGAAACGCTTGTTCCTTTGCAATTAAGCGAAACGGAACAGGCGGATCTGCAAAAATCGGCAAAGACGCTGCAGGATACGTTGGCGCAAAACGAGGTGTGATCAGCGCTTTTTCGGGCAGGAAAAAGAATGGCTTTCCTCTATTAAAGCCATCACGGTTTCATCCGGCAGAGTGTCGTTTAACACAACCGAAATCCAGTATTTCTTGTTCATGTGATAAGCGGGATAAAGGCCGTCCCGCTTAATCAGTCCGGGGATTTTATCCTCTGTTGTTTTCAGGTTCATTACATCAACCGCACCGGATAGTTTTTTATCCAGTTTACTTTTGTCGATGTTCATAATCAATCCGTACCATTTATCGCTGTCGGGATTTCTGAATACGCCGTAAGCATCGTATTTTTCCCATGGAAAGTCGGGCTTGTCGCCGTATGCTTCGAAAATTTTTTGTGTAATGCGGTTCGCCTGATTTCCGGCAAACAGCGTTGAAATAAAACATTTTTCTCTGATGTCTTCCAAAACGGTTTTATACGCGGTTCTGACTTTTTCGGCATAGCCGCCCGCAATGCTTTCGACGCGCAAAGGCAGATATATGTCGTTGGTGTCCGTATCGTAAACCTGCCCCGAAACGGTTCCGTCCCGATTGATCGTGATGACGGCTTTAAAAGAGCCGTTTAGAAAAGACCGTTCCAGAATAAAATCTGTTTTGTTTTTCTTGAATCCGTACGGTTCAAGCTTTGAAAAATCGACGCATGAGCGTTGAAAAACCGTTTCTTCAGGCGTCATTTTTTGCGCTTTCCTCTTTTTCCTGCTCCTGCCGGCGGCGATGAAGCGTCAGGCCGATTTCATCCAGCATGGCGTTTGTTTTGCGTTCCAGTTCCGCCAGTTCCCGTTTATCGCGGTTTTCCTGCGTGATTTCCAGCGTTTTCAGCTCCTGATACGCTTCGATGATTTCGTCGCGCATCAGCAGGATTTCCTGCCGGTTTTCTTCCAAAGCCCTGTCGACGCGCTTGTTTTCCTCGATGTGCCAATCGACATATGCCCCGAACGTCAAAGCGGCTACGGAGTTCGAATTGGCCGCCTGTTCCTCTTCGACAAAGCGTTTTGCCAGCAGGATTTTACGATTTTGAAGCGCTTGTTCGAACCGCAGCAGATTGCCGAGCTTTCGTTGCTTTTCGTCCAGTTCGAATTTGTGGACGCGGATAAGGGTTTTCAAGTCTTTGCCGGCCATGCGCTACCTGTTATTTTTGCGGCTGGGCGGCGGAGGGATTTTGCGCCAGAATGTCTTTGAGCTGCTGATAACCGGTCGCAAAATCGAACTTTTCCTTTTTCTTTTGCGACAGGAAGGCTTCCAGCTTGTCGTGATAAAAAATCGATTCATCAACCTGTTCGTTGGAACCGCGCTTGTACGCGCCCAACCGGATAAGTTCCTCCATATCCTGATAAGTCGCCATCAAAGCCCGCGCCCGATTGACTAAAGCGTTTTCTTCGTCATTGTTACATCCCGGCATCGTACGCGAAATACTGCGCAAAAGGTTGATGGCCGGATAGCGGTTGCGTTCGGCGATCGAGCGTTCCAGAACGATATGTCCGTCCAAAATACCGCGCACGGCGTCCGCGATCGGTTCGTTGTGATCGTCGCCGTCCACCAACACGGTGAACAGTCCCGTAATCGAGCCTTTGCCTATCGGACCGGGACCCGCGCGTTCCAGCAATCGGGGCAGTTCGGCGAAAACGGTCGGCGTATAGCCTTTTGTCGCGGGCGGTTCGCCGGCGGACAGGCTGATTTCGCGCTGTGCCATGGCAAAACGGGTGATACTGTCCATCATGCACAGCACATTTTGTTTCAGGTCGCGGAAATATTCGGCGACGGTCATCGCGACATAGGCGGCCTGCCGGCGCATCAGGGGCGATTCATCGGAAGTCGCGACAACAACGACGCTGCGCTTCATGCCTTCTTCGCCCAAGTCGTCTTCAATAAATTCACGCGCTTCGCGGCCACGTTCGCCGATCAGTCCCAAAACGGTCACGTCCAGTTTCGTATGACGCGCCATCATCGCCATCAAAGACGACTTGCCCACGCCGGAACCGGCGAAAATCCCCATACGCTGCCCTTTGCAGACGGTCAGAAAAGTGTTGATTGCACGCACGCCCAAATCGGCTTTTCCGGCGACGCGTTCGCGGGAATGCGCAGGGGGAGGGGAGTTGTGAATCAAACACGGAATTTTGCCTTTAATCAAAGGGCCTTTGCCGTCGACCGGTTCGCCCATCGCGTTGATGACGCGGCCCAGCCATGACACGTCGGGGAATAAAACCGGACGGGAATTGCTGACATCAACCGGATTGCCGGGGCCGACGCCGTCCAGATTCATAAACGGCATGGCCAGAACTTTGTCGTTGTTAAAACCGACGACTTCACAAACGACTTTTTTATCGCCTCTGGCGTTGATGCAGCATCTGTCGCCCACGGATAAGTAGGCGCGGATGCCCGATATTTCGACCAACATGCCTTTGACCGCGCAGACGGAACCGTAGCAGCGATATTCCGGCAGCGAAGCGATATCATCAATCAGGTTCTTCAGGTACGTACCCATTTTTATTCCCGAGGTTATATCTATAATATAATCGTTCCTTGCTGTTTTGTCGCCTTTTTATCAAAAAATAAAAAAAATTATTTTCCATGAAAATATAGGCTTGCATATGGGATTCATACAACATAAAGTTAATAAGAAGTTAATTTTCGTTTTGCCTCGAATAAGGAAAATCCCATGCGTGTTTTATTGGTTGAAGATGATAAGGCTATGGCTCAAACAATCGAAGCCGTCCTGCACAAAGAAGGTATGGTCGTCGATCCGACTGTTTTGGGCGAAGACGGTTTGGAGATCGGCAAACTGTATGATTACGATATCATTATTCTGGATTTGATGCTGCCGGATATGGACGGCTATGAAGTGCTGAAACGTTTGCGCGCTTCGAAAATCAGTACGCCGGTTCTGATCCTGTCCGGATTGTCGGGCGCGGATAAAAAGGTCAAGGGATTGGCGACGGGAGCGGATGATTATCTGACGAAACCGTTTGACAAGGCGGAATTGGTTGCCCGCATCCGCGCTTTGGTCCGCCGTTCGAAAGGGCATTCGGAATCCGTTATCCGGACGGGCGCGATCGAAGTCAATCTGGATACCAGAACGGCGTTCGTCAACGGAAAACCGCTGCATTTGACCGGCCGTGAATACGGTATTTTAGAGCGCCTGTCCCTGTCAAAGGGGACGACGTTGTCCAAGGAGCAATTTCTGAATCACTTGTATAACGGTATGGATGAGCCGGAATTGAAGATTATTGACGTGTTCATCTGCAAATTGCGCAAGAAAATCGCCGAAGCGACCGGCGGGGACGATTATATTGAAACCGTTTGGGGGCGCGGTTACGTTCTGCGCGAACCGAAAAAAGAAGGTTAAAGAAAAAAACTCTCGAGAAATCGGGAGTTTTTTTATGAAAATCCTGTGGACAAAGCGAGGCAAAAAAGCAATATTAGTAAAAAAGTATATTACTAAAGGAGCATCTATGCCTTTTCTTAAATCGAGTTCGGGTGTTTTTTCCCATATCACCTCGGCGTTGACCAATAATCTGTTTCGAATCACATTATTGACGATGATCGCCGTCCGGATTACACAGCAAACGGATAATCCGTCCAACGTGGTTGCCGGTATGCTGATTTTGCCGTTTTTTTTGTTTTCTGCCAGAGCGACGCAATTGGCCAGAAAATACAACCGTATCAAAACATCCCTTTCGTTGAATTTGACGGAATTGATATTGATGCTTTTGGCCGGAAGCGTCCTGTTGACAAAGAATATCGGATTGTTGATTCTTTTGCCGTTTTTATATGGGGCTTTGTCCGCATTTTTCGGTCCGATGCGCTATGCTTTTCAGCCCGACCAGTTGGAAGAAAGCGATTTGACGGCAGGGGATGCGTATATTGAAAAAACGACTTATGTCAGCATTATTTCGGCCTTTTTGTTAGGAACGCTTTTGCCGGTCAGGCTGGCGGCCGTCGTTTTGATCGTTCTTTCCGTCATAGGCTTTTTTGCAACGTGGCGTTCTTCTTCGGAAGAGGCTGTTTCCGAACCGGAAGAGAAAAATACAAGCAATTCGCCAAAGGCAATGTTGATCGGTATCTGGAAGACTTTGCGGACGGTGCGCAAGTATCCGTTGATTTTTCGCAGCATTTTGGGAACGACATGGTTCTGGTCGATCGGTCTGCTGATGATTATGCAGGTCTATCCGTTGACCGAACAGGTCTTTCACGCGGATAATTTCGCCGTTGCTTTCCAATTGCTTTTATATGCGGCAGGCGTCGGTGCCGGAGCCATGTATTGCCATCGGTTGCTGAAAGGTGTCGCACATACGACATTCGTCCCCATCAGTACAATCGGCATGGGCATTTGCTTTATGATGCTGTTCTTTTTGACGGCGGAATATGCGGCTCCCGCTCATACGACATCGTTTGCGGAATTTGTTTTGCGTCCGCGCGTTCTTTTTTATTCGCTGTTTTTGTTCCTGTCCGGTTTTTCATGCGGGATGTATGTCATTCCTTTGACGGCGTTGATTCGCAGTAAAGCTTCCGATGCAAACAGAGCCACCGTTTTTGCTGCGGGCAATTTGATCAATGCGGCGGGAATCGCTTTGATGGCGCTGATTTTTATCGCCGCGCGTCATGCCGGATTGAGCCTTGCCGCCCTGTTCCTGTTCACCGGAGCGGCCAGCTTTGTCGTGTCCGTTTATAACTGCTCGGTTTTGCCTGCGGCGTTGTTGCGCTCGATCGTTCAAACGATTTTGGAGTTTTTCTATCGCGTGACGGTTAAAGGGCTGCCGAATTTTCAGGCGGCGGGCAAGCGCGTTTTGATTGTTGCCAACCATGCTTCTTTGTTGGACGGTTTGCTGATTGCGGCGTTTATGCCGGAAAAAATCACTTTCGTGATCAAGCCCGAATGGGAAAATAAGTGGTTTGCCAAATTGTTCAGTCTGATGATTGATCTGTATCCGTTGGATTTGAACAATCCGATGTCGATCCGTTCTTTGGTCGATTTAATCAAAAAGAACAATAAGGTCATGATCTTTCCCGAACGGCGGGTGAGTGTGACCGGATCGCTGATGAAGGTCTATGAAGGGGCGGGATTGGTCGCTGAAAAGGCGAATGCCAACATTTTGCCCGTTCGTATCAACGGCGCGCAGTATTCCAAATTCTCTTTGCTGAAAGATCGTGTGAAGACACGTTATTTTCCGAAGATTACAATGAACATCCTGCCTCCCCGAAAATTCGACGTCGATCCTTCCTGGACAAGCCGTCAGCGTAATCACGAGATTTCAAACCAGCTCTACGACATGATGGTCGATATGCTGTATGAGTCATCCAAAGTGAACGAGAACTTGTTCATTTCATTGCTGAATGCGGCCAAAATCAACGGCAAAAACAAAATTATCGCCGAAGATATCAATCGCAAGCCGATTAAGTATAAAACGCTGATTCTGAAAAGCTACGTTTTGGGCAGGGCGATGGAACGTCGTTTCGAAGACGAGGAACGGGTGGGGATTTTACTGCCGAACGTTTTGGCAAACGTCGTTTCCTTTTTCGCATTGCAAAGTGTGGATAAAGTTCCGGCCATGCTTAACTTTTCCACCGGTGTGGCGCAAGTGGTTTCCTGTGTGAAAACGGTTCAGCTGAAAACCGTTTTGACATCGAAGAAATTTATAGAAAACGCCCATTTGGAAAATCTGGAGCAGGCGTTAAAAAAGAACGGCATCAATGTCGTTTATTTGGAAGATTTCTCCGCTGAAATTTTGCTGGAAGATAAAATTAAAGGGATACTGTCCTATCTGACATCGAAAAAGCCGAAAAACAATTCCGATCATACGGCCGTGATTTTGTTTACCTCCGGTTCGGAAGGAATGCCTAAAGCCGTTTTGCTGTCGCACAAGAATTTGCAGGCAAACCGGTATCAGATCACAAGCATTCTCGCTTTTACTTCTGCGGACGTGATGTTCAGTTCGTTGCCGATGTTCCATTCGTTCGGATTGAGCGTCGGCATGCTTTTGACGGTTTTGACGGGGATGCGGACATTCTTTTATCCTTCTCCGTTGCATTATCGCATCGTGCCGGAACTGGTCTATGAAACAAACGCGACGATTTTGTGCGGAACGGATACGTTTTTTGCGGGCTACGGCACGATGGCGCATCCGTACGATTTCTTCGCGTTAAGATACGCAATCGTCGGAGCGGAAAAACTGAAAGCCAGTACGGCCGAATTATGGATGCGCAAGTTCGGTATCCGCATTTTGGAAGGTTACGGCGCAACGGAAACTTCTCCGGTGATTTCGGTCAATACGCCGATGTATATCCGCGACGGTTCCGTCGGGCGTTTGTTCCCGAAAATGACGGCGAAGCTGGAACCCGTCCCCGGTATCGCCGAGGGCGGCCGGTTGCTTGTTTCCGGCGATAATGTCATGCAGGGATACATGAAAGCCGATAATCCGGGGGTTCTCATTCCGCCAAAGGACGGTTGGCATGATACGGGCGATATCGTTACAATCGATAAAGACGGCTTTATTTTTATTCAAGGTCGCGCCAAGCGTTTTGCCAAGATCGGCGGTGAAATGATTTCCCTGACGGCGGTGGAGCAGTTGCTGTCTAAATTGTATCCCGACGCCGTGCAGGGGATTGTATCCGTTCCCGATCCGAAAAAAGGCGAAAAGCTGGTTTTGATTACAACAAAGCAGGATACGGATTTATCGGCGGTTAAAGCATATATCAAAGAACAGGGCTTTAACGAACTCGGTTCTCCGTCAAAGTTCATTTACGTTAAAGAGCCGCCTGTGCTGGGGTCGGGCAAGTTCGACTACATCACGGCGACAAAAATGGCCGAAGAACAGGAGGCTTAATCAAAGAAAACGGCGGTGATCGAAACACCGCCGTTTTTTTTGTAACGCGAAAACCACGCGCTAGGCGCGCGGGTATCTATTTATTCGATAAAACGGTCAAGCAAGCGCGCCGGCGTGGTTTTGAATATATTGAGTCATTTTCTCAACGGCGCGATTTTCAATCTGGCGGACGCGCTCACGGGAAATCCCCAACCGTTCACCCAAAGTGTCCAATGTGTCGGGATCTTCGGACAACCGGCGCGCGTGAATGATTGCGCGTTCGCGGTCGTTCAGCTTGCCCATCGCCTGTGCCAGCAGCTGCAAGCGCATTGTGCTTTCCTGATGTTCGGCCAGATTGTCTTCAATACTGTGATCGTCGCTTAAAAAGTCCTGCTTTTCGGCATAACCGTCATCATACACGGGAGTGTTCAAGGAAACATCGCCGTTCAAACGAACATCCATTTCCGCGACATCCTCTTCGGGAACGTTCAGATTTTGTGATATTTCTTTGATGCTGTCCGAATCAAGCGACGTGTTGTCGTACAATCCCAGTTTCGCTTTGATTTTGCGCAGATTGTAGAATAAACGCTTTTGCGCCGCGATCGTTCCGATACGCACCAGAGACCAGGATTTTAAAATGAATTCGTTGATAGCGGCTTTGATCCACCAAACCGCATAGGTTGAAAGGCGGTTGCCTTTATCCGGTTCGAAGCGTTTGACGGCCTGCATCAATCCGATATTGGCTTCGGAAATCAAATCTTCCAAAGGCAAGCCGTAGAACCGGTAGGAAAAAGCGACTTTCGCCGCCAGCCGCAAATGCGCTGAAATCAGTTTTTTCGCCGCCGACAAATCGCCGTGATTGCGGAACCGGTTGGCCAGCATGTATTCCTCTTCAGCGGATAAAACGGGAATGCGTCTGATTGACGCCAAATAAGACTGTATGCCGTTTTGAACGACAGGTAAAAAAGCAGTTGTCATCGTCATATCCTTTCGTTAAGCAACATGAGATTCGACATCAAAAAAAGAACCTCCGCAGAGCATTTCTTTCCACACCAGAGAATACAAAAAAATTCATAAAAAAGCAAGTGGGAGAACGGTTATATTTTTTTATTTAACCGGTTTTCAAAAACGGGTGTTCTTTTCTGTTGAAAAATTTTGTTTTTTGATATAACATATTGAAAAATAAATAAAAAAAATAAGGAGGGTAATATGAAGGTGTTGATGATCAACGGCAGCGGCAATGAAAAGGGCGGTACCTTTACGGCGTTAAGCGCGGTTGCCGAAACGTTAAAAGCGGAAGATGTTGAAACGGAAATCGTCCAGTTGGGCAAAACGGCCTATCTGGATTGCATTGCTTGTATGGGATGCCGGAACGGCGGCAAGAACCGTTGCGTCTTTAATGACGATATTGTTAATCGTATTATTGAAAAAGCGGAAAAATCGGATGGTTTCGTGTTCGGTTCTCCGGTTTATTACGCACATCCCAGCGGTCGGTTGCTGTCCGTCTTGGATCGCGTCTTTTTTGCCGGTTCGTCCGCGTTCCGGTTCAAGCCGGGGGCGGCGGTCGTGTGTGCCAGACGCGCCGGAACGACGGCGGCTTTGGATGTGCTGAACAAATATTTCGGAATCAACCAGATGCCGATAGTTTCTTCCACCTATTGGAACATGGTGCACGGAAAAACGCCTGAAGAAGTTCTGCAGGATAAAGAGGGATTGCAGTCCATGCACAATCTGGGCAAAGCGATGGCGTGTTTGCTGAAAGGGATTCCGCAAAAGGGCAATGCTTTCGTATACGGCGCAATGACGAACTTTATCCGTTAAACGTCTTTGATTCCGGTAACTTCAAATCCCGCTTCGGCAACGGCGGCGGCCAAGGCGTCGCCCGAAACGTTCCCTTTTGTATTTACGGTCGCTTTTTTCGCCGTCAAATCGACAACGACATTTTCCACGCCCTCTACGGCTTGCAGTGCTTTCGTAACGAATTTGGCGCAATGTTCACACTTCATGCCTTCAATCAGAATGTCCTTAGTCATTGAATCGCTCCTTTTTTGAACATGGGGTTTATCCTGAAACCGCCGTAAACGCAAAGCGTTCATCACGACGCTGACAGAACTGAAGCTCATTGCGGCGGCGGCAATCGCCGGATTCAGCATCAGCCCGAACACTTTATAGAACGCACCGGCGGCAACCGGAATCCCGATACTGTTATAGAAAAAAGCCCAAAACAGATTTTCCTTGATATTACGCAAAACGGCCCGTCCCAACCGCACGGCAAAAACGGCCGCCGCCGGATCGCTTTTAATCAAAACGACATCCGCCGAAGCAATCGCAATATCCGTTCCCGCACCGATCGCCATGCCGACATCCGCCCGCGCCAAAGCCGGCGCGTCGTTGATACCGTCGCCGATCATCGCGACTTTTTTTCCGGACAACTGAAGCTTTCTGATTTCCGCTTCCTTATCCTGCGGCAACATATCGCTGATGACGGAATCGATGCCTGCCGAATGAGCGACCGCTTGCGCCGTCTTTTTATTATCGCCCGTTAATAAAACAACGTCCATTCCCATTTTTTTTAACGCAGAAACAGCTGCGTTCGCATTCTTTTTTATGGGATCGGTTATCCCGATAACGCCGATCAAACGGGATCCTTTCAAACAATAAAGCGGTGTCTTTCCCTGTTCTGCCAATATCTGCGCCCGTTCATTCAACGTGTTTTCAATACCGGCCTGTTTCAACAAACGGGCGTTGCCGATTTGATATATGACGCCGTTTATTTCGCCTGCGACGCCCAAGCCTTCTTTTTGTTGAAAGCCGGACACTTGATTAAGAGGGATATGCCGTTCTTTCGCGTCATCAACAACGGCTTTTCCCAGCGGATGCTCTGACAGCTTTTCCAAAGAGGCGGCCGCTTGAAGCAGTTCCGTTTCCGAACACTTTTCCGATAAAACAAGATCGGTGACGCGAGGGGAGCCTTCGGTGATTGTTCCGGTCTTGTCCAAAATAACGGTATCGATTCGTCCCGTCATTTCCAGATAAGCGGCGGATTTGAATAAAACGCCTTGCTTTGCGCCGCGTCCCGTACCGACCATGACGGCCGTCGGCGTTGCCAGTCCCAAAGCGCACGGACATGAAATCACCAATACGGAAATACCGGCGGACAAGGCGAATTCGACGCTTGCGCTGCAGAACAGCCAAACGGTGACTGTCAGAACGGCTAAAGCAATAACGATAGGGACAAAAACGCCGCTGATTTTATCCGCCAAACGGGCGATCGGCGCTTTGGAAGACGTTGCTTCGTCCACCAATTTGATAATTTGTGCCAGTGTCGTTTCATGTCCGACTTTTTCGGCGCGCATTGAGAAATATCCCGCCGTGTTGATACAAGCGGTCATCACCTGATCCCCGACGCTTTTTCGAACCGGAAAGCTTTCCCCCGTTAATGCGGATTCGTCAATAACGCCTTTCCCTTGCGTGATAATGCCGTCGGCCGGAATGCGAACGCCGGCTTTGATGATGATGATGTCTCCGACGGTCAGATTTTCAGCCGGAATCGTTTCTTCTTTTCCGTCGCGCAAAACCGTCGCCGTCTGCGGTGCCAGAGAAATCAAGCCGGCTACTGCGTCCGCCGTTTTTCTTTTCGCGCGGGCTTCCAGAAATTTGCCGAACGTAATCAGCGTTAAAATCATTGCGGCGGATTCAAAATAAAGATGACCGGTATTGCCTTTATACAGACTGTAAATACTGAACACAACTGCCGCGCCGGCTCCCAAAGCGATGAGGGAATCCATATTCGGCGATTTGCGGAACAATGCTTTTGTGCCGTTTGCGAAATAATCTTTGTTCAGAATAATGATGATGCCTGTCAACAGCGTTTGAGCTAAACCGGAATAACCTCCGCCCATGGAA
>JAFYCE010000037.1 GCA_017539865.1 Alphaproteobacteria bacterium
AGATGCTTTTATCGGCATCTTCGCCGCAATGATTGACGGCGGCATTGATACGGTTCAAGCCGCTCGGTACGCCAGTGCCGGTGCGGGGTTGGCTTGTTTGAAAATGGGGGCTCAGGAAGCTTTGCCGTCATTGAAAGAAATAGAAGCCGTCGTAAAAGAAATTCAAGTCAAATAGTTTTTTATGGCATTGCGCATCAAACAGTTATAAACTGTGTCAAATTTTTTTAATCGCAGAGGTTCTTTTATGTTGATTGCACAACTTAATCCTATCCCCGGTGATTTGGATGGCAATTTAAAGCTGATTCATCGGGCGGCGGAGCAATGCCCCCAGTTTCAAGGGGAAACATTGATTTTACCGGCATACGCTTTGACCGGATGGCCGTTGGGCGATTTGGCTTATTCCAAATCGTTTATGGCACGGGTTCATAAAACATTGGCGGACGTTTATCATAACGGTCGGGCTATTCTGACCGCCATTCCGGACGGCGCGGGCGGAGCGACGCCGGTCCTGATGAATGAAAAAGGCGTCCATTACGGCCACCGTTTTACGATTGACGGGCGGACGGCCGCAGTTTCCGTCGGTTTCGAACCGGTGAACTGCGAAGGGGCGGACCGGTTGATTGTTTTGGATGCCAAGCCGTTCAGGAGCGGTTCCGCGACCGAAACGTTGGAACATTCCAGAACGTTTGCGAGTCGCATTCGTCTGCCGATTGTTTACACCAATCTGGTCGGCGGCAATGACAGCACGGTTTTTGCCGGCGGCTCTTTTATGCTGGATCAGGATGGCGGTTTTATCGAATGTCTGCCGTTATGGGAAACGGCGGTGGCCGGTGTGGATGAAATTCATTGGCCGTGGCCTTCCGAACCGGAAAACACGTGGCGCGCTTTGGTGACGGGCGTCGGTGATTTCGTCCGCAAAAACGGCTTTAAAGGCGTTGTTTTAGGCTTGTCCGGCGGATTTGACAGCGCAATGTGCGCGGCGATTGCCGTTGACGCTTTGGGCGCGGATAAAGTCAGAGCGGTGATGATGCCATCCAAATATACATCGGACGAAAGCCTGAAAGACGCCGAAAGTGTCGCAAAAGCTTTGGGAATTCGTTATGATATTCTTCCGATTGTCGATCCGGTCGAAAGCTACGGTAAGTTGCTGGCTCCGGTGTTTAAGGGAATGGCTCCCGATACGACGGAGGAAAATTTGCAGGCGCGATTGCGCGGCGTGTTATTGATGGCGTTGTCAAACAAGTTCGGCGATCTGTTGCTTTCGACGGGCAATAAGTCGGAAGCTTCCGTCGGCTATGCGACTTTATACGGCGATATGTGCGGCGGTTATGCGCCGATTAACGACATTTATAAAACGGACGCTTATGCGGTCGCGCGCTGGCGCAACGAAAACCATCCGTCATGGATTAAAAACGATATTCGGACGGTTATGCCCGACGTCCTGATCACTAAAGCTCCGACGGCGGAGTTGCGGCCGAATCAGAAAGACGAAGATTCTCTGCCGGCTTATCCCGTGCTGGACGCGATTTTGAAAATGTTGGTCGAAAACGATGCCGGTATTGAGGATGTCGTTGCCGCCGGCTATGATGAAGCCGTCGTCAAAAAGGTTTATACGTTGCTTCACCGCGCCGAATTCAAGCGCAAGCAAGCCACCCCCGGCGTCAAACTGTCCCGCCGTTCGTATAACGGCGATTGGTCTTATCCGGTTACTAAGAAGGTTTAAAAACGTGATTACGGTTCGTTTTGCCCCCAGCCCGACGGGGTATATGCACATCGGCAATCTGCGCACGGCGCTGCTGAATTATCTGTTCGCTTTGAGCATGAAGAAAAAGACGGGGGAGGATTTTTCCTTTGTCCTGCGTCTGGACGATACGGACAGGGAACGTTCCAAACCGGAATACGAACAAGCCGTTTACGAAGATATGAAATGGCTGGGAATTCCTTGGAATCGTCTGGAACATCAGTCGAAGCGGCTGGCTCGCTATAACGAAGTGCTGGAGGATTTAAAACAACGCGGTTTGGTCTATGCCTGCTATGAAACGGCGGAGGAACTGGAATACAAACGCCGCCGTCAGCGTTCCAGAGGTTTGCCGCCGGTTTACGACCGCGCCGGCATGAAACTGACGGATGAAGAAAAAGCCAAACTGGAAGCGGAAGGCCGCCGTCCGCACTACCGTTTCAAGCTGGAACACAAGGAAACATCTTGGGACGATATGGTGCGCGGACATTGTTCGTATAACGGCGCGCATTTAAGCGATCCGATTGTCGTGCGCGAAGACGGAACTTTTCCGTATATGCTGCCGTCCGTGATTGACGATATGGATTTCGGTATTACGCACATCATCCGCGGGGAAGACCATGTGACGAACACCGCCGTTCAAATTCAGATGTTTGAAGTGTTGGGCGGTAAAGTACCCGTATTCGGTCATCCGCCTTTGTTGACGGGCAAGGAAGGAAAACTTTCCAAACGCTTCGGGTCGGTCAGTTCCCGCGAATTGCGTGAAGAAGGCATTGAACCGATGACAATCGCCGACTTGCTGGCGCGTTTGGGAACGGCGGATCCCGTCGTCGCCTGCCAGACGTGGGACGAATTGGCGGATCATTTTGATTTGACCCGTTTCGGGCGCGCTCAACCGCATTTCGATACGGAGGATTTGTTTAAATTCAATCCGCATGTCGTGCGTTCCATGCCGTTGGAAAAGGTGAATGCCCGCCTGAAAGAACGCGGGGAAAAGGAAATCGCCGGAAATTTCTGGGCAGCGGTCAGCCCGAACATCAACAAAATCGCCGATATTGCACCGTGGGAAAAAATTTGCTTTTCCGATGAGCTTTTTTCGTTGAATGAAGATGACAGGGCTTTTTGCCGTCAGGCTGCCGCACTGTTGCCGGCGGGGGATTTTGATGAAACGACGTTTTCCGCTTGGACTTCGGTTGTTAAAGAAAAAACGGGACGAAAGGGCAGGGATTTGTTCCATCCGCTTCGTCTGGCGTTGACGGGGTGCGAACAGGGACCCGAACTGAAAATGCTTCTGCCCGTTTTAGGCAGGAAAAAAACAATTGAACGTTTGCAAGGATAAAAAAATGACTTTGACCTTATCAAATACATTAACCCGCAGAAAAGAACCTTTTGTGCCGTTGGACGCCAATCACATCCGGATGTATGTCTGCGGTCCCACTGTTTATGACCGCGCCCATATCGGCAACGCCCGCCCGATTATCGTGTTTGATACGCTGTATCGTCTGTTGAAGCATTTGTATTCGAAAGTTACATATGTCCGCAACATTACCGACGTTGACGATAAAATCATCAAGCGTTCTCTGGAAAGCGGCAAGCCGATCAACGTGATTACGGAAAAAACATCCCGTTTTTTCCATGAAGACATTGCCGAATTGAACGCTCTTTTGCCCGATGTCGAGCCGAGGGCGACTCAGCATATTCCGGAAATGATTGACTTGGTCAAGCGTTTGGTTGACAACGGATACGCCTATGAAGCGCAGGGACACGTTCTGTTCAGCGTTTCCAAGATGAAAAACTACGGCGCGCTGTCCGGTCGTTCCATGGATGAAATGATTGCCGGCGCACGTGTCGAAGTCGCTCCGTATAAAAAAGAGCCGGCGGACTTCATTTTGTGGAAGCCGTCCGATGCAACGCAACCGGGGTGGGACAGCCCGTGGGGCTTCGGTCGTCCGGGGTGGCATTTGGAATGCTCCGCGATGAGCAGCAAATACTTAGGTGAAACGTTTGATATTCACGGCGGCGGTCAGGATTTGGTCTTCCCGCACCATGAAAATGAAATCGCGCAGTCCTGCTGTGCGTTCGGGCATGATTTCTATGCAAAATACTGGGTTCATAACGGGCATTTGATGGTTAACGGAGAAAAGATGTCCAAATCTTTGGGGAACTTCTTCACGATTCGCGAGATTCTGGATAAAGTCCCCGGCGAGGCGTTCCGTCTTTATACGCTCGGCACGCACTACCATCAGCCGCTGAACTGGATGGAAGACGGTTTGAAGCAGGCGAAGCAGGTGATGGATCGTTTCTATACGGCATTGCGCGGGACGCCCGAGGTCGATCTGACAGGTGTCGCTCCCGACGCGGAACTGGTTGAAGCGTTGGAAGACGACCTGAATACGCCGAAAGCGATCGCCGTTCTGCATACGTTGCTTTCCGTCTTGAACAAAGCCGAATCCGGACAGGACAAGGCGGCCGCTAAAGCCAAACTGTTGGCGTCGGCACACATGCTCGGGCTGTTGTATCGTAATCCGGAAGAATGGTTTCGCGGCAATGCGGCTTCGGACGGCTTGAGCGAATCGGATATCGAAGCGTTGATTCAAAAACGCGCTGATGCCCGTAAAGCCAAGGATTTCGCAACGGCGGACGCGGTTCGCAAAGAGCTGGCGGAAAAGGGAATCGTTATTGAGGATACTCCGTCGGGAACTCAATGGAAGCGCGTTTAAATGGCGGATCGGTATAAAAAGACTCTGCAAAAAAAGCACTTTAAAAAAGGTGAAATATATTTGTAACTGTTTCTTTTTATGAAAAGAGTGTATTCTATAATAAAATGAATTTATCAGCGAGGGCGTAATGAAGAACACAAATTCTAAAATGACGGCTATTGCAGTTTCTGCGGCGGTTGTTTTGACCGCTTTTCATGCTCGGGCTGAAACATTGCCGGCCGATCCTTGGGCGGCGGCGGAACAACAACAGTCCGCAGCTGTCGTTTCTCAGGTCCAGACCGGAGCGGCGCAAGCAAATGTTGTGCATGTGCAGCAGGTCGGTCCCGTCGTTTACGGCTCCCAGCCGTATCAACCGACATATGAAGGCGGTGCGGACAATATCTGGAATACGAAAATGCCTGAATTTACAGGGGAAATGACGACGTGGGGCGATTCTCCGAATGCGAAGTACAATGCACCGGAAGTCAATACGCACAATATGTTGTCAATTCTTCAGCATTTACGCAATATGGGATATAAGATTCCGACAACGGCGGAAGACAGGATTAAAAGTGCCCCCGGCGCGGTTAAAACCCGTATTTTTAAGGCTATGAAGGATTTGGAACGTCAGAACGATCCTTTTTCCAAAGGCGCACGTTTTGCTTTAAAGCAGTTTGAGAATGAAACGGGGTTGTCTTATGAAAATCTGCTCGGCAATTCGCTTAACCTGATGTCGGCAAAATAAGAATGTAAAGATTAAAAAAGCACCGTCTTGGAAAAAGGCGGTGCTTTTTTATACGACAATAAACCAAGCGTTTAACATTCCCATCAGAGCAATCAAAATGCCGGCGGGGATTAAAAAGAAAGCCGCTTTCATTTGAATGGCTCGGAAAAAAGAAAAACAGACGATCAAAAATAAAAAAGCGATAAAAAGATCAAAAAAAGCCAATCCTGACAATTTTAGTCCGAAAAACAGTCCCAGCCACAGAATGCTGAGGATGAATTGCCCCCAAAACACAAGAAAAGCTTTTTTATACAGCGATTTCTTATGATGTTTCGATAACAAAAGAAAACCGCTCCCTTGCATTATATAGGCAATCAAACAAAAAGAGTAAAAAATCACCGTGGAAAGAGGAAAAAACAACGGGTCTTCCTTATATTGAATTCTTGTCCAATACGTTTCGACTGTGAAGGCAAAAAAAAGTCCTGCAAAACCGCATAAAAGCATAATTACAAGGGCGTTTAAGGGGGCTGTTCCGTTTTTTTCAGGCATGTTTCCTTCCTCCGGATGACATATCATAAGCTTTTTTGCCGTGAACAAAAATATAGGCGAGTTGTTATACCGGAACGGAAATTTTTATCGCCAAAACAATGGATTTAGAGTACATTAGAAATATCGTTTGCCGACAGGAGAGTCAGATGCTTTTTTTGAAAATTTTCCTTTGTTTTTCTTTTTTGACAGCAATCGTTCCGCCTGTCCGTGCCGAAAGCATTTCCGAAGCTGCCGCCAGAATATCGAAAGCGCGGGACAAAAAAGCTGAATTGGAAAAACATAACGTTAAGATCGGTGAAAAAATTCAGGATATAGGCGATTTGACAATCGAGGATTTTTTGGAATTGGAAGCTGTTCCTGACGGAATGGATGCCGTTTCCGCACAAACGTTAAACGGAGCGGATGACAGCTTTAATTTCATGACGACTCAGCAGGCTCTTAAATCCATTGCCGTTATGCGTCGGCAGGGAATCGTCCTGCCCGAAGATTTGGAAGAGAAAATCAAAAAAAATCCGGAAAACGCTTCATCGTTGATGAATGAAGCTTTCGGAACCATTCCTTCGGCAAAGATTGAAGATAAGGACGATATCGCGCAGCAACGGAAAATCGTAATAAGGGAAGCGGAAAGCACTTTGGGAATAAAATTCAAAGACGTCTTGGAACAGCAAAAACGTATGATGAATTCACCGTCCAAATCCGGCAGAAGAAGAGGAAGAAAGTAAATGGCATTGAACGGGGATGCCGGTCGTTTTATGACTCCGGCGTTTATTTTGGTGCGTCCGCAGTTGGCTGAAAATGTCGGAACGGCTGCGCGGGCGATGATGAATTGCGCGCTGGACGATATGCGTTTGGTCGATCCGGATGAAGACCATCTGTGTTCCAGAGCCGTCGCGGCTTCTTCAGGGGCGGAAGAGATTCTGTATCATGCAAAAGTCTTTAAAACGGTCGCCGACGCTGTTGCCGATTTGCAAAAGGTTTATGCAACAACGGGACGTTCCCGCGATATGATTAAACCTGTTTTTACCGGACAGGGAATGGCAAAAGATATTTTAGAGCATGAACAAAAGGGAATAAAATGCGGTGTTTTATTCGGCCCTGAAAGAACGGGATTGGAAAATGACGATTTGGCTTATGCGGATGTGATTGTCAACATTCCTCTCAACCCCCGCCATAGTTCGCTTAATTTGGCGCAAGCGGTTTTATTGACGGGATATGAGCTGTTTCATTTGTCCGATACGACGCAGGATAAATTTTTATCCATGCCGAAAACGGAACCTGCGAACAAGCAGGAAACAGAACATTTATTTGCACATTTGGAACAGGAACTTGAAAAAGCCGGATATTTTAAATCTCCGGAAAAGAAGCCGCGAATGATGCTCAATTTGCGTAACATTTTTATGCGCGCCGAGCTGACATCACAGGATGTGCGGACGCTGCACGGCGTGATTACGGATTTATCGCGCGGCTGATTTTTTCTTTTTCAAGTGTTTTTTTCTGACGGTATCTTGTTTTTGTTCCGGCGGAACTTCGGAGGCGCAGACCGGCTCGCCGTCATCCGAAGAAACCATTTCTTCCCCGTACGGACAGTTGAAGCATCCCCCTTGTTTGTTTTTGTAGGGGGCGTTTTTAGGACAGGCGCGGCAAATCCATTTTCCGTCGGCATTTTTTTCGACATAGGGACATAAAAAGTCGTTTTGACTGACCAAACGGCGGCAAATATCGATTTGCTTCTGCGCCGTTTCGTCATTCGGATACAAGGACGGGCAGACGTTTACAAGTTTTTCTTTGTGTTTAAAGGTCTTTTCCGTTTTGTTTGAGGAAGAAGGGGATGATATTTTATAGTCCGCGCTTAATTGCAAAGCAATGCGTTCCATTTCTTCGCCGGACGGTGTTCCACCGTTCGGTTTGACCGCTTTTCCGTTGACAACGGGATATGCCCCGAGGCACATCGGATATCCATTCCGTTTGACCGGAAGCGTTCCGGCGGGACATTTAAAGCAGGCGGGTTTGTTCAGCGTTTCGTCGATCAGATAGACTGTTCCTTCGGGACAAGTGGCGCAAACGCCGATTTGTCCGGGGTATTCTTTTTTTTCGCCGGCGGAGCATTTTTCCCGTTTGCCATATAAAAAATTATATATTGTCGGGGAAACGGATTTGGGAATATAGGAATAGCGATAGGCTGCTCCGGCTTGTCCGCTGCAAATCAGACAAAAGAGAAGAGGCAATAATTTTTTCATTCTTCATCTTCCTTTTTTTCTTCCTGCCAATTCAGGTTTAAATCGCATATTTCCGTTATTTCGGTGACCAGACAGGCATTTTTGTACCGGCTGATTTTAATGACATCTTTGTTTTTTAAGGATTTCAGAAAAAGCCGTTTGTTTTCAATCGTTGTATAAAAAGTCGTTCCGCAGGCTTCAAAGGTTTGATCGCCGATTCCCGATTTTTCGATATAACCGTCATGAACATCGAAAGAACGATAAAAGTCCGGATTAAAGATTTTAACGGCATAGGTTGCGATTTTAGCCGGTCTTTTTTTTGAATTTTTCAGGCAGTCTTCGGAAATCAGCTGATCCCGAATGCTTTTTTTACCGACAGTCGGACGGGATTGACCGTTCAAGTCGTTCCAGTCGGCTAAAGCTTCTTTCAAATCCGCCGTTGTCATGATTTCTTTTGCTCTTTCTTTGTCTTTGGGAACGCCGTGTCCATAGAACGACATCAAGGCTTGGATAAACGGGTTGTCGCAAAACCCCATCCAATATTTCGTGTCTTTCATGCTTTTTCGCATGCCTATGCCGAAATACGACATTTCGACCAAAGCGCATCTGGCATCCTTGCTTGGATTTTTACGGGCGAGGGCGGCTTTGCGCATCCATTTCAAAGCCTGTTCATAATTGGCGTACGTGCCTTTTCCGTCCAGATACAGACGCCCCAGCCAGTATTGCGCGTCAGCATCGTTGTTTTGAGCCGCCGCGTTATAGCTGAGCAAAGCGTTGTCATAATCGCCCATCCGGTAATAAATACGCCCCAATTCTTTTCTGCAGAAAAAATTTTTTTCTTTATCGGCGCATTTTTTATACCAGTCAATGCCGGTTTCCGTATCTTGCGGAACGCCGTAACGTCCTGAATAATAAGCAAAACCTAAAAGAGAGCAGGCGCGAAGATATCCTTTTTCGCACTGGCGAACCAATTCCGGCAGCGCTTTTTGTGTTTGCCGGCGGTACAACAAAGTTTCAGCCGTTATAAAATCCGTTTCATTTTTTTGTTTTTCACTTTGAGCGGCTTCGTCCGTTTTGTTTTTCGCTTGAACGGCAGCTGTTGTCAGCAAAATGAAAATAAGTATGTTTAGAAGGCGTTTCATTCCGGAACTCTCCCGATATTTCCGCCATCAGTATAATGGAAGCCCTTTGATTGACAAAGCATAAAAAAAGCTTTCTAATGCCATTATCTTGCTCTTTTAGGGATGCTCGCAAATGTCCGCTTTTTCAGCTTTGATCGCCGTTGTTTCCGGTCTGTTTGTTTTTTTCGCTTATCTTTTGATCGTCATCTTGAAAAAAAACGCCCGTTTAACATCGGAAAAAAATGATTGGCTTGCCAAATCGGGACAGACTTTGTTTCAACAGGAACAGCTGGAAGAGTTGAAAAAGGAAAACGGCCGCTTGAATAATGAAAATATGCGACTGACGGCAAGAGCGGCTTCTCTGGAAACGCAGATGAAGGAGGAAAGCCGCCATCTGAACGACAGAATCGAAGAGCTGAAAAAGGCCAGAGAAGAATTGTCCGTTCAGTTTAAAGCCGTTTCCGCCGAACTTTTGAAGGCGCAAACAGCCGATTTTAAAAAAGACCAGCAGGAATCTTTGGGACAGATTTTGACGCCGCTGAAAGAACAGATTGACACCTTTAAAAAACGTATGGAGGAAATCAATCAAATCAATGCGACGGATAAAGGCAAAATGGACGAGCAGCTGAAAAATCTGCTGGAAATGAATCAAAACCTGTCCGAAGACGCTAAAAATCTGACGAACGCACTGAAAGGTAACACAAAACATCAGGGGGATTGGGGCGAAACGCAGTTGGAACGTGTGTTCGAAGTCGCCGGTTTCGAAAAGGGCATCAATTATTCCATGCAGGAAAATTTTAAAGACGAAGACGGCAACAACAAGCGTCCCGACTATATCGTCAATCTGCCGAACAATCGAAGACTGATTGTCGACTGCAAGGTGTCTTTGAATGCCTATATGCGTTACATCAAATCTGAAACGCCGGAGGATAAAAAGAAATATCTCGGTGAACACGTGCAGGCTTTGCGCAACCATATCAAAGGGCTGTCTTCCAAAAACTACCAGTCTGAAATCAAGGGGCAGGGCTTGGATTACGTATTTATGTTCATTCCCGTGGAACAGGCTTATATCGAAGCGTTAAGCGCCGATCCCGAAATCTACGAAGCGGCGTATCAGAACAATATCGCTGTGACGACGGCATCTTCTTTATTGCCGGTGCTGCGCACGATTGAAAATCTGTGGCGGATTGAAAAGCAGAATAAAAACGTTCAGCAAATCGCTGAAATCGGAGGTAAATTGCATGACAAACTGGTCGGCTTTGTCGAGGATATGCAGGCGATCGACAAAGCTTTGGCCAAGGCTAAATCAAGCTATGACGAGGCTTTTAAAAAACTGTCGGAAGGCAAAGGGAATGCAATCGGTTGGGCGGAAAAGCTGAAAGCGCAAGGAGCGCGCGTTACAAAAGAATTTCAGATGGATTTTGACAATCGGGATTTGCCGCAAATAGAGGAAGGCGTCCTGACGGAAAAAGGGCATCCGAAATAATCCTGCGCATACATGCCCGTTTCTTTGACAAGCTGTTGACGCTGTTGTTCCAAACCGCCTTTGCGCCAGTTCGTTTCATCATAGAAAACGCCTGTTTCTTCAGAGGCTTTTTGTGCCGCGCGGTTGACTTGAGCCATATCTTTGTAGCGGGAAACACCCAAGACGGAAGAAACCGCATCAAAGCCGTTTTCTTTGGCGTATTCCATTGCGCGTTTTAATCTTAAATGAAAGCAGACGGAGCATCGTTCGCCGCGTTCCGGTTCATTTTCGAAGCCTTTAACCGCCTGAAGCCAGTTTTCGGGATCATATTCCAATGAAATGAACGGCACGTTTCTTTCTTGGCAAAAGCGTTCGTTTTCCTGCCGCCGTTTTTCATATTCTTCAGCGGGTTGAATGTTCGGATTGTAAAAGAGAACGGCAAAATTCCGTTTTTCCTCCGCCAGTTTGGCAATGACGGCGCAGGAGCAGGGCGCGCAACAGGAAACCAATAATAATTTTGACATTTATTCGATCGGAAATAAAAAAAACGGCAGAAAGAAATCCCTCCCGCCGTTTTTTTTGGATATAGAACCTTATTATTTCTTCGCAGCAGCTTTTTTGGCAGGAGCCTTTTTCGCAGCGGGTTTCTTTTCCGCTTTTTCAGCTGCAGACGTCGTTTTCTTTGCAGCAGCTTTTTTGGCGGGTTTCTTTTCTTCCGCTGTTTTTTCGCAGCAGCAACAACAATCGCTTTCCTGAGCTTCCGCTTCCAGCCAGCAATCAATTTCGACGCCTTCCGGACAACCGTTGTTCAACCAAACGAAATATGCCGCTTCACGGATTTCATCTTCTTTAGCCATTTAAATTCTCCCAAAACAGAAACGATTAAACTTTTTATCAGGCCTGATTATTTCCTCACGCTTCTTTTACTTTTAGCTTATTTTTTTTCAAAACTCAACGTTTTTTAAACGGATTGTGGATGCAAAGGCGAAAAAGTATCCGAAATCTCAAAAGGTTAGTCTTCTTTCCACGGCTGTAAAACGCTGAAATGCGTCGCAGTCCGTTCAAGCTCGGGAAGAAGTTCCCGCAAAATCAAAGCCCTTTCCCGCGCCCGTTCCGGCGAAAAATAGCGCTCGCGCAGCTCCAGTCTGGGCAGAATCAGCTCCGGATCGGCCGCTATGTAAAGGATGTCGACGGTATAACCGGCACGCTTTATTTTTTCATACAGTTCGATATGGTCGGGCGTGGCGTTCGAGTGCTCGAATAAAATCGGCAGCTTGTGTTTGACCGCCTGCTTTAACAGCTGATATCCGATGAAACGGGCGGGCAGTTCCCACCGTTCGAAAGACGTCTTCCTGTCTTTCAGACGATCATTCAAATAGGCCGGCAATTCTTCCATCAAAGCATCGAAGGAAATATACAATATCTCTTTATGTTTCTCTTTGAATTTCCGGCATAAAAATGTTTTTCCCGAAGCCGGCAAGCCGCAAATGTTGATTAAATACGGATCTTTGACGGGGTGTATTCCGTTTAACGCGCGGCGGACGATATTTCGGGTTTCCCGCTTGATTTCCGGCAAGGCGACATCCGGCGGGAAAATTTTGCTTAATGTCGTATAGGGGGACAGTATTTTGTTGATGACGGATTTCACAGCATCGCTCCCGATGGAAGAACGGACGGACATTATCGTAAAAAAACGGTTAAAATCAATCGAAAATCGTAAAAATATTAAGTATTTAAAAATGTAGAAAAAAAAACGTGTGTTGTATATACTGACCGAAACATATCTTTTTAGGAGGCTTTTATGGCGCAGGAACGTAAAATCAAACCGAAGAAAACACCGATAATCAGCGGTTCCGATGTGTCGGATGTCAGCAAGCGCGGTTGGGTGATCAAAGAAAAAAAGAACCATTTGCAGGATCTTGCCGCCAGTTCTCCGATTACGATTGAACATGTCAGCCCGCAAATCAGCGCCGGACGTTTCGCCGTCAAGCGCGAAGTCGGCGATACGATGGAAGTTTGGGCGAATATTTTTAAAGACGGGCATGATTTGCTGAAGGCCGTCATTCTTGTCCGTTATGCGGATTCGGACGAATGGTGGGAAGCGCCGATGTATGAAATCAATCACGGCTTGGCCTTGTGGGGCGGCGATTTATGGTTCGGCGATAACAGGCGTTACATTTACACGATTGAAGCATGGGTTGACGAATTCGGAACCTGGCGTGACGGCACCATTAAAAAATTGGAAGCCGGACAGAATGTCGTCCTTGAATTGGTCGAAGGGGCGGATATCGTTCGCAAGACATTGGAACGTCTGAAGAAAACGACGGATGTTCGGGATCCGGACGCCCGTAAGCGCGATATCGCTTTTTTGACGGATGTGCTGAAAGCTTTTGACGCCAGCAATGACGAATACGAATGTGCCGATATGTTGCTGAACGACGAGGTTTTGGAGGCAATGGATCGCTGGCCGGATCGTGAACAGGCAACCCGTTATGATCGCGAGCTGGAAGTTTTCGTCGACCGTGAACGGGCCCCTTTCGGCGCGTGGTATGAAATGGATGTCCGTTCTCAGGGAACGGAACCGGGGGTGCACGGCACCTTTAAAGACGCGGAGGCGCGCTTGCCCGAAATCAAGGAAATGGGCTTTGACGTCGTTTATTTGATGCCGATTCATCCGATCGGTCATACGCACCGCAAAGGCAAAAACAACTCTTTGGTTTGCGAGCCGTGGGATGTCGGTTCTCCATATGCGATCGGGTCGGAGGAGGGCGGTCATAAAGCCATTCATCCGCAGCTGGGAACCATGGACGATTTCCGTTCTTTCGTTCGTCGGGCGCAGGAATTGGAAATGGAAGTCGCTTTGGATATCGCGATTCAGTGTTCTCCGGATCATCCGTGGATCAAAGAACATCCCGAATGGTTTACCTTCCGCCCCGATGGTACAATCAAATACGCGGAAAATCCGCCGAAAAAATATCAGGATATCGTCAATGTGGATTTTTACGGCCCCGAAAGCGATGCCATGTGGATGGAATTGCGCGATATTTTTATGTTCTGGGCAAACGAGGGCATTCGGATCTTTCGCGTCGACAACCCGCATACGAAATCCGTTCCGTTCTGGGAATGGGTCATTCGCGAAGTGCAGACCGTTTATCCCGACACCATCTTTTTGGCTGAAGCCTTTACGCGTCCGCCGATGATGCAGATGTTGGCGAAAATCGGTTTTTCACAGTCCTATTCATATTTTGCGTGGCGCGAATCCCGTCATGATTTGGAAGAATACTTTAACGAATTGATTCATTCGGAAATGAGGGAATATTTCCGTCCCAATCTGTTTCCGACGACGCCGGACATCATGCCGTTCTATTTGCATGATGCGCCGCGTTCGGCTTTTATCATCCGCTATATTCTGGCGGCGACGCTTTCGCCGTCTTACGGAATGTTGAACGGATACGAATTGTGTGAAAACGACGGCATCTACGGCAGGGAGGAATTCAACAATTCCGAAAAGTACGAAATCAAGACGCGTGACTGGAACGCCGAAGGCAATATCAAGGATTTGATTGCGACGATCAACTGGATACGCGGTGAGAACTTTGCCTTGCAACTCTATGAAAACCTTAGATTTTATACATCAGAAAACGACAATATCATGTTCTATGGCAAAATGACGGAAAATCGCGATAACATGATTTTTGTTGCTATCAGTCTTGACCCGTATCACGGGCAGGCGGGACGAATCTGGTTTCCGACCGAAGAAATGGGCGTTTCTTTCGGCGGTCGTTTCTGGGTTGAAGAATTGCTCAGCGGTCGGGAATTTGAAGTCCGCGGTAATGAATTGTGGGTGAATTTGTATCCGGCGGGCAATCAGGCCGAGATTTACAGGGTAACGCCGATAGACCGTGCGTCGTGATGAAAAACGAAAAGTGACGGCTGTAAAAAAACAGTTGTCACTTTTGGCTTAATGGGGTCATACTTACTTTTAACTTTAACAAAACAGGTTGTTTCACATGCTTACCAGTTTTAAAGATCAGGATTTTCTGTTGACTGACAAGAAAGTACTGAACGAAATTTTCAAAGATTTGGTCTTTCAAGATTCTTTTTGCCGGAAACTGGAGGCTTTTCTGCCCTCCAAGCGTTGGTATAGCGCAAAAGACGATACAATCGTCGCGGTTTCTTTTCAGGCATTGATTCCGCTTGAAAAAGTTCTTTTGGCGGTTGTTTTGGTCGCATTGAAAGGCGGGGAAAAGCCGACTTTTCTGATTCCTTTGCGGGCGGCGTTAGATCAGGCTGCGGATAATGTTCCTGAAACGGCCGTCATTGCCGGAATAGAAACGCCGGAGGGAAAGGGCGTGATTTACGATGCCGCCGGTGATGACGATTTTGCAGCGTGTCTGTTGCCGCTATTGGAAAAGGACGCTTCCGTCGAAATCGGTTCCGGTTTGACTTTGACGGGGACTTCAACGACGGTCGGAAAGAAGTTGATTCACGAAGTCGACGGTTTGCCGCAAAAGATGTTGGGCGTTGAGCAG
>JAFYCE010000038.1 GCA_017539865.1 Alphaproteobacteria bacterium
ATCGTTGCGGTTTTCTGAAACGGATAAATCCGCAACGGTTTTTATCGCTCTGAACACGCCTTCCCGTCCGACAGCCAACAATCCGGTCAAAGCTCCTTCACGTAAGTCGGGGTCGTTCAACAGATTAACGGCTCTTTCCCGTTCGGAAGGGGTGCCTAAACGGCACATGACCCGTATGGCTTCCCGTCTGATTTCAATGTTTTCATCCTTCTCCGCCGACAGTATGACATCGTCTAAAAAAGAGTACAGTTTTAATTCGTCGGTTTTAGTCAAAGCGTATAAACGAACGATATCGTTGCTGTGCCGCAGCGCTTGTTTTAAAGAAGTCAGAAAAAACGGCGTTGCCGATTCTTCAATGACGCGCAAGGTATATAAAACATTTTCCGTATTTCCGTTGTTTAAATTATCCTGCAGCAGGTTTTTGACTTTTTTACCGGTCAGCAACAACTTTCCGCCGCGCCATAAGTAGGATTTCAACATATTTAAAATCAGTTTCAGATAAGCGTTTCTGATAATGATTACGGCGATTAAAGAAACAACGGTCAGGCAGGCCAGAAAATGTAAAAAATACGTTTCATCGGGAGTTTGTTCATAGACCAGTAAAAAAATGCCGCTCAGAGCCAGAGCAAGCGGTTCTACGATTGTTTTCCGAAAAACAGTTTCACGGAACCCCGTTCTTAAAGAAACGGCAACGGGAACAGCCTGAAAAACCATTTCCTTCATACTGCCGGCCAATCCGGAAACCGCTTGGGCCACGGCAATCAAACCGAAAAGTCCCGTCCATCCGCCGGTCCACGCAATAAACAGCACTAACGGAGACAGAAACAGACCGGCAAAAAGGGATGTTCGGCTTTTGGAAAAGGCATATATGGCCGTTATACCCAAAAACGCCGAAGCGGCAAAAACGGAACCGTATACGGCGGCAAGCGTTTCCCGATTCCCGATGGAAAATTCGGCAGCGGAAACCATGAAATAATACCGGAAAACTCCTGCCGCAAAAAACAGGATGCCGGACGAAACAAAGAAGTAAAAAGATAATTTCCGCTGAGAGGAATCATTCCCTTTTCGTTTGATTTTTTGTTTGTCAAAAGTAAAACGGTGCAGAATCGGAGCGGAGCCGTTATCAATCAAAACCTTTAACGTCAATGCAGATAAAACGGCTAAAACAGCCGCGCCGAAAAACAACGCTTCGCAATGACCGCCGACTATGCCCGTCATTCCGGCCGCCATTGACAACCCGATAATTTGGGCGATCAAAACTGCGGCAAGAAGGCGTGGTTTTCCTTTGAAAATTCCGAATCGGAATGCCGTCAGCCAGAAGGCGGTTTCCGCCAGAATACGGAAGCCCTCTTTCCAAATCATGGCAAACGGTCCGAGCTGTTGTCCGGAAACAAAAAAGGACAATACGTAAAACGAGAGCGATATACCGGCAGCGGTAAAAAGCAAAAAAACGGGGATAAGAGGACTTTTTTCCTTAACGGCCGAAAAAGCGGGCCATATGAGAAAAGTCAAAAAAGCGATTCCGATCAATACTTGCGGAATGTCCTGTCCCAGAAACTCCGATAAGAACCA
This sequence comes from Alphaproteobacteria bacterium, assembly GCA_017539865.1. Classification (GTDB taxonomy): domain Bacteria; phylum Pseudomonadota; class Alphaproteobacteria; order CAAGCB01; family CAG-977; genus UBA11549. The sequence goes on from JAFYCE010000038.1 coordinate 1,573, forward strand.
GACCGAAGCCCCCGCATCCATTGTCGTGATGGCCGCCGTTTTTAAAAAGGAGCATAAAACAAGCAATAATGCGGGAATGAACTCTTCCGCCGAAAAATAAAGTCCCGTTCCCAATTTCTTTTCGCGTGTCATAACGTCTCCTTTGCAGTCAACCCCATTAAGGATCTGGCATAATCCTGCGCTTTGAACGGGCGCAGGTCGTCAATTTGTTCCCCGATGCCGATCAAATGAACTGGCCGTTTGAATTCTTCCGTCAAAGCGACGATGACGCCGCCTTTCGCCGTGCCGTCAAGCTTGGTTAAAATCAACCCTGAAACGGGAATCGTTTCGGAAAAGATTTTGACCTGAGAATGGGCGTTCTGCCCGACGGTCGCATCCAGCACCTGCAGGCAGGCGTGCGGCGCGTCCGGTATCTGCTTTTTAATGATCCGGATGATCTTTTGCAGTTCGTCCATCAGTTCCGAACGGTTTTGCAGTAGTCCTGCCGTGTCGATGAATAAAACGTCGTCGCCGTTTTGGCGCGCTTGCATCAATGCGTCGAACACCAGTCCGGCGGCGTCCGCTCCGGTCGGTTTGGAAACGACGGGGCAACCCGTGCGCTCTCCCCAGACTTTCAGCTGTTCGACGGCGGCGGCGCGAAACGTGTCCGCGGCGGCGAAACTGACTTTCAGCCCTTTGTCTTTGAGCTGTTGCGCCATCTTGCCGATCGTTGTCGTTTTGCCCGCGCCGTTGACGCCGGCCATTAAAATCACAAACGGCTTTTTCGCGGGATCGATTTTCAGTTCCTGCGCGAAAGGCTCCAGTTTCGCGGCGATCTTCTCCGCAAAGAAAGTACGGACTTCTTCGGCGGAAACTTCCTTGTCGAATTTTTCCTTTGCCAATTCGGCGGTCAGGGCGGCGGCCGTTTTTGTACCGACGTCCGCCATGATCAGCAGGTCTTCGATGTCGTTGAGCGTGTCTTTGTCAAGCTTTCTTTTCGTCAGCAGGTTTTCGATTCCCGTTACCAACGGAGCCGCCGTGCGCGACAATCCCTGCTTTATCCGTTCAAACCACCCTGCCATAATTTTACAAAACGCTCCCTGTAAAGACGCCGTTTTCAACACCCGTCAGCCGGACGGAAACAAATTCTCCCGCCGTAAAGCCTTTTCCAACACGGACGGGCAAATAGTGTTCGCACAGCCCTTTGCCGTCGGCTTCGTACAGGACTTCGGCCGTCCGGCCTATTCTGCTCCGCATATACTCAAAAAGCAAGCTTTCTCCGACATTTCGGAGAATCTTTGCGCGCTCCTTGCGCACGGGTACGGGAATCTGCGGCATTTTCGCGGCGGGCGTCCCCGGCCGCACGGAATACGGAAAGACGTGCAAATGTGTGATGTTCGCTTCTTTGACCAGATCGACGGTGTTGTTGAACATCGCGTCCGTTTCCGTCGGAAAGCCCGTGATGAAGTCTGCGCCGAACGCGATATCGGGACGGACGGTGCGAAGCTTTTGGCACAGGTTCAGAATGTCTTCGCGGGAATGACGGCGCGCCATGCGCTTCAAAATCATATTGTCGCCGGATTGGGCGGACAGATGTAAGTGCGGTTGTAACACCTCAGACTTTCCGAACAGTTCGATCAAATCGTCATGAACGCACGCGGGGTCAAGGGAACCCAGCCGTACCCGTTTCAACCCCGCCACTTTTGTCAAAGACTCGACCAATCCGGCAAAATCGGGGTAGTCCGTAATGTCCACGCCGGTCAGCCCGATTTCCTTATAGCCTTGTTCCGCCAGTTTTCCGGCATGATGCAGAATCCGGTCGGCGGGCAGATAGGAGCTTTTGCCTCTGGCCTGCGGAACGATGCAAAACGTGCAATGGTTGTTGCACCCTTGCTGGATTTGAATGAACGCGCGGCATCTTTCGTTGAAGAAGACGGGTTCGGGCAGGTCGGAATCGGCGGGGGAATCAATATCTGAAACAAGAATGTCCGGCTGTTCGGGCGCGAAATTTTCCGCTTTGAATTTTTCGCGGTTGCCCAGTACGCGGTCGACTTCCGGCATTTGGGCGTAGATTTCGGGATGGACTTGCGCCGCGCATCCCGTCACAACCAGAAAAGCGTCCGGATTTTCGCGCCGGAGCTTTCGAATCGTCTGCCGGCATTGGCGTTCGGCCTCTCCGGTCACGGCGCAGGTGTTGACGATGATGATGTTTTCCGGCAGGCCTTTCAATTCCTGTATGGCGGAGGACTCGTAAGTGTTTAAACGGCAGCCGAAAGTAACGATTTGAACGGACATGGTTTTGATCTTTGTTGTTGAAACGGGGACAGAGTAACAAAAAGAATCCGTAAAGCAAAGCCCAAGGTTTGGAAAAGTGAAGATTCCGTTTGACTCTTGTGGCGGAAACGGGTATAAACGCCTTACTCAATAAAGGTTTTAACGCCTTATGCCTCCAAGGAGGTCCGTCTGCCGGTGAAGGTACGCCCACAGACGCCCTTTTTGTTTGCATGGGGAACGAGAGGGAAAATGTTTGACACTCTGGCTGAAAAATTAAACGGCGTGTTTTCGAAGCTGACGCATCGGGGGGCTTTGTCCGAATCCGATGTGGACGAGGCCATGCGCGAAATCCGCATCGCTTTGCTGGAAGCGGACGTCGCTTTGCCGGTCGTCAAAGATTTTATCGCCAAAGTCCGTGAAAAGGCGGTCGGACAGGAAGTCATCAAGTCGGTGACGCCGTCGCAGATGGTCGTCAAAATCGTCCATGACGCTTTGGTGGAAATGCTGGGCGGTCAAAACGAATCGCTCGATCTGGCGGCAGTTCCTCCCGTTCCGGTGCTGATGGTCGGCCTGCAGGGCTCCGGTAAGACGACGACTTCCGCCAAGCTGGCTTTGCGACTGAAAAAGGAAAAGAAAAAAGTTCTGATGGCTTCTCTGGACGTCTATCGTCCGGCGGCGCAGGAACAGTTGGAGCAGTTGGGTGTTCAGACCGAAGTCGACACGTTGCCGATTATCGTCGGTGAAAAGCCCAAGGCGATTGCTTCCCGCGCGATGACGGAGGCTCGCAGGGGCGGCTATGACGTCGTGATTCTGGATACGGCGGGACGTTTGCACATCGATCTGGAAATGATGGGCGAAGTCGCCGAGGTCCGTCAGCTGGTTCAGCCGAAGGAAACGATTTTGGTCGTCGACGCTCTGGCCGGACAGGACGCGGTCAATATTGCGCGCGAATTCAATGAAAAAATCGGTATCACGGGCATCGTCCTGACTCGAATCGACGGTGATTCCCGCGGCGGTGCGGCGTTGTCCATGCGCGCCGTGACCGGCTGCCCGATCAAGTTTTTGGGCGCGGGTGAAAAAGTCGATGCTTTGGAGCCGTTCCATCCCGACCGTCTGGCCGGACGCATTCTGGATATGGGCGACGTTGTTTCTTTGGTGGAAACGGCGGCGGAAAAATTGGATAAGGAAGAGGCGGAACGCGTCGCCAAGCGCATGATGGACGGCCGCTTCGATTTGAACGATATGCTGTCGCAGCTGCGGCAGATGCAGAATATGGGTGATTTGAAGGGGCTTCTGGGGCTTTTGCCGGGGATCGGCAAGTTCAAGGCTCAGCTGGAAGCGGCTAAAATCGATAACAAGGTTTTCAAACGGCAGGAGGCGATCATTCTTTCCATGACGCCCAAGGAACGCCGTAATCCGGACATCATCAAGGCGTCGCGCAAAAAGCGCATCGCCGAGGGGTGCGGTCAGTCCGTTCAGGACGTCAACAAGTTGTTGAAACAGTATGAACAGATTGCCGACGTGATGAAAAAGATGAAAAAAATGGGAAAGCGGGGATTGTTCGGCGGTCTGCCCGGCGGTCTCGGCGGCGGTTTCGGCGGGATGGGGGGCTTTCCTCCGTTCGGCGGATTCCCGTCATAATGCAGACGTGATTTTTGATTTAAGTGAGGTAACTAAATATGTCAGTTCGTATCAGACTTTCCCGCGGCGGTTCGAAAGGCGCTCCTTTCCACAAAATCGTCGTGGCTGATCAGCGCGATCCGCGTGACGGTCGTTTTATTGAACGTGTCGGTTATTACAATCCGCTGTTGCCGGCAGATCATGCCGAACGCGTCGTCGTCAAAGCGGAACGCATCAAGTATTGGTTGAGCGTCGGTGCCCAGCCGACCGAACGCGTTGCCAAATTGTTGGCGAAGCAGGGATTGTGCGCGGCTCCCGTTATCAACGAACGTCCGCAGAAGTCGGCTCCGAAAGCGAAAGCTCAGGAACGCGCAAAGGCCAAGGCCGAAGCAGCCGCCGCTGCCGCTGAAGCAGCTGCCGCTCCTGCCGAAGGTTAATTTTCTTCAGTCGGAAGAAGACGAACGATGACAGGAACAAGCGAACGTGAAAACTTGGTTTGTGTCGGCGTGATCACCACGGCGCACGGCGTTCGCGGACTTGTCAAAGTGAAAAGTTTTACGCACAATGCGGCGGATTTTGCGACTTTCGGGGTGTTATGCGATACTTCGGCAAAGCGTTCTTTTAAAGTTGATATTGTCGGAAAGAACAAAGACTTGTTTCTGGTTCAAATCGACGGTGTGACGGATCGGAACGCGGCGGAGGCTTTGCGGGGGACGGAATTGTTTGTTTCCCGTTCGCAGTTGCCCGAAACGCTTGAAGACGAATTCTACTATGCCGATCTGATCGGTATGACGGCGAAGTCGCCGGAAGGAAAAGTCTTGGGCAAAGTCGCGGCGGTCTATAATTTCGGCGCGGGGGATATGCTGGAAATCGAGGGAGTGGAGGATTTCATTTCCTTTTGCAGACAGAATGTTCCCGAGGTCGATCTGAAAGCCCGCGAAATGATTGTCCGTCTGCCCGAAAGCGTGGAAGCAAAACCCGAAAAACGGCCGGAGTCGTAAATGTCTTTGTTTACGGCGAATGTGTTGACCGTTTTCCCCGAAATGTTCCCCGGTTATCTGGGGTGTTCGTTGGCGGGGAAGGCTCTGGACGAGGGAATCTGGACGCTGAATGTGACGAATATCCGCGATTTTGCGGACGACCGTCATAAAACGGTGGATGATACGCCCTTCGGTGGCGGAGCCGGAATGGTCATGCGGCCGGACGTGCTGGGAAAAGCCGTTGAAGCGGTATACCGGCCGGGGACGCGATTGATCTACTTTTCGCCGCGCGGAACTCGCGTTTCGCAAAAGATGGCGGAGGAATTGGCTCAAGAGGGGGAGGCGACTTTCCTTTGCGGCCGGTTCGAAGGGATTGATGAACGCGTTTTGCAGGCTTATCCGTTCGAGGAAGTCAGCTTGGGCGACTTCGTTTTATCGGGCGGTGAACCGGCGGCTCTGGCGGTGTTGGACGCGATCGTGCGTCTGCTCCCCGGCGTCATGGGGTCGAGCGCTTCTTTGGACGAAGAAAGTTTCAGTCAAGGGTTGCTGGAATATCCGCAATACACCCGACCGGCTGAATGGAAAGGGCTTTGCGTGCCGGAGGTCTTGAACTCCGGACACCACGGGCGGATCGCCGAATGGCGGTTGGCTCAAGCCGAAGAAATAACGAAACAGCGGCGACCGGATCTGTGGAACGCTTATCTGGAAACCGCAAAAAGCGAGAGGATAAAAAAATGAATTTGATTAAAACGCTCGAAAACGAGCAGATGGAAAAACTGGCGAAGAAAGCCGATTTTCCCGAATTTAAGGCCGGCGACACCCTGCGTGTCCACGCCAAAGTCGTTGAAGGCGACCGCGAACGCATTCAGGTGTTTGAAGGCGTCTGCATCGCCCGCAAAAATGACGGTCTGAACTCCACGTTCACCGTCCGCAAAATCTCTTTCGGTGAAGGCGTCGAACGTGTGTTCCCCGTCTATTCCCCGAATGTTGCGAAAGTGGAAGTTTCCCGCCGCGGTAAAGTCCGCAGTTCCAAGCTGTATTACCTCCGCAGTTTGCGCGGTAAAGCGGCTCGTATTACCGAAGATAACGAAGCGGCGAAATAACTTCTTTCCGCCTCTGGCTTTTGGGGAGGGGGGCGGATTTTTCCGCCTCCTCCCGTTAAAAGCGGGGCGATTTATTCCCCCGATGCCGGATTTCCGGCAGGCGGGCTTTTATTGTTTTATTGATGGAGTTTTACACACATGGTTAAGGTTGCTGTCGTCGGCGCGACGGGAAATGTCGGGCGTGAAATGCTGCAGACTTTGGCACAAAGAAATTTTCCCGCTGACGAGGTTTTCGCGGTCGCTTCCGCCAAATCCGCCGGTAAAGACGTTTCTTTCGGTGAAGACAAGGTTTTAAAAGTGCACGATTTGGAAAAATTCGATTTTCACGGGATCGACATTGCGTTGATGTCTGCGGGCGGTTCCGTTTCCGAAAAATACGCGCCGAAAATCGCGGCGGCCGGCTGTGTTGTGATTGATAATTCGTCTCAATGGCGTATGGATCCCGATGTGCCTCTGGTCGTACCGGAAGTGAATCCCGAAGCAGTTGCCGACTATAAAAAGAAAAACATTATCGCCAATCCGAACTGCTCGACCATTCAGATGGTCGTTCCTTTGGCGGCCCTGCACAAAGCTTTTCATATCAAGCGTGTCGTCGTTTCGACGTATCAGTCCGTTTCGGGCGCCGGCAAAGCGGCTATGGACGAACTGTTCGACCAGACGAAAGGCATTTACTGGGGCGAAGATATTTCCAAAACGCAGAATAAGTTCCCCAAGCAGATCGCTTTCAACGTGATTCCGCACATTGACGTTTTCCTTGATGACGGCGCGACGAAGGAAGAATGGAAGATGACGGCGGAAACCAAAAAGATTTTGGATCCGAAAATCAAAGTTCACGCGAACTGCGCGCGCGTTCCCGTGTTTATCAGCCACGCAGAATACGTCAACATCGAAACGGAAAAGGAAATCTCCGACAAGGAAGCCACTTTCGTTTTAAAGAAAACCCCCGGCGTCACCGTTCTGGATACGCGTGAAGCGGGCGGTTATCCGACGCAGGCGGAAGTCGCAGGCGAAGACGACGTGTTTGTCTCCCGTATCCGTTCCGACGCGACGGTTGACAACGGCTTGAGCTTCTGGTGCGTAGCGGACAATCTGCGCAAAGGCGCGGCGTTGAATGCGGTTCAGATCGCCGAAGTGCTGTTGAGAGATTATTTGAAAAAATAAACGTTTTATACCGATAAGGAAAAAGCCTTGCCGGATAGTTTCCCGCAAGGCTTTTTTGTTTCTTATGCGGGAAAAGTACTATACTCTTTGACCGGATATTAAACCGGAGAAGATAAATGGAAATTAAAACTTTGCGCTATTTTTTGACGATCGCTCGTATGGAAAATATGACAAAAGCGTCGGAATTTCTTCACGTTACGCAACCGACCCTGTCAAAAGCGTTGAAAGAGCTGGAAGGGGAATTGGGCAAAAAGCTTTTTCTGCGCAAAAGCACGAAAATGGTGTTGACGGAAGAAGGGCTTTTATTGAAAAAACGTGCGGAAGACATTATCGGTATGACGGATAAAACCATCGGCGAATTTAAAACGCTGAATGACATGACCGGTGGCGACGTGTATTTGGGGTGCGCGGAATCGTATCAAATCCGTTATTTGGTGAAAGCATTGAAAAAAGTAAGGGAAACCTGTCCGAACATTCATTTCCATATGTTCAGCGGCGATACGGAACACGTTGCGGAAAAGTTGGACAAGGGTTTGTTGGATTTAGCTGTGTTTGTCGAAAATCCCGATTTATCGAAATACAATGTCGTACGCGTTCCCGAAACGGATTTGTTCGGGGCGGTTGTGTTGAAAAATCACTCGTTAAGCCGTTTGAAAAGCGTTTCTTTCGACGATTTGAAAAAATATCCCTTGATTTGTTCTGAACAGAGTTTTCACAAGGATTTGCCGCGTTGGTGTGGCGACCGGAGGGACGAATTGGACATTATCGGTTTTAACACCCTTCCTTATAACGGGACAGCTTTTGTTCGGGAAAATATGGCGGTGATGTTGACGTTTGACAAACTGCTGTATTGCGGAAAAGACAGCGAGTTCAGCTTTATTCCGCTGAACCCGCCATTGAAATGTCCTTTTTATTTTGTTTGGCGGAAGTATCAGGCTTTTACGCCTGTCGCCGCTTTGTTGTTGGAATGTGTAAAGCAGGCCGTACACTCTTAAATGTTTTTGCTCATGTCGTAAGCGGCTTCCGAATAGCCGTTTTTACGCGGCGACGAAGAAACGATAACAACTGTTTCACGTTAATCTTCTTTATTTTGTAAAAGTGACGGATACTTTTCCGCGTTTCATAATTTCAAAAAGCCCGTCTGCTTTTTCTATCCGCCCTATTTTTGTGTAGGCGTAAGGCGTTTTAAAATTCTGATAGAAGATCACCAGACAATCATCGCCGAACAACATCACATCGCCGGCTTTGATGTTTCCGACGGGCTCCGGATTCGACGGCAGGGAAAAAGGCAGATAAACATATTTTTCGTTTCCATTCAGCTCCGCCATTTCAACACTCAGCGGCAATTTTTCCGAAATCGCCGCCGCCGTCGGATTGTTTTCAAGAGCGACCGCCAACATGATGCTTCCGACAAGAATATTCATTTTTCGCCTCGCCGTTTGTTCTTTATTTCAAATTCGCTTTGAAGAACCGCTCCATTTTATCAAACGGAATGACATCGGTTTTGTAATATAAATCCACATGGTTCGCTCCCGGAATGATATAGAGTTCCTTGTTTTTTCCGGTAAGCTTTTTAAAAGCTCCTTCGCTGAAATAACGGCTGTGCGCTTTTTCCCCGTGAATCATCAGAACTGGGCTTTTAATCGTGTTTGCGTAAGACAGAATCGGCTGCGTAATTAAAGATAAAGAGGAAGTCGTCTTCCAATGACCGTTGGAATTGATGGAACGGGAATGAAACCCTAACGGCGTTTTATAATATCCGAAATAGTCCTGAACAAATTGCGGTTCCTTGCCCGTCAATTTATCCGGCAGACCGGCGGCTTTCGCATAAGTTCCGTTTTTATAATCCTGCGTGCGCTGATCGTTCAGACTTTTCCGTAACTTATACAAGTCGGAAGCAGACATTGAATCATTGTATCCTTTGGCGGAAACCCGAGTCATATCATACATTGTCGATGTGACTGTCGCTTTGATGCGCGTGTCTGCCGCTGCGGCGTTCAAAGCAAAACCACCCCAGCCGCAAATGCCGATGATTCCGATTTTATCCGCGTCGACAAACGGCTGAACGCTTAAATAGTCAACGGCGGCTGAAAAATCTTCTGTGTTTATGTCGGGAGAAGCGATGTCGCGTGGTTGTCCGCCGCTTTCGCCCGTATAGGACGGATCAAAAGCCAAAGTGACAAAACCGCGTTCCGCCATTGTTTGTGCGTAAAGACCGGAAGACTGTTCTTTGACTGCGCCGAAAGGCCCGCTGACCGCAATCGCCGCCGTTTTGCCGTTCAAGTCCTTCGGCAAATACAAATCGGCGACCAAAGTCAGACCGTAGCGGTTTTTAAAAGTCACCTTTTTATGATCGACTTTATCGCTTTTCGGGAACACTTTGTCCCATTCTTTAACCATGGAAACGGGACTTGTCGGATCCTTTCTGCAGATCGAGGCGCAGCCGGCCATAAAAAACACGCTTAACGCGGCGGCGGAAGTCAGGACTTTTTTCGTTAATGTCATTTTAAAAACTCCTTTACGATTAATATTAAATTAACCGTAAAGGAGTTTTAACATTATGTCTAATTGTTTATTTTTATGAAAAGCTATTCCATTTCAGAATAACAGTTTTGCACGCTCTTTAATGTTTAGCTTTTTGCAAGAACTCTTTTTTCGCTTTTTTAAGCTGCTGAGCGAATTCTTCATCGGCGTGCAGTCTGGCGATCATTGTCGGAGCGATCACACGAGCAGCGTCAACATCGCTTTGATAATGGAAACCGACGATGACGCGGCTTTCCCCGTATTCAAATCCGCGTGCTAAGATTTCGTCCTGACGTTCCGGATTGATTTCGGCCAAGATTAACGCGAATGTCCATCCTTTAGTGGTGTGGCCGGACGGATAAGAGGAATTCTTTCTCAATACTTTTTCATCCTTGGGAACAGGAGTCGGTTCTTTGAACTGCACAAACGGTCTGGCGCGCATAATGCGTTTTTTGGCCTTGTGACTGCATTCTTCCGAGGTTAAATCCAAACGTTCCAACAAAGCCCAGATTTCAGGCGTGTTTTCTTTGGAAATCGTCATACCGAACGGTTCGGAAAAGATTTTCGCAAGATATTCGAACTTCCAATCGGCATCTTCCACGGCCAGTTTTCCGCGTTTCGTTTTGCGCATCGTTTTTCCCCATTCGTATCTGCGCTGATCGTTTTCAAAAGCCGGATCCGTCGGTTTCGGCGGTAAAGGCATGAATTTGGCAACAGTCGGAATTTCATCCGCCGTTAAAAATGAGGTCGTCGTCGAAGACGTATCCGTTTGCGCACAAGCGGCGACACAAATACAAAGAGAAAGATTGAATAAAACCGTAAGAATTTTTTTCATGGCATCCTCAAAAAAAATAAAATCAGATAACAAAGGTATAATAAGGAAAAAAAATCAAAGTCAAGACTGATAAAAAATATTCGATATAAAAGACGTTTTCGTTTTCTGCCGAAGGCGGCTATTAATATTTTTAGTAGTGATTTTTTTTGTTTCATAAATTTCATTTTTTGCCATAATACGAAAACGAATTTTTTGTTTGACTGGAAAAAACAATGAACAAGCAAAACGAAACTTCTTCGCCGGAACAATCTGGACAGCCGGAGCTGGAAAAGGATTGTTCCAAAGAAACGCTTGAAGTCGTCAAAAAACTTTTTGACGAGTTTAACAGGGCGCATTTGCTGGAATATATCGAACTGGTCAACAGCCCGAAAAAACTGTTCTGGCTGAATTTTCTGTCTGGTCTGGCCAAAGGATTGGGATTGACGATCGGAACGGCGATCGTGTTGACGCTTTTATTCAAGCTGACACAGCATATTATCGCACTGAACATTCCGTATATCACGGTATGGGTTTCCGAATGGATCGGGCAAGTGTCCGATTTGCTGCACGCGGGAAAATAAAAAAGAAAAAGTCCTCTGTCAGGCAGAGGGCTTTTGTCTGAAAAATGTTTTTATGCCGCCTGATGTTCCAGCAAGCCTTCTGCAATCTGCAGATTCATATTTTCCAGAGTATCCAATGTTTCATCGGCGGCGTCGCATCCGTCTTTCAATGTTTTGGCGACGACGAAATTTGCCAATTTAATCAAATTTGTTTTCGCTTCGGTATTTAAGGGGTGGTCTTTACGGGAAACCAGCGTTTGAATGGCCGTCCATAATTGCAGATTTTCATCCAAAGCAAGTGTCAATCCCGCTTTATCATGGCTTTCGCGGGCGAGTGAAATGTTTGTCGCCGAACGCAATAAAGCCAAAGCGTCTTCCTGAGGCAGTGTAAGTTCTTCTGTCATAAGATGTCTCCTTTCAGGTTAAGTGTAAAGAATGATAGCACGTTTTCGGGGAAAAAGGGAGGAAAATCTTTTTTCCCGAAGCGAGCCGGCGGTTAGAACGGACTGATGATGTCCAACACCTGCCGTCCGATGCGCGGTTGCTGAACGTCGCTGATTGTCCCTTTGCCGCCGTAGGCGATGCGCAATTCGGCGATTTTTTCGGACTTGATGGTGTTCAGCGTCGAAATGTCTTCCCGCCGGATGATGCCGGTCATGTGCAGCTGGCGCATTTCATAGTTGACGCGGACTTCCTGCTTGCCGGAAATGACCAGATTTCCGTTCGGCAGGATTTGCGTAACAACGGCGGCCATGGTGACATCGATTTTTTCATTTCTGTCGATCGAACCGTCGCCGGTGATGTCGCGGCTGCTGGTCACATTGAACAGATTGCCGACATCAACGCCGCCGGGCAAAATTTTCCCTGCGTATTTTTCCAATCCGGCCAAAGCGCCGATACTGACATTGTCTTTGTCATTGCCGCGTTTTTGCTGGGATTTGTTTTCCAGCAAGGCTTTATCGGAAATGACGACCTGAACGGTCAGAATGTCGCCGACCTGAGCCGCACGCTGATCTTTAAAGAAGCCTTTTGACCCCGGACGCCATAGGGAATTGGCATTTACATAAGGGGTTTGAGGTTCCGGCATCGGCATGTCGATAGGCGTGTATCCCTTTTCTTTGGTCGGATTTTCTATTTTTGAAAATTCCGGTTCTTTGCCGACGTCGGCCAAACGGCCGAAGTAGGCACATCCTGCCGTGTTGAAAATGATGGCGGCGATCAAAGAGGTCTGAGCCATTCGTTTCAAAGTTGATTTTACCATGTTTTCCTCCCTTGCGGTTTTGAACCGCTTGTGTGAACGGAAACCGTTTCCGGTCCCGTCACGATTCCCTGAACGACGGATTTGCTTTGAGCGTTCATAACGCGAACGACATCGCCCAATCCTCCGTTTTCAAGAGCTTTTCCTTGCGCGCTGAGCATGATCCCGCCTTTGGTGAAGTTCAGCGTGACGATTTTTCCTTTGGCAACCATGATTTGCGCGCGAACGTCGTTTTTATCGATTTGCTGTCCCGATTTAAGGGCTTTTTTTACTTCTTTTCCGATCAAGTCCTCTTTTTTAACGATATCCGCCGTGCGAACGTTTTCTTGAGCGACACGTTTCATCAGAACGTCATCGGTCGTAATGATCCGTCCGGTTTTTAAATCGCCGGCCGCGACCGGAACCGATACGAAAACGGTGACTTTTCCGGCAAAAACCAGTTCCTTCGTTTTTTCGGCGTCGACATTCAGGCGCAGTTTCGCTTCAAATTGCCGGCGGGTCGGCGTGTATTCGGCTGAGACCGGTTCAAGAAGCCAGACCGAATTAACCGGAACCAAAACCGGAAAGCTTCCCTTTTGAAAGGTCAATTCCGCGTTTTCAGGCATTCCCTGCGCTTCAAGTTCTTTAACGATGACTTTCAGCACATCGTTTTTAGAAACTTCATCGGCCTTCCGGCGGACGATCACGGAGACTTTGTCATTATCAGGTTCCCAACCGATTTTATTCGCATTTGCCAGCTTTCGCAGCCATTCGCCGGTTAAAACGGCTTCTTTTCCCAAAGCCGGCGCCGGAGCGACCGTTTTCTTATCGGCGGCTTCGTCCAGACCGGTAAATAAATCCCCTAAACGAATGTATTCATCCGTAACGGTCGCTTTTTCCTTTAAAACAATCGGCAACGCCTGCAGATCGTTCGCGCGCGTTTGAACGGGAAACACGCAAACGGTCAAAAAAACGATAAGCGAAAACAGGCGTTTCATCGGTTTAATCCTTATGATTTCAATTGGTTGATCGTGGACAGCATCTGATCGGCCGTCGTAATGACTTTTGAATTCATTTCATAAGCGCGTTGGGCGGAAACCAATTCGGTGATTTCGGAAACGACATTGACATTCGAATTTTCCAGAAAACCTTGCAAAATCGTTCCGAAACCCAATTCCCCGGGGGTGGCCGTCGTCGGATTGCCGGAGGCTCTTGTTTCGATGAAAAGGTTGTCTCCGATGGCTTCCAAGCCGGATTCGTTCATGAAATTCGCGATTTCCAGCTGGCCGACATTGGTCAGTTCGGTTTGACCGTCTTCTTTGACCCAGACTTCGCCGGAAGAATTGATGGTGATGCCGGTCGCATTTTCAGGAATGGTGATGCCGGGTTGGACGGTATAGCCGTCGGAAGTGACCAAAACGCCTTCGGGGCTGACCTGAAAAGCGCCGTCACGCGTGTATCCGGTGCCGCGGTCGTTCGGCAAATCAATTTGGAAATAACCGTTTCCTTGAATCGCCAAATCCAATGTATTGTTGGTGTTCAGAACGGAGCCGTGTTCGGATATGCGGTAAACGGATGCCGTTTTGACACCAAGCCCCAGCTGGATGCCCGAAGGGACGATCGTGCCGGAATCCGACGAGTTGGCTCCCACGCGTCGCATATCCTGATATAAAAGATCGTGGAATTCAGCCCGTCTGCGCGAATAGGCCGTCGTGTTCATGTTTGCAATGTTGTTGGAAATGACTTCAACGTTCGTTTGCTGTGCCAACATTCCTGTTGCGCCGATATGAAGTGTTCTCATGACAGTGTCTCCCTAAAAATTTCAACCGCCGTTTCTGGCGTAAACCTGCAAAGCGTTTTGACGGCGCGAATGTTCCGTGTCGATCATCATTTGGATGTTTTCATAGGCGCGCTGCAGTTTGATCATGTTTGTCATTTCAACGACCGCATTGACGTTCGATTTTTCAATCATGCCTTGCTCAAGGTTCGGACGAACAGCCGTTGCCGGATTGTTTTCAACGTTTCTGTAAAGTCCGCTGTGCGTCGTGCGCAGTTTCTGCTGATCGGCGAATTCTACCGTCTGAAGCGTCGCGACAGGGCCGTTTTCCGTTAAAACGGTACCGTCGCGGTTGACGTAGAATTTCTTTTCTTCCGGTGAAATGAAAATCGGTTGGTTGCGATCGTCCAGAACGGGATAGTTCGAAGCGGTGACCAGCATGCCTTCATCATTGAGTTTCAGCTGTCCGTTACGAGTGTAACGAATACCTTCCGGCGTTTCAACGACCAGATAGGACGGGCCGTGAATGGCCAAATCAAACGGATTTCCGGTCGCGGAAAAAGCACCTTCCCTGAAATCGCGGACAATGCCGAAATCGTGTACGAAAGCCAGACGGTCGTCAATCAGATGCTCGTTCGTTTTGCTTTTGGACAGATATTCGGTGAAATGCGGCTGCAATCCTTTGTATCCGGTCGTATTGACATTCGCCAGATTGTTGGCGACCATGTCCAGTTGGTTCCATAAACCTGTCTGTCTGGACAATGCGATATAAAGAGTGTTTTCCATTTTTTCCTCCTGTCACTGCGGACAATCGTTTTGAAATAAACGTATGCACAAAGCGTGCCAAATTTATTTTCAGCTGTTGTAAGAGGGAAAAAATTATTTTTTCTCATAACTTGTTATTAACCAAGACGGGCGTATAACTGTATTTAATAAAAACAAGGAAGGATAACAATGGCCGAAGAAAACGAAGAACAGCAAACCGAAAACGAAGAAAACGCAGACGCCGCTCCAGTCGTCGTCGCTTCCAAAAAAAAGATACTGTTGCTGCTGCTGCCTATTTTTTTGGTGGTGGGGACGGTTATTTGTTTGTATTTTTCAGGAATGGCGGATTCTTTTCTGACAATGGGCGGTTCCGGTGAAACGAAAGACGTTTCCAAGGAGGACAAACAAAAGCCCGCAACGGTTTTTTATGATGTGCCTGAAATTTTAGTAAATCTTTCTGTTAAGTCGGGACAAAAGCCGATTTATTTTAAAATCAGGGTGGCGTTGGAAATGAATTCGGCGGCCGATGCGGAACAGGTCGATAAAATGTTGCCGCGAGTTATCGACAGTTTGCAGTTTTATTTGCGTGAAATGCGACTGGAAGAAATTCAGGGGTCTGCCGGAACATATCGGCTTAAAGAGGAAATTCAAGGACGTTTGAACAGGATTCTGGCTCCGGTTAAAGTCGGGGAAGTTCTGTTTAAGGATATTTTGATTCAATAAAAGTTGTAAGGATGAAAACCGTATGGCGCAAGATCAGGAAAGCAATTCGAACGATTCCGAACAAATGACGGATGCTCCGGATTCCGGCGAAACGAATGTCGACGACCGGAATGTTTCCCAGATTTTGAATCAGGATGAAATAGACAGTTTGTTGAACAACGGTGAATCCGCTGATGAACAGGCGGGTGTTCGCGCGTTATTGAATACGACGACGGTGTCTTATGAACGTCTGCCGATGTTGGAAATCGTTTTCGACCGGTTGGTGCGTTTGATGTCGACAACACTGCGTAATTTTACGCAGTTCAATATTGAAATCACGTTGGAAGGCATTGATACGATGCGTTTCGGCGATTATTTGGACTCTGTCGCCCAACCGTCCATGATGGCCGTCTTTAAAGCGGAAGAATGGGATAACTTCGGATTGATAACGATCGATTCATCATTGATTTATACTATTGTCGACGTTCTGTTGGGCGGTCGCCGCGGAACGGCGGCTATGCGTTTGGACGGCAGGCCGTATACGGTGATTGAGCGCAATTTAATCGTAAAAATGATTCATTTGGTACTATCCGATTTGTCTGCGGCGTTCGATCCGTTGTCGCCGGTGACGTTCCGGTTCGACCGGTTGGAAACGAATCCGAAGTTCGCTATGATTTCCAGACCTTCAAACGCCGCCGTTTTGGCAAAATTCAGAATCGATATGGAAGACCGAGGCGGCAGGATAGAGTTGTTATTGCCTTACGCGATGTTGGAACCCGTGCGCGAATTATTGTTGCAAGGTTTCATGGGGGAAAAATTCGGCCGCGACAGTATTTGGGAAAACCATCTGGCTGAAGCTCTTTGGGTCAGTGAAATCAATTTACTGGCTGTTTTGGACAGACATATGACATCCTTGAAACAGGTTTTGCAGTGGAAGGTCGGAACAAAACTGTTGTTGAATGCACATCCGGATTCCGATGTTGAAATGGTCTGCGGGGATATTCCGATGTTTTACGGACACATGGGACGTAAGGGCGATCATATCGCCGTCCAAATCGAAGATAAAATTAAACGGCAAAAGGATTAAAACGCATGTCGATTGAACTTTTTATCAATATTGTCGTTATCGCTTTGCTGGTTCCGACGATCGTTTTCGCTGTTATTTTAAACAAACGGCTGGAAGTTTTGCGCAATAGCCGCGCGGATCTGGGACGATTGATTGAAGCGTTCAACGAAGCGACGACAAGGGCGGAATCCGGTATTCCCAAGCTGAAACAGGCGGCGGACAGCGCAGGCGGTTTATTACGCGACCAAATTCAAAAGGCGCAGACGCTGCGGGACGATATGGCGTTTATGCTTGAACGGGCGGAAACGGCGGCTCAGCGTTTAGAAAATGCGGTGAATTCGTCAAAATCCGTTTCTGTTCCTGCGGCTTCCGAAAAACAGACGCATTTCCAATCGCCGGATGACACGGTTGTTTCCGGTACGGTCAAATCCAAGCCGTCTAAAAGGAAAGTATTGGCTGAAAATCCCGAAGATTTGATTTCTTCCGCCGTTTCGGCCGCTCAGGATATTTTACGCGATACGGAAAATGTCCGTTCATCGAAACCCGAAAAGAAATTTCATCCCGTTGCCGAAGAAGAATTCGGCTCCGATCGTTCCGAAGCGGAACGCGAATTGTTAAAAGCACTGCAGTCCATGCGCTAGGAGTTTTGGAAAATGAATCAGAATGATAAAAATATCTCTGCGCGCAAAGATAAAAAGCGGAAGGCTGAAGCCGCCCGTTTCAGATTGCTGCCGGTCGTCATTTTCTTTTGCGTTTTAATGTTATCCCTTCGTGTCGGTGTGGTTTGGCGCAATATCGTCATTCCGTCCTCGGCTGAAAAAAAGGAGGCCGCTCTTTCCATTACCGCCGTTCAGGCTCAGGATCCCGTTCCGGTGCAGGCTTCGCAGGAAAAGAAAGAAGCGGACTCTACATTGTCTGAAAAAATTGCCGCCGATATAAAAGGGGAAAACAACAAAAGCTTTTCCCAGTCGGAATTGGAAATCTTACAAAAATTGGCGGAACGGCGCGAAGAACTGGATGCGCGTGAACGTCTGATCGAACAGAAGGCCGGTGTTTTAAAAGCGGCGGAAGCGCAAATGGACGTTAAAATCGCTAAATTGAAAGAGTTGGAAGCCTCTATTAAAGATCTGATCGGCGTCTATGATGAAAAGGAAAAAACCAGACTGACAAATCTGGTCAAGATTTATTCCACCATGAAACCGAAAGAAGCCGCCCGTTTGTTTAATGATATGGAAATGCCGTTGCTGGTACGAGTCTTTGAACAAATGAAGGAATCCAAATCCGCACCGATTCTGGCGTTGATGGATTTGGCAAAAGCCAGCGCTCTGACGTCTGAATTGGCGAATAAAAAAAAGCTGCCGGGGTATGAATCCGCCGATGCCGAATAAAAAATAAAAGCTCCTTTTGATAAAAGAGCTTTTATAAAAGGTCAATATCAATTAAACTGCCGTTTTATATCTCATATGAGGGTAAAATGTCCGTAAATAAAGAAATTTCTGTTTTAATTGTTGATGATTACCAAACAATGCGCGGCGTTATTCGCAACTTGCTGCGGCAGTTGGGCTTTTATAATACGCTGGAGGCCGGTACGACTGATGACGCTATCGCCTGTTTGAAGGAAAAAAGGTGCGGTTTGATTATTTTCGACTGGCTGACCGGCCCTATGGACGGAGCCGCTTTCGTTAAACAGGTTCAGGCGGATGAAAAATTAAAAAAGGTTCCGTTTATCGTCATTTGCTCGGAAAGTAATCAAGAGGTGACGGCGGCTGTTCGTCAGGCGGGAATTGCCGATTTTATTGCAAAACCGTTTACGGAAGCGATGCTGAAGAAGAAAATGACAGCCGTATTGGGGAATTTTTAACGGATCGGATTGAATGCGCTCATTGATACGGATCGGTCTTTTTTTTATAGGTTTGCTGGTAGCCCCGCCGGTTTTTTCGGCGATAGTGGCGGCACCCGATTTGTCGGTCGTTCAGCGCGAAAAAGAAATACAAGTTATCTTTTCATGGGAGAAGCCCGTTGATTTTACCGAAGAAACCGTTGCCGAACGGTATCGATTGTCTTTCCCCGTTCAGATTTCTGAAACTTCCGTCTCCTTAAGTCAAATCCGTGCGGCATTGCCGCTTAAGTGGCGTCGGATGCGGCTGATAAAAGAAAAAGAACGGCTGGATCTTTCCATCGTTCTGCCTGAGGGAGGTTTTGTCGAAGCCCGAAAAGAGGAAAACCGTATCTTTGTTTCCTTGCGGGACGGAAAGCCTTCTGTCAAAAATGATTCCGAAAAGAAATCTGAAGAAAAAAAAGCCGCCGAATTAAAAACGGAACAGTCGGCGGCCGAATTTTCAAAGACGCCGGAAAATGTCGCCGAGGAAAAGCCTGTTTCCGCCGGATCAATTCCGGTCAAGAAAAATAAAACGGCGGAACGGTCTGAATCTGCAACCGCAGTACCGGCGGCAGAGGTTCCGATGCGGGAAGTCATTGATGATTCGGAAGATGCCGCCGACAGGAAAACGGCGGCTGAAATGGATATGTCAATCATTCCGTATTCGGCATCGCAAACGGATGTTTCTTTGATGTTGTCCAATCCTAAAGTATTTGGACACAGACCGACCGAATACGACAATCTGTCTAAAGAGGATTTGGCCGGTTACAGGGCGGCGTCTCTCAGTTTCCCGTGGTCGAGAATGACCGGAGCCGCCGCATTCCGGCGTGAAGGCTATTTGTGGATCGTTTTTGACCGGCAGGGCGATTTTGATTTTTCATTGGAAAAAGACGTTTACAAAGACATCATTTACGAAATGGTTCAAATCCCGCATTCTCAAGCGACAATCTATCGTCTGGTGACGGCAAAGGGGTATAACCCCAGTCTGCGCCGCGAAGGGTTGTTGTGGATCGTCGATTTGATGTATCAGCCGATGATACCCCGTCAGCCGTTGGATTTGATTTTGCAGCGCAAAACGGTTTTCGGCCCCCGCATTTTCATTCCGTTGAATGAATCGCCCGTTGTATTGCCGATGGTGGATCCCGAAGTCGGCGATTTGATGTATATCATTCCCGTTTTTGCATTAGGCAAAGGTGTGCCTCATGCCCGTTCTTTTGTTGACGCTTCCTTCTTGCAGACGGCGCAAGGCATTGTCATCGTTCCGAATATTGAGGAACTGAATGTCTATTCTTCCACATCCGGCATTGAAGTGCGCGGTCCCGAAGGCGGTATGCGCTTTTCGTCGGAGGATATTCTTACGCTTTTGGCTAAGATGAAAATCAACACAGACCCTTTGTCTCAAATCTTGGATGTGGCGTCTTGGGGCGGAAACGATGGAAAAACCTATATCGGCACATTGAAAGAGCTGCAAGCCAATGTTGCCGAAGCGGATGAAAAAAATAAAGACATTCAGCGATTGATTTTGGCTCGGTACTATTTTGCAAACGGCATGTATCCCGAAACGCTCAGTGTATTGCAGACGATTATGGCGGATAATAAAACAATGGCGGAACTGCCGGGGGTGATAGCGTTGCGCGGGGCGGCCAATTTTATGATGATGCGCTACGATGAAGCGATCAAGGATTTGTCTTCTCCCCTTTTAAAAGATGATGACGCTTCCAAATATTTTCGCGCGGCGACGTTGGCGGCATCGTCCACCACACCGGATATTTATTTGTCCGCAATGAAAGAAAGCATGGATATCCTGCAGGCCTATCCCCAGCCGATAAAAACCCGATTGGCTTTGGCGGGGTTGCATGCGGCTGTCGCGGCCAATGATGAATTTTCCATTCAAAATTTTATGGAGGCGGCCAATAATTCAGGCAATTCCGCTGCAGAAAATGATGAAATCGCCTTTTATCATGCTTTGTGGCAGGAATTGACAGGGCAATATTCTCTTGCCCGCGACGAAATAAAACGCCTGACAGAGGGAAAAAATTTATATTTTCGCGCGATGGCAGGATTGGAAAAAGTTCGTATGGACTCTCGCTCCAAGGCAATTACGCCGCAGGAACGTGTCGCGGAGTTGGAACGTCTGTCTTATGCTTGGCGCGGCGGTGAATTTGAATATAATCTGATGACTTTATTGGTGGCCGCATATCAGGATCAAAAGGATTTTGCTCAGGTCTTGCATATTCTGAATGATATGAAATACCGCTTTAAGGATTCTTCGGAAAGCGAAAAAATACAAAAATTGATGGAGGAAATTTTCCAAAAACTTTATTTGGGTGATGGGGAAAATCTTCTGCCGCCGGTCAAAGCGATCGCTTTGTATGATGAATTCAAAGAGTTGACGCCGCCGGGGGAAAAGGGGGCGCAGGTCGTTCGTCGCTTGGCGGACAGGCTTGTTTCCATTGATTTGTTGGAGCGGGCGGCTTCTTTATTGGAAACACAGTTGAAACAAAAAATCAGCAATAAGGAACGCGGACTGATTTCAACCCGTGTGGCATTGATTCGTTTGTTGAACAAGGAACCCGAAAAAGCGTTGGATGCCTTGAAAATCAGTGAAGATAAGGTCTTTTCGGATAAATTGCAACAACAGCGGATGCTTATTAAAGCCAAGGCGTTGGCCGATTTAAAGAAAACGGATGAAGCTGCGGATTTATTGGAAAAAAATGAGTCTGAAGCGGCTAAAATGCTTCGCGCGGAAATTTTTTGGCAGGCTCAAAGGTGGGATAAGGCGGCAGATGCTTTAAAAGTCTTGATCAAAAAGCCGGATCCTAAGAAAAAACTGACGCCTCAAGAGGCTCAGCGCATTTTGGATTGGGCGGCGGCTTTACGTTTGGCGGGACGGCCTAAAGTCGTTATGCGAGTGCGGGAAAACTTTATGCCGTTTATGAAAGAAACAGAACTTGCTCAAGCGTTTGATTTTATTACAAAATCACCACAACAGGGATTGATGGATTATCATTTGGTGGCGCAGGAAGTCGAATCTGCGGAAAGCTTTCATACGTTTGCCAAGGAATATACGAATTTGATTAAAACGCAGGGATTGAGCGAAACGGTTCGTTAGAATGTTTGAAGGATTGAAAGACAGTATTCAAGGCGCGATGACGGCCGTTCAGGAAAAATATGACGGCTTTACGGAATCCATGGCAAAATTGAATCAGGATCTGGTGGAAATTCGCGATTTGTTTGTCAGCGTCAAGGATATTGTTTCCTCCGTTTTTTCTTTTATCGGTCAGGAAACGGCGATACTGCTGTTTTGCACTTTTTTATTTCTGTTCATTCTCAATTTGATTCCTTTTTTGTTTCTCGGAGAAAGGCTTCGTTACATTATCGGAATATGTTTCGGGGCTTTTCTTTCGATTCGCTTTGAATACACGGCATGGTCGTTGATTAAATACGTTTTGATTATGCTTTCACCGGTATTGTTGGAATATATACTGGTCTGGCTTTTTAAAACGACAGGAAAATCTTTATGGACAGGCGTGAAAAAAATGCTCGCCGGTTTATGGAGATCTGTGAAAGGACTGGTTTCGCATTTGAAAAAAAAGGCGAAAAAAGAAAAAGAGGATGAAAAATAATTTCTCAAACACTAAAAAAACTATAAAATGAACCCGATACATGACGGCAAAGCCTCAGTATCGGGTTTTTTTAGAAGGCTTGTCTTTCTTTCAGACCGGACAACAACGCTTTTGACAGGAGGGTTGTTTCCGGCGAAGCAAAAAAGAAGACATAACAAACTCTTTTTAAAGATTGCGAGAACAATCTCAAAAAGCATTTTTGTTATGTCTGAAAGAATAACTCTGAAAACGGAATTTTTCAAATGAAAATTTTGTTTTCGGAAATACTTTCCGCTTTTTGAAAGAGACAAGCTTTTTTTTGAAGGGCGGAAAATATGAACGGTACAACTAAAAATGAAGCATTTCACCAACGGTTGACGCTGTTGATCGGAACAGAAGAACCTTTCCGTTGGGCAAAACGCATGGGAATCCCGGGGGCCACCTTTGCCAGAATCTGGAATAACTATGATATTCCGAAACATGAACATTTATGCCGTATTGCACAGCGTTGTGATGTTTCGTTGGATTGGTTGTTGATGGGAAACGGCGAAAAGGCTTCATTAAAAGAAAAATGCATTTCCCTGCCTCTGCTTGGTTTGGCAAACTGCGGCATCGCGCAGGGCTGGTTCAACGAAACGGAACTGCAAGACCGCATCATTCTTCCGTCTTTTATGGCTGAAGAAAATGCGTTTGCCGTTCGGTGCCGCGGTCGCTCCATGGTTCCTGCCGGCATAGAAGACGGGAATGTCTGTTTGATTTATCCGAATCGTCCGGTCGAAGCCGGAAAACCGACGCTGATACGAACAAAAAGTTACATTAAAGGCCGTGAAGTTTCTTTGGCGACAATAAAAGTTTTCGATTCGGAAGATAAAGACGCCGTTATGCTTTCCGGTTGGCTGGATCCTGATGAAACGGGCTATCAGAGCTTGTTTACGGAAAAACGGCTGAAAAATTGTATTACGATGATCGCTCCGGTCGGTAATGTTTTACCTGTCGAAATGCCGGAGAATACGGTCACTTCCGCATCCGGATTGTCAAAGGAACTTTTAACAAAATGCTTGGATACGCTTCGCCCGCTCTATCAACAAACGGAGTCGTCAAAATTTGCGGAAGCGATTCTTTTCTTATACGACAAAATTCAAAAAAATGAGCAGCCGGATATGAAAATTCTTCAGAAATTGATGGAAATAATCGGCGGAAAAGGTTGATTTTTTCAATATTATAAAAAAAAGGAAAATTTTATAAAAAGTCTCTTGACTTGATATGTGTGTTTGTATATAACCCGTCCTGCACCTTGGAACAAGGTCGAGTTATTAAGTAGAGTGTATAATGAAGGAAAGAGATATACAGGCAGCGGCTGTTTAGTGATGGCTGTTTGACGTGTATATCAGACGAGGAAGTAAGCAAGGCTATGTTTTTAGGAACATAGGAATTATGACCTCTGTCAATTTATGAAGCTTTTTAGAAGCGAGTGATTTAGAGATGTGCACGGGATCGGCTTGGAAATAAACATGAGAGTTTGATCCTGGCTCAG
>JAFYCE010000039.1 GCA_017539865.1 Alphaproteobacteria bacterium
ATTGAACGGGTTTGACGGCCTTTCGGAAGGGGTGGATGTCATCCGTTGGTTGGTTTCGGATATGTGGGACGGTTTTTATCCCCGTCTGGACCCCGACGACGACAACGATCCGTTGGAACGGTTGAACATTATGGCGATGCTGTCGCCGCAGCCGGGCGCTTTCAACGATCCGATCATGTTCCTGTCTAAACTGCGTACGATCCGGTTGATGCCGGAATTGCCTTATACGATGCGTGATGTAATGATTTCCAACGGAGAAATCGAAAGTGAAACACCGGTCGATGCCAAGCTGATTTCGGCGGAGATGATGAGTCTGCCGGTTGAAAAAATTCAGGCGCGCGCCGCTTTGTTGGATAAGATTCAGGAAAATGTCGGGGGAATCTGTTCCGCCATGAATGAAAAGATGGGGGGCGGATATTCTTTGAATATGTCGGCGTTGGAAAAGGAATTGAAGCGTTTTCGGGCGTTTTACGCCAAGTTTACAGATTCTTTTACGGAACAGTCTTCTTCCGAGGTTTCCGAGTCGGCCGGTCAGGAAAATGCTCCGGTTGCTGCGGCGGCAAGGCCGGTCATTAAAAACAATTTCAGCGATTTGGCTTCTTTTCGGGCGTCGTCCCGGGCGGAAGCGCTTTTGCTACTGAAAAAAGGGGCTGAATATTTCCGATTGGAAGAGCCGACCAGTCCCGTTCCCTATCTGATTGAACGCGCATTGCGTCTGTCCGAAATGAATTTTATGGATTTATTGGCGGATATCGCTCCCGATGCTTTGTCGCGCGGACGGGATATTTTGGGGGTTCGTCCGGATGAAAATGACGGCGGATCGAGTGAGTAACAGGTGTTAATTGAAGTAAAGGTGGAAAAATATGGCTTCTAACAGTGGTCAGAAATTTATTGGTAAAAACAGAGCGCCCCGCGTTCAGGTCGAATACGACGTCGAATTGTATGGAGCGGAAAAGAAAGTCAATTTACCGTTCGTTATGGGGGTGATGTCCGATTTGTCAGGCAAGCCCGCCGAACCCCTTCCTAAGTTGGAAGACCGCAAAATGATGGAAATTGATGCGGACAATTTTGATGATCGTCTGAAAAGCGTCAAGCCGCGCGTTGCCTTTAACGTTCCGAATGTGATGACGGGCGAAGGCAATCTGGCGGTTGATATGACGTTTGAAAGCATGGATGATTTTTCGCCCGCCGCCGTCGCTTCCAAAGTGGATGGTCTGAAAGATTTATTGAAAGCACGTCAGGAATTGGCCAATTTGTTGTCTTATATGGACGGCAAGTCCGGTGCGGAAGAACTGCTGAACAAAATTTTGGAAGATCCCGCCTTACTGAAGGCTTTGTCACAGAAAGCCAAGGAAAAAGAAGCGGCTGAAGCTCCCGCAGAAGATGCCGAAAAGGCGGATAAGTGATTTAATTTGGAGAAGGTTTTAATCAATGGCAAATGAAGCACAACAGCAAATTGATTCTTTGAACGCCGAAACGCTTGAAATGTCCGATTTTGAAAAGCTTTTGAATCAGGAATTCAAGCCGAAGTCGGAAGAGGCCAACTCCGCCGTTCAGAACGCGGTGAAAACATTGGTCGGTCAGGCTTTGGAAAACACGGCTCTGGTGTCCGACAACTCGATCAAGACGATCGAAGGCATCATCGCCGAACTGGACAAGAAGATTTCCGAACAGGTCAACCTGATTATGCACCACGAGGATTTCTCGAAGTTGGAAGGCGCATGGCGCGGTCTGAACTATCTGGTTAACAACACGCAAACCAGCGAAACGCTGAAGATCCGCGTGATGAACGCTTCCAAGCAGGAAGTCGCCAAAAGCCTCAAAAAGTTCAAAGGAACGGCTTGGGATCAAAGCCCTTTGTTCAAGAAGCTGTATGAAGACGAATACGGCACGGCGGGCGGCGAACCGTACGGATGTTTGATTGGTGATTATTACTTCAACCATACCGCGCCGGATTTGGAAGTTTTGAAGGGAATGGCGCAGATTGCGGCGGCTTCTCACATGCCGTTCATTTCCGCTGCCGATCCGTCCATCATGAATATGGACTCTTGGCAGGAATTGGCCAATCCGCGCGATATTACCAAGATTTTCGGTACGCCGGAATATGCCGCATGGCGTTCTTTCCGCGATTCGGAAGACAGCCGTTATGTCGCGTTGGCGATGCCGCGCGTGTTGAGCCGTATGCCCTACGGTGCAAAGACAAATCCGGTCGAGGAATTCAATTTTGAAGAAGACACCGGCGCGGGATCCAGCGATAAATATAATTGGATGAACGCCGCTTACGCGATGGGAGTGAACATTAACCGTTCTTTTTCGGAATACGGTTGGTGCGCAAACATTCGCGGCGTCGAATCCGGCGGTGCGGTGGAAGGTCTGCCGACGCATACGTTCCCGACCGACGACGGCGGCGTGGCGATGAAATGCCCGACCGAAGTCGCAATTACCGATCGTCGCGAAGCGGAATTGTCCGCAAACGGCTTCTTGCCTCTGATTCACTGGAAGAATACGGACTATGCCGTTTTCTTGGGCGGTCAGACGGTCAATAAGCCCAAAGAATACGATTCTCCGGACGCGACGGCGAATGCCGCTTTGTCCGCCCGTTTGCCGTATATCTTTGCAACGAGCCGTTTCGCGCATTATCTGAAATGTATTGTCCGCGACAAGATTGGTTCTTTTAAGGAAAAGGATGATATGCAGAAATGGTTGAGCGACTGGATTGCCAACTACGTCACCGGCGATCCGAATGCATCCGAGGAAGTCAAGGCGAAATATCCGCTTGCGGAAGCCAAAGTCGAAGTTGACTCGGTCGAAGGTCAACCCGGATATTATTCGGCCAAATTCTATTTGCGTCCGCATTATCAGCTGGAAGGTCTGACCACGTCTTTGCGTTTGGTCACGAAAGTTCCGAGCGGCGCGAAATAAGTTTTTAAGGGCTTTTTCTCTTTTCTTAAAAAAGCCCTCTTTTTAAGAAACTTTAGAAACGAAGGAGAAAAAATATGGCGGTTGATTTCTTTGTAAAGATAGACGGTGTTGATGGAGAATCTTCTGATAAAGCTCATGCTAAATGGATTGAAGCGTTGACGGTTGCTCATGGCGCAATGCAGAATATTTCGGCTCAGCGCGGGGATATCGTCGGTCGCGGACAGTTTATTCCGTTTAAATTTACACATCGCCTTGATAAGGCAACCCCGAAACTGCAGCAGTTCTGCATGAACGGCCAGAAGGTCGCTACGGTTGAATTCCAAAGCTGCCGTGCGGTTGCCGGTGTTCAGGTGCCCGTTTATGAAATTAAAATGGAAAATGTCAAGATTGCCAGAGCAGAAGTTACAACGATTCAGAATGAAACAACGGCCGAAATCGTTGAAGAAGTCGAATTGATTGCCGGCAAGATGACTTGGAAATATACGGCGATTAAGCCGGATGGTTCCAAAGACGGCGCAATTGAAGCGGCTTTCAACCAGGTCGAAAATGCTTAATTGTTTTTGTGATAAAAGGGGAAAGCCGTATTTTGCGGCTTTCCTCTTATGTCTTTTTTTAGGGGAGAGCTATGGATAAAGAAGCTTTTAAATCCAAAGAGGACGCTAAATACTGGCCGTGTTTGTTGCGCCGTCTGACGGATTTCGCTCCTGATGAAAAGAAAGAAAATTATTCACTCGGCATTACGGTCAAACAGTTGAAAAAAGATATTTTCGACAATATCGAAATGCTTTTAAATTCACGCTCCCATCCGCAGGAAAACGATTTGGGAAAAAAGGAAGAGTTGGCGGATTCCGTTTTGGCATTCGGTTTGGCGGATTTTTGCGGAAAAGTCTGTTCGCAGGACGACAGGGAGGAAATCCGTGAGCATATCCGTCATCAGCTGCAGATCTTTGAACCGCGCCTGAAGCCGGATTCGATCGAGGTAACGTTGGCGGAAAACGACAAAGAAATCAAATCCGTTTTGGAATTTCAGATTTCAGGATTGATTGATGTTCCGGAATTAAGCGAAGAAATCGTTTTTATATCCCGTTTGGATTTGGAAACGGGAAATTCGTATTTGAGGAATTATCAGGGATAAAGCGGAGGGAAACATATGGATTTTTTGGATTATTATCGGGAAAATCTTGGATATCTGCGCACGTTGGGCGCGGAATTCGCCGATGAATTTCCAAAAATAGCCTCGCGGCTGAATATGTCTTCTTTTGATTGTCGGGATCCGTATGTGGAACGTCTGCTGGAAGGAACAGCATTTCTGGCGGCACGCGTCGAAAAAAAACTGGACGACGGGCATAAGCGGCTGTTGGAATCCGTGTTAAACTCCGTTGTTCCGGATGCGTTGTATCCGATTGCTTCCGGCGCTGTTATTGAAACGGGGATTGATCTTGAAAACGATAACGTCAGACGGGGATTTTCTCTGCCGGCTCATTCGGTCTTCGACGCTTTTGTTCCGACGGTCAACACGCCGTGCCGGTTTACATCCGTTTGGAAAACGGAATTGTCGCCGTTAAAGGTTTCCGGAGCGGAATACGTGACGAGGGATGTTTCCCGATTTAATACGGAAAAAGCTCATGCGGCGGCGTTGAAACTGTCTTTTGAAATGTTGAACGGTCGTTCCGTTTCTGATTTGAACATTTCCGGACTGTCGTTGTTTTTGAATTTGCCGGATGCCGTCGCTTCCTTATTGATACGTCAGATGCAGACAGAAACGGAACAGGTTTATATTTCAACGGATGCGGAAAATTTTACGCCGTTGCCGGACGTGAAGTTTGAAACGCCGGCCGTTGCCGTTTCGACAGTATTCGGTGCAATGAAAGGCAATCTGAGCGGATTGCATGTTTTGCAGAACTTTTTATCTTATCCTGCGTTTTTCAAGTTCGTTTCTTTGGAAAACGTCGTCTTTAAATCATCGGTGACTAAATTTGAATTGCTGATTGCGTTTTCTCGCCGCGAACCGGAATTGGTTAACGAAATTACGGCGCAGGCGATTAAAACGAACTGTATTCCTGTTCTGAACCTGTTTAAAAAGCGTTCGGACAGAACGTTTTTAGATAAGGATTCTTATGAATTTCAGATTATTGCCGACCGGACGGCTCCCCGCGATTACGAAGTTTACGGCGTTCGCCGGTTGGAATTTTTCAACGAACGCAATGAAACGCTGTTTAGCGCTTCTAATTTTTACGAAGAAAATGTTGAGGATTCTTCTCGGGGCAAGCGAAATTTTTTCAGTCAGCACCGGCAGAAAAGCCTGTTTGATCGCAAGGCAACGCAAAGAAGTTCCTATACGGGAACAGAGGTCTTTGTTTCATTGACGGAACGGGATGACAGTCTGTTTGACGCATCGCAATTTTCCGCCGATTTGATTTGCACAAACAGGGATTTGCCTCTGTTGTTGACGGATCAGATGCAACTGACTGCTTTGGAATCCGCCGTTCAATCCGCTTCGTTTGTTGTTATGCCGTCCCGTCCGGCGTATCCGCTGATTTTAACGGGCAGTTCTTCAGATTGGGCAAAGGTATCCCATATTGTGTTCAATCTGTCGGGAATGCTTTGGCAGGACGGCAACGCGCCGTTGGAAATGCTTCGGACTCTTTTGGGCAACTATTCCATTCGTTCGGCGGAGGAAACGGAGCGCATGACGGAGGGCATCGTTTCTTTAAAAAGCGATCCGGCAACGTTCAGATTTATCCGCAACGGCGTCGTGTTTTTCGAACCGGGGTGGAAAGTCGACTGTGTTTTAAACGAAAAAGCATATGCCGGAACGGGTGTTTATATCTTTGCTTTAATTTTAAAAGAGCTGTTTAAATCGTTTACGCCGCTTAATTCTTTGTTGGAGATGAATTTCTCTTCGCAGCAATCGGGACATATTGCATCATGGAAGACGTTGGAAAATTAGTCAGACAGGCTTCCCGCCGGTTGCGAAACGGAACGGGAGCGCCGGATTTTTTCGAGTTGGTACGACGTATCGAGGGCAGTCGGCCGGATTTGCCGCGTCTGGGAAAAGCGGCTCGTCCGACTCAGGAAAACGTACGCTTCGGTCAGACGCCGTATCTGCATTTTCCGCCGACCGAAGTTGCCGAGATCCGTCAGGGCAACGGAAATGTTGAAGCCTTGATTATGACGTATTTTTTCGGACTTTTAGGGGTGAACGGTCCGATGCCGCTGGAATTTACAAACTATGTCTTTCAGCGTTCCCATAACTATTACGACCAGACCTGGCGGCGGTTTTTGGATATTATTAACCATCGCTTCCTGACATTGTTTTATCGAGCATGGGCGGAAAACGAACAAGCTGTCAGTTTCGATCGCAAAAACGACGATAAAATTACCGATATCATTCGCAGTTTGGCGGGGACGTCTTCGGATATGCTCGGAGAAAACCGGACTTTTCCGTATTTGACGGCAAATTATGCCGAACATTTCGGAAAATCGGTTAAAAGCCGTGATTCGTTGGAGGAGATTTTACGCAATATTCTGAAAATCGATTTGAAAATTAAAGACTTTGTCGTGTCCTCTTACGATATCCCGAAAGGCGAGCGATGCCATTTGGGGAACCGAAGAAACAGCGTTTTGGGGGAAAGCATACAGTTGGGGCGCTCTTATATGAGCGCAACGCGGGAATTTGAAATCGAAACGGAACCTGTTTCTTTCGCCGAAAGCTGCAAGTGGATGCCGGGACATTCGGGATTTAATTTAATCAATCGGGTGATAACGGCTTATCTGGACAGGCCGTTGGAATATTCTTTAACGTTCAATGTCGTCGGAAAAACCGTTCCGACAGTTGTTTTCGGCGGACGGGATGAAGGTGTCCGTTTGGGACAGGGATTCCTGATAGGACGTCCGAAAAACGACGAAAATATTAAAATAACAATTAGAGCTTCAAAAATTTACGCCAAACAGCATAAGGCTTCGTTTAAACAACAGGAGAAAAATCTATGGCAAAATTAAAAAGAGTTCAGCTTTTTTCAAAACTGGATCAAGCGGCGTACAAGGCGATCGAAAGCGCGACCATCTTGTGCAAAACGCGCGGCAATCCGTATGTTGAACTGGTGCATTGGGTCAACCAGATTTTGATGAGCGAAAATACCGACTGGCATGCGGCAATCAAACATTTTGCCTTGGATGAAGCCAAAATCGCCAAAGATATGACGCGCGCGCTGGACGCTTTGCCGCGCGGGGCGAGTTCCATCAGCGACTTTTCCTCGACGATTCAGCAGGCGGTTCAGGAAGCGTGGATGACGACTTCTCTGGTTTTCGGTGAAAGCGCAATCCGCACGGGACATTTGCTCTGCGCGTTGAAGCAGTCGCCGGAACTGGCGCGCCTGCTGCACGATATGAGCGAGGAATTCATCCGCATCAACGGCGATTTGCTGGTAGAACAATTCAAAGACATCGTTTCCGCTTCCGGTGAAACGTCCGTCGTCGCTTCCGGCGAAGGCGGCGCGACCGGACAGGCCGGTCAGATGATGAGCGCTGCCGCGATGGGAAAGGGAGAGGCGCTGAAACTTTACACCGTCGATATGACCGCGCAAGCCAAGGAAGGCAAAAGCGATCCTGTTGTCGGACGTGATGCGGAAATCCGCAAAATCATTGACATTTTAATGCGCCGCCGTCAGAACAACCCGATTCTGACCGGCGATGCCGGTGTCGGCAAGACCGCCGTCGTCGAAGGTTTCGCGCAGAGATTGGCGGCGGGCGACGTTCCCGATTGTCTGAAGGGAACGGTTTTGTGTTCTTTGGATATCGGTCTGTTGCAAGCCGGCGCGAGTATGAAAGACGAATTTGAAAACCGTCTGAAACAGGTGATCGAGGAAGTGCAGACTTCCGACACGCCGATCATCCTATTCATTGACGAAGCCCATACCTTGATCGGTGCCGGCGGCACGGCCGGACAGAACGATGCCGCGAACCTGTTGAAGCCTGCTCTGGCGCGCGGAAAACTGCGCTGTATCGCGGCGACGACGTGGGCGGAATACGTCAAATACTTTGAAAAAGACCCTGCATTGACCCGCCGTTTCCAGAACATTCTGGTCGACGAACCGGACGACGACAAGGCGACGCAGATGATGCGCGGCATGATCGGCGCTTTGGAAAAGCATCATAACGTTTTGGTGTTGGACGAAGCATTGTCTTCCGCCGTGAAGCTGTCCCGCCGCTATATTCCGGCGCGTCAATTGCCCGACAAGGCCGTCAGCATTCTGGACACCGCCTGCGCCCGCGTGGCGTTGAGTCAGAACTCCGATCCGGCGGAACTGGAATTCTGCAAACGCAAGATTTCGGCTCTGGAATTGGAAAAGGAAATCCTGACCCGCGAAGAAAGCGAAGGATGCGACCATAAGGAAAAATTGGCGGAACTGGATGCCGAACTGGCAAAACAGAACGAAAAGAAAACCGGTTTGGAAGATCGTTTGGCCAAAGAAAAAGCCGTCGTCGCCGAATGTGCGAAACTCCGCGATTCTTTACGCGAAGAAGGCGTTTCCACCGACAAGATCCGCGAAGAACTGATTGCCAAACAAAAGGAACTGGCCGACTTGCAGGGCGACGATCCTCTTGTTCTGCCGCAGGTCGATACGCAGGCCGTTTCGACGATCATTTCCGAATGGACGGGGATTCCTCTGGGACGCATGGTCAAGAATGAAATCCAATCCGTTCTGAACCTCGGTGAAGAAATGAACAAGCGCGTCATCGGACAGAAACACGGCCTTGATCTGATCGCCAAACGCGTGATGACGGCGAGAGCTTCTCTGGCCGATCCGAACCGTCCGATCGCGGTCATCATGCTGGCGGGTCCCAGCGGCGTCGGTAAGACGGAAACGGCTCTGGCTCTGGCGGAACAGATGTACGGCAGCGAACAGAACATCGTCACGATCAATATGAGCGAGTTCCAGGAATCGCATACGGTTTCCACGCTGAAAGGCGCCCCTCCGGGATACGTCGGTTACGGTGAAGGCGGCGTTCTGACCGAAGCCGTCCGCCGCAAGCCTTACAGTGTCGTTTTATTGGATGAAGTGGAAAAGGCGCATCCCGACGTACATGAAATCTTCTTCCAAGTCTTCGACAAGGGACAGATGGAAGACGGTGCCGGTCGTTTGATCAATTTCCGCAACACGGTCATTCTGTTGACGACCAACGTCGGCGACAACGCAATTTGCGATCTGTGCGAAGACGAGGACCATCTGCCGAGTATGGAAACGTTGGAGGAAGCCGTCCGTCCTGCGATGATGAAAGTGTTCCCTGCGGCTTTGCTGGGACGTATTTCCATCGTTCCGTATTATCCGTTGGGCAAGAAGGCTTTGTACAACATCATTGACCTGAAGCTGGCGAAAGTCGTCAAGCGCGTCAAGGAAAACTACAAAGCCGAACTGACCTATACGGACAACGTGCGCAACGAAATCATCCGCCGCTGCAACAATGCGGCGTCCGGCGCGCGTTTGATCGATGCAATCATCAACAACGACCTTCTGCCGGAAATCAGTGCGGCGTTCCTGCGTAACACGATGGAAGGACACACATTGAAAAAAGCTGTTGTGGATGCAAAGGATGAACAGTTCACCTATGAATTTGAAAACAAGGAGGAATAGCCCATGCCCACACCTGTTGCAACAATAGCGAACCTGACGGCGACCGGTGACGTTATCATCGGCCCCGGCGGGATAACTACGATGGTCAAGGGACTGCCGGTCGCCTGCATGGGCGACGCGGTGGCCGGTCCCATGTGCATCGGCGCGGTCACGATGACGACCGCGATCAACAAATTGGCAAAAGGCCGCCCGATTGCGAATCTCGGCTCTTTGGTGACGGGGATTTCCCCGCCGGCTTTAGGCGCTCCGATTGCAACGGCCGTGTTGGTTTGCCCGAATGTCAATGAAATCGTTTAAGGAAAGAAAGAATGTCCGTAGCTGTCAATGAAATGCTGAATATCAAATTCGCCGGCGGGAAGTTTGATGATTTTTATGTGTATGATGTCGTTTTGAACGAAGCGATTTCGGAACTTTACGAAGCCGATGTCATCGTTTTGTCGGATAAAGCGTACACTTACGAACAGTTATCCGAAGCGTTGTTTCTGAATGTAACGCTTTCGCTTACGCAAAGGTTGTCCAAGGCGACGCAGAAACGTACGCGCTGGTTCAGCGGAATCGTTACGGCCATTGAGCATACGGGGGTTTTCTATTCGTCGGACAAGACGGACAGCTTTTCCTACCGCGTGCATATCGAACCGGCAATGTCCAAACTCAAACACATTATCCGTAAAGCGTCTTACAGCCGCAAAACGCCGTTGGACGTTTTGACGGAAGTTTTCGCGGAACAGGAGCTTCAGGCGAATTTTTCGGAAGAACTTGTTTCCCGCCGTCCGTTTAACGCGTTCGGCATTTACGAACAGGACAACGAATCGAATTATGATTTTGTAAAACGATTGACCGCCCTGTACGGTTTGAGCTTTTCGTTCAAACACGCAAAAGCGGCATCCAACGGTTTAGGCGGTACCGAATTGTATTTTTCTGCCGGCGAACGTTATCCCGATTGGGCGGAGGTCGTTTATTCCGACGGACGTTCCATTCCGTCCGTATCGCAGTTCGATTTCCGTACGGAAAACGGCGCAAACGATTTGTGGCGTTTGAACGATTGGCAGATGAAACGGCAGGACGGTTTTGATGGTGTGATGTTGCAAGAAACGTATCCGAATTCCAATGTCGGTTCTTACGACTGGAAAGTCGGAAAAACGGAAAATAAAGACAAACGCAGGGTTTACACGTCCCATTTCCACGGCTACACGCGAGATACCGACAAAAAATCCGTCGATGATGACGTAGCTTTGATTTTGCAGGCGAAATACCGCTCCTTCCAACTGGAAAAAGATGTTTGGACGGGAAGCGGTGACAATTTGCTGTTGATGCCGTGCCGGATGTTTTCTCTGGCGCATTTCTACGGTGCCCAAAACACGCAGGCCGTTTCGGCGATGATAACGCGGTCGCGGACGCACTGCCGCGCAAAATGGCCGGCGACTTTGGCTGTCGCGCCGTCCGCCGCCGCAAACGAAGAAATCACGGAAGTTTCTTTTTCGGCGATGAATTACGGTTCTTCGGTCGACAGGCGCTTTTGTCCGCAATGTGTTGTCCTTCGCAGAGGTGAAGTATGAATTTACAGGAAATGATCGTTACCGACTCCGAAGGGAAAATTCAAACGGCGGACGGAAACGATCTGACGGGGCAATGCATTCAAAGCGAGGATATGTATTCCTTTTACGCGATCAAAAAGGTAAACGATCCTTCCTTAAAGCCGGCGGCAGACCAAATGGCGGCGAAAATTCGTCTGACGATGCCGGTCGGGGGAGAGATGAACGGGATGTACCGTTTTCCGCGCATCGGCGAAAAAGTATTGGTCGCCATTGAAGGAACATCGCATTATCTGATGAGTTATCTGCCCAATGCTGAAAATCCATTTTCTCCGATAGAGGACGAGAAAGAAGTCTCCGACGTTTTTGATGAGGAGGGACTTGTTCTCCGTTATAAGAAAACAGGGGAAAACGTGGCGGACGAAAACCGCGACGAAAAGTATTCCGAAATCGGCTTTTACAAAGAACCCTCCCGTTGGCAGACGACGGACGAAAATTTGCAGAACACGGAAAAGTCCGTGGAAGAGGACGACGGAGAAGGCAATAAGACATATTATCCTTATATTGATACGGTCAAGGTTTCTTCGACTGGCGATCTGACCTCCAGCGCGCAGAACCTGAACGAATTGAAGGGGAGGCGCGTGTCGATCGAATCAAAATTCCTGTTCGGCGACCGGAAAGCGAAGGATAAGGACGGAAAGGAAATAACCGTTCCCGGAAACATCAAGGAGGATTTGGAGGAACGCGTCCTTGACGAATCGGAAATCAACAAGGGTGATATTTACCTCAACGCCGACAATAAAATCGTCATCAGCGCGCGTAACGGCATTCAGCTGGATTGCGGCGGCGCGTCCATTACGCTTGATCCGACCGGCATTTCCATTTCCGCCGCGAAAGTTGACGGGCTTGAAGCCGGCGAAGGGCCGTTCGATTCGGAAATTTCCCTGAAGCATAACGGGGACGTGAACTTGAACGGAAAAATGCTGACGGGCTATTTTTCAAAAGCCATGTTTATGGAAGACGGGTTCGGCGGCGGCTTTATCTGCAATTCGGGCAGTATGGATATTTTCGGCCGTTCCGTGTCGGTCGGGGCATCAACGACTTTTGCGCAGACCTCGTATGTGATGGAAGGTCTGGCGTACACGTTGGAACAGACTGTTTCCGTTCCGCGGTCGTCACGCAAAAAAACGTTCGGCGGACTGAAGAGCGGCGCGATCACGGAACCGATCGAAAAAGTGCTGGCTCTTGCCGACAGAATCGGTGAAGGCTTTGCCAAAGATGCCGGCGCGGAGGACGGAAAGCCCGATCCGTCCAAAAAAGCCAAAGCCCTCGGTCTTGTCACCAAGATTCTGAATTTGATTTTGGCAATGGTCCGGAATGTCCGCAGTGTTGTTGAAACAAAGTATTACGACGACTATATCCTTCATTACGACAAAAGCGACAAAAAATACTATATGGAGGACAATCGGGCCGACGCGACGTTGGCTTTCGACATCACCGAAGCGACATTGGTAACGGGCATTCAATCGTTTTTGCTGGCTTCCGCCTCGGACGCGATGTGGCACGAAGCGTGCATTTCGATGACGCCGAATGCCGATCTTGTTCTGGATTCCAAAGGATATTATCAGGCGTCCCTTATGGATCAGGATGCAAACGTGGTGATGGCGGGTGTTCCTCTTGATGCTCCGGATCAAAATCCGCCGCAACAGCCACAACAGCAGCAGGAAGAGGCGCCGGAAAGCGCTTTGGACAAGGCGAACAGACGGATGGATAAAATCAATCGCTTTATGGGGGCGAGAGCGGCACCCGATATCGCCCTGTTGGCCTATAGGAGGATTTTCGGTGGAAAGGACGTCGATAAAGAAACCGAAGAGGAATTGGAGGCGTTATAGCATGGCACTGGATCCGACAACAAAGGCGGCGATTCAAGCCGCGGTAACTCCGATCGCAACGATGGCGACAACGACACTGCTGACTGCGGCGATAAAGCAAGGCATCAAGATGCTGACGACGACGAACTACAAAAACAGCAACCTGACAGGCGACACGAATATGAAGCCCAGCGAGAAAAACGTCGCAATCAGCAAGGCGGAAACGGCGGCGACTGAAACGGAAGGCAAATTGGCCAAAGACGGCGTGTCGGCTCAGGACGGCAATATCAAAGCCGCCGAAACCGAAGCGAAAGCTTCGTCCGGCGAAGCGACAGCGGCTGAATCCGGCGCGCAGGCGCTCCGGACAAAGGCGGGCGCGTCCGATATCGAAGTCAAAGCGTTGAAGATAACTTAAGGGATAAAGGGAAATGTATGATAAATTGAATTGGATGAACAGGCACTTTGTCCTGTTAAGGCACAAAACCCTGAACGATGTTTGCAAAATCGAAGGCTATAAAATTCGTCCCGATTTATTGTCATTTTTCGTTGATAAAACGGATGCGGAGGCAATCGTCTGGGATTTTGCGGACGCGGGGCGTTGGAAATGCGCGTGCGAACTGATGGCGTATATGGCTCACCGCCGCGCGGCGATCTGGTGGGCGTATCAGTGTCTGCTGTCTTTAAACGAAGAATTGGAAACCGTTCCCGCCGAAGACAGGGACATTGACAGCATCGCGCCCTCTTTTGAACCGACCGTTCCCGATTTTGCCAAAATCGAACCGCCGAAAGGGGATCCGGCGCAACTGAACAAGGCTCTGGCCATGCTTGAAGAAACAAAGGCGGCTTTGAACGATTTGAAAAAAACGGTCAAACCCGAAATCATGGCGGAAGCCGAAGAATCGATTCAATACGCTTTCGATATTTTCAAGGAAGCGAACGGCATCGATCCGATCGAAGCGTTGAAAAAAGCGATTGAGATTGAAAAAACGCCGCAGCCGATCGATCCCGAAAGCCCGATTTTCAAAGCGGCGGAACAATTGGAAGCTCAACTGCAAACCGTGAGAAAGGAAACGCTGGACACGATTCACGCGGTCATTCCGCCGAAAGTGCCGGCACACGAAGCAAAAGTGCGCGACAACGCGATGCAGGCGGTGTACCGTTGGATCGTTTCCCCCGACGAAGTCAACGCGAAAAAGGCTTTGGAGGTCGGCAACGAATGCCCTGACACGCCGGCGGGATTGTTGTCTTTATGCGCATTCTGGGCGGGCGGCAATCTGATGCCCGAAGGCGAACAGGTCGTTCCGA
>JAFYCE010000040.1 GCA_017539865.1 Alphaproteobacteria bacterium
ATCCGCGTCGGTCATGTAGTTCAACTTGGTTTTCATTCCGAATTTCGACGCCTGTTTTTTCAATTCGGCCTCTTTTTCGGCGGAAGCTTTCAACAGGTCGTTTTCGGACAATCCCTTTTTGTCCGCCTTGTTATAGAACTCCTGCATCAGAGCGCCGGCGCGCGCCCTTTTGGCGCCGGCCGTCAGAGCGACCGCCCCTTTCAGATAGGAATCCAGAAACCTGCCGATGGCGTCTTCTTTTTTTGCCGTTGTTTCCATTACTTTCATGACATCCTCCCGATCAACGATAAAACATTCGAACTTTTACGAAAATAGTAAAACGCCCGCCTGCTTTTGTCAACTTTTTTCGCAAAAAATCCGTTACAGCCGAACCGCGACTTCGTAAGCGCGCTCAACGCTATCCATGATTTCTTTCTGCGTTTTTTCGGGGTCGGCCGTTTCCGATTTGATATAAGCGGACAGGGCTTTGTCCAAAATATCAATGCTTTTCAATACATTCGTTTCCACGACCAATATTTTTTTCGCCTTTTTCAACGACGCCATAACGGCTTTATCGATTTTCGTCAATAAAAGGGAACCGTCGGGCGAACGCTGAAAATTCAACGTACTTTCATCCTTGGCAGTCAGGACGGGGTTTTCAGGTTCGCCCTCAAACGCGGGCAGAAAAACGGAAATCATTCCGGCTTCGTTAATCACAAACTGCGGGGAAGGCAATTCATTTATATCCATTCTATCCTCCTTACATATAAAAATTCCTGATTGATTAAAACACAAAACAAATTAAAAAGCGATAAAGATTGAAAAAAACACTTTTTTAATTCTTCTTCAGCCGCCGTCTTTACGCCCCTGCCGGAGCATCACCGCGAAGACGGTAAAGCGCAAAAACAGTCCCCCCCAAAAAAACAACAAAATACACAATAAAACCATATACTTATAAGTTACCCCCCCCCTCAATTTTAGCTTGATTTATTCTGTATTTTGTCTATAATACCCGTTGAGATTGATTTATTAAGAGGGAATAAAAAAATGACGACACTCGCCCCACAGGAATTTGAACAGAAATCCGCTTCCGGTCTGGAAGAAGTCAACAAAAGCAAACCCAGTCTGATCAGCGGTCTGGCCAAAATCTTCGGCAGAAGGAACTTAAACGGCTCCGGCTCGGCGTATATCAACCGCTTGAAAGCCATACTCGGCGAAAGCAACGTCGGTCAACAATCCCTGAATGTTTTGGACAAAGACGGCTATCTGATTGATTTCGATAATAAAACCGACGTTGCCAGCCGTGTTGATCCGGAAAACAAACGGATTTTCTTAAATCCCTCTTTATCGAAAGAAACGAATGCTTTGTCTTTGGTTCATGCCGCCCGTACCGTTTGGCAAATCGAAAACGCCGCCCGCCCGAATGTCAACATGACGGTCAACACCTATCTGGCCGCCGCTGAAGTCTGCAAAGCCGACGCTTTGGCGACGCAAATGCTTTTCGCAACGCAAATGCAGGCCAAAGATCCGAAAATTTATGCGGAATTCAAGAAAAACGGCAATTATGAACTGTGCGCCCAATTCGAACAGTCCGGAAAGGCGAACCTTGACCGTCCGGCGTTGATTGACCGTTATCTGGCGGAAACGAAATCACCGATGAAAATAAAATGCACAATGCAGGCACTGAACGAAATAAACAGCAAGATGGCCGGTGTATACAAAGACAAGAACGCCGCCGGTCTGTTTTCTCAAGACAAAACTTTCAAGGAAATCATCAACGCCGCTTGCAAAGACTATGACGGAAAAACGTATTATCAGGGCGAAAACGCCGTTGACGCTCCCGCCCGCGTCACCATTCCGGACGCGAAAGCCGCCATTCATTATGACTGTCCGGACATGGTGGATTTCATGTATTACCAAAAACGGTCGGCGGAAAGCTTGGGATTGAAGAATGTCTGCGTTGCTTCCGATTCAACGATCGATATGGCGGATTTTGCGGAAAGAAGCAACAAAAGAAGAGTTCGCGGTCCCGTTCACGGTTGGAAACGCGGCTTAAGACCGTACCCGAAAAACGAAAAACCGGCCGAGAAAAAAGAAGAAAAGACGGAAACTTCCTCTTCCGCATTCAAAGGAACGATCCGTCGTCACTACGGCGGTCGCTAAAGCCGGTCATACAGGCCATATAAAACCCTCCGGCCGGAAAACGGACGGAGGGTTGTTTTTTTTAAAGAAAAGAATTAACGGCCGCCGTTCTGCACCGCCATCTTCAAAACGGCCGGAGCCATTTTATTCTCTTTACCCTTGGCCGGCTCTTTGATTTCCTTTTTCAGCAATTTCAAAGCCAACTGGGCATGTTTGATATCGGCGTAATCTTTTGCGTTTTTCTTTTCCGCATCCGTTTTAGAGGAAGACAAATCCGCCGTAACCGTTCTGGCTATTCTTTTTACCGCGCAGCATGTTGCAAAGGAAAAAAGCGCCGCCGAAATAACATTGCCGTCCGCGACCGGAAGCAACATCGTCGCCGTCATAGCCGCCACACCGGCGGCCGTTGCGTCGGACAATCCCGAAACATCCGCATCGGAAGCATAATTCAGCTTTGTTTTCAGAGCGAATTTTGCCGCTTTTTCGCTCAAAGCCTTTTCCTTTTCGGATACAGCTTTTAAAGCGCCCTCCCCCGTCAAAGATTTTTTATCAGCACTGTCGAAATAATACCCGATCTGCCGTTTGGCTTCGGCCTTGCTTCTGCCCGCCGACAAGGCTACCGCTTTGTTCAAATAAACGGAAAGCAATTTGCGTGCGGCAACCACACCGACGGTCTTATTTTCTTTTTTTTCATTCATTATTTTCATGACAGCCCCTCCGGACGAAAAACAAAACAACTTTCTGGAAAAAGAATATACGCTACCGTCCGTTTTTTGTCAACTTTTCCATTAAAAATTCTTTACTTCAAACAAATCCCTTTGCCGGATATCCGGCAAAGGGACGTTATCCCGTTTAAATTTTAGTAAAATCAGCGACTGCGATTCTGCGTCAAAGCCGCCAAACCGCCGCTGTGCAAACCGTATCCGGCGGCAAACAGTTTTTTGGCTTCTTCTTTGTATTTAGTGCGCTCGGCCGCTTTTACCGGCGCTTCGATTTCCTTTTTCAGCAATTTCAAAGCCAACTGGGCATGCTTGATATCGGCATAGCCTTGCGCGGATATCTTTTCGGCATCCGTTTTAGATTCCGTCACATCCTTGGCGATTTCCTTGGCGACTCCCTTCACGGTGTAATAGGAAAGCGTTCCGAAAACCGTCGCGGCGACCGTACCGCTGTTGGCGAACAAAGCGGAGAACGTCCATGCCGCGGCAACCGCTTCGGTGATTTTGGATTCTTTCAAAGGAGCCGTATCCGCATCGGAAAAATAATTCATTTTCGTTTTGAAATCATAAGCGGCCGCTTTTTCTTTCAACGCCTTTTCCTTTTCGGAAACGGCCATCGCGGCATCAGCACCGGACAAACCTTCCTTGTCGGCCTTTTTAAAATAATCCTTAATGACCCGTTTGGCTTCGGCCTTTGTTTTTCCTGCCGTCAAAGCGACCGCGCCGTCCAAATAAGAGGAAAGCAATTTGCGCACGTCGTTGTTTGCGCCGTTTGAATTTTTTTCAGCCAATATTTTCATAGCATTCTCCCGAATAAAGAATGGAAATCCGTTAAATTACAAACAATATAAAACGGCCGCCGGTTTTTGTCAACTTTTTCCGTTAAAAATTTTCCTTGTCCGAAACACCTTCCCTCCGCCAAGCGTTTTCCTTCTTTTCGGGAAATACTTGACAAAACGTTCGGGATTATATATCCTAAGTTGTATAAATTCCATTAAAAAACACGGGGGGTAGAGAAATGGGATTACTTTCAAGCATTTTTTCCAATGAAAACCGTACGCGCAAAGACATGGAAAACAGCCTGTTCGTTCTGGAAGGCGGAAGCAAACAGGGGGAAGGACAAGGACGCGGAGCCGTATCAAGCGAAAAAAAGATTTTAAAAGATGTTTTCGATATCATCGAAGAAGTTCCCGAAGGAAAGAAGCTGTTGAATGACGTCGCTAAAATGGGATACAAATTCCATTTTCAGACGAATATCGGAAAAGTCGGAGGGGCTTGCTACAATCTGGAAAAAGCCATCATGCTCAATCCGACCGTTTTTAACAGCGCCGCGGAAATCGCTACAGCCTGCTATCATGAAATGGTTCACGCCATGCAGGATAAACAACTGGGGAAAAACGGCAAAAACGCTTCGGGATTGAACATGGCCGACCAAATCAGACTGGATCGCGCAAAAGAAGCCGCTGCTTATACGGAGCAGGCGGCTTTCGCGTATAAAATCAAAGACAAGCATCCTGAAGTGGGAGATTGGCTGGACAGAAAACTGATATACTCGGAATATAAAAAAGAAATGGATAAAAGCGGCGATATGGCC
>JAFYCE010000041.1 GCA_017539865.1 Alphaproteobacteria bacterium
ACACCGTTCCACATCGGTTCGGTCAAGGTGGACGGCGGCGCTTCGGCAAACAATTTCCTGCTTTCCTTCCAGGCGGATGTGCTGGGACTTGAAATTACAAGACCCGCCTGCGTGGAAACCACGGCGCTCGGCGCGGCGTATCTTGCCGGTCTTGGCGTTGGGTTCTATTCCGATCTGAACGAGATTCGCGCTTCCTGGAGTGCCGAACGCACCTTTGTTCCGCAAATGTCCAATGAAAAGCGCGAGGAACTGTTGCGTCTGTGGCACCGCGCCGTAGAGCGGTCGCTCGGCTGGGCGAAATAAAAAAGCAAAAAAGTCACCGGTTAGTGCTGTTCCATTAGGAATTTTACAGAAAACTAAAATTCAAAGGTAATTGCACTTTCAAGCGGTCAAAAAACAGGCATCCGGAATGTTCCGGGTGCCTGTTTCGTTCTTTTCTTTGTCTTTCGTATCATTCTCCGGCTTTGTAATCGGTACGCCTTCTCAAAAATCCGGCGACGTATGCGGGGGGATCGGTCATGCCTCGCCGGATCCATTCGTTTACAAGTCCGCAAATAATGCCCGAAACTCTCGCCGTCAGATAGGCTTGTTCTTTGTCGATCAGACTGCGGCTGCCTTTCGTGCAATCGAAAACGTGCTTTTCAAACGGATAATACAAACCTTTTTTATATACAAGCAGTATATCATCTTTCATGGTAAGCAAATGCTCAAAAACACTTGTTTCTACCTCTTTTTCGCCATAGAGGAACGCCTGCTCGTTTTCCTTCCACCAGCTTTGCGCTTTGTCCATAAAGTAGGAATAGATCACGTCCTCAAACGAATTGAAATTCCGATAAAACGAACTGCGGCTCACGCCCGCTTTCGCAACCAGATCCGTGACCGAAATCTCCGATAATTCTTTCTCTTTCAATAGGATAAACAGCGCTTGAATGATGGAATCGGTAATGATAACGTCTTTTCTTTTCATAACGGCTCCTTTTTTGCGACAAATCGCCGATCTTGTTTCCTTATGGCTGAAATTTCTCCGATTGTCTTGATTCTGTTTTTGTTTTATGATACAATTGTACCGCAAAACAAATTCAAATGCAACACTTTTTTTGAAAAAAGGAGAAATTTTTATGGCGGAACAGGTAAAAAAGAAAAAGAATCACGTGGTGCTGATCGTCGTATTGGTCGTTTTGGCAGGATTGATTGCAGTAGGCGTCGGCGTGGGGGTTTTACTCAAAAAAACCATATTCATGAGTTATCCTGAATTGAAAGGAGAGCCGAAAGTCGGTCAATGGTATCAGGTAACTCCCGAAGGAACCGTCTCGTCCAACGGAACCGAATGGCACGGCATTTTCCGAAAAGGGACGGAAAACAAAGTCGTCGTCTATTTCTTCGGCGGCGGGGTAAGCATTACTCCCGAAACGTCAAAGCAAGGGACAAAGTTCTTTGCGGTCGATATGACGGCGCAGAACTTTGTTGCGCAGGGCGGGATCGGAAGCACTGCGGAAAACAATCCGTTCAAGGATTGGTCGTTTATCGTCATTCCGTATGCTTCCGGGGATTTCCACACGGGAACGAGTGAATACCGCTACACGTCCGACGGGAAGGAAAAGACCGTTTATCACCACGGTTATACCAACTATGCCGCGATGGTGGAAACCGTCAAACCGTATATTGGAGAACCGGACACCTTGCTTGTAACGGGCTTTTCCGCGGGCGGTTTTGCTACGTCGCTGCTTGCGGACGACGTGATCGACCGTTTCCCCTCGGCAAATAACGTTACGGTCTGCGTGGACAGTTCGCTTCTTCTGTACGACGGTTGGCATGAAACCGCGCGTGACCTTTGGAAGTCGCCTGCGGAAATTACGGAACGGCTCACAACGAACAACATCGTTCTCGACAGTCTGACAGCCCTTTCCAACAAGCGCGGCGACAGCGTGAAAATTCTGTTTGATTGCTCGTACAGAGACGATACCTTACAACAATATCAAGGGTATATCAACAACGGGAAAATGGAAAAGAACAAGGCAAACGGCGATCGGTTCCAAGCGGATCTGAAAGAAATGGTCGCCGGACTGAAAACAAACATTCCGAACGTTGGTATTTATATATGGGACTATAAAGCAGACGCGGAAACCAAAAACACACAGCACACTATTATTTCAAGCGATTTTCTTGTGGAATTGGAAAACGGAAAAAGTATCGCCGATTGGTTGAACGACGCGATCAACGGAACGGTTCGGTCTTATGGGTTAGACCTGTTGGATAAATAATATTCCGAAACAAGCGTAAAAACAAAAACGATCGGAATGCCCGGTCACGCATCCGCATGACAACGCGCTGTTTTCGGAAAATCAAAAGGACC
>JAFYCE010000042.1 GCA_017539865.1 Alphaproteobacteria bacterium
AAAAGCCGGTCGAGGGCGAAGTCGATTTGGGAAAACCGACCCAATGGACGGGATATGTAAAAATCCCCGTGTTGGACAAGTCGCGCCGGATTACGGTTGACATCACTCCGGAAAAGCGGGATTACCGCCCCGGACAGACAATGAGGGCTATGTTGTCCGCCTCTTTGCCGGATAAGGCGAAAGAGCCGGTCGAAGCGGCTGTCGTCGTGCTGGATGAGGCGGTTTTGTCGTTGTTGCCGGACGGAATCAAGAGTTTCGATCCGTATGAGGGATTGAACAAACTCGGCGATCTGGACGTAAAGACGTATAGCTTGATTCAGCAGTTGATCGGT
Source organism: Alphaproteobacteria bacterium (assembly GCA_017539865.1). Lineage (GTDB taxonomy): Bacteria > Pseudomonadota > Alphaproteobacteria > CAAGCB01 > CAG-977 > UBA11549. Next base: position 333 of record JAFYCE010000042.1, read on the forward strand.
CGCCAGAAAATCGAAAAGAAAGGGGCGAATCAGGGCGGCGACGGCGGATCGGATTTTGCCGTGCGCGATGTGTTCAAATTCGTGGGATATTTCAATCCGTCAATCAAACTGGATGAAAACGGCAAAGGTTCGTTTGAAATGAAACTGCCCGACAATCTGACGGGGTGGCGCATCATTGCCGTCGCGGTGACGCCCGAACGGTTTTCCGGCATGGGCGAAAGCCGCTTTAATGTTTCCCGACCGTTGGAAGTCCGCGCTTTACTGCCCAATCAATTGAGGGCGAACGATACGTTCTCTCCGGCGGTATCCGTACTGAACAGGACGGATAGGGAAAAAAACGTCACTCTTTCCATGCAGGCAAGCGGCGCGGTGAAGCAGTCCGTTTCTTTGACAAAGGAAATCGCGCTGAAGCCTTTTGAACGGCAGGCCGTTTTTTTTGAAAACGTGCAAGCTGTATTGACACCCGAACAAACGGCGGGTCGACTGACACTGACGTTTAAAGCAAAAAGCGGCGATGAAAAGGACGGAGTCAGAAAAACGGTTGACGTGTTAAACCTGACAACGTTTGAAACGGCGGCTTTGTCCGGCAGTGCGGACGGGCAGCCGGTCGTCATTCCGGTAGAGGTGCCGCAAGGGGTCGCGGATTACGGCGGGCGCTTCGTTTTGTCCGCCGCGCCGACCGTTTTGAACGGTTTGAAAAAGACGGTAGAAGCCATGCGCGATTATCCGCATCCGTGCTGGGAGCAGAAACTCAGTCGTGCGATTGCGGCGGCGGTCTATGCGGCGGAAAGAAACGCGGTTTCCGGAGAAGAGCTTTGGAAAGAGGCGGACGGCTTTGTGAAAAAGACGTTGGCGGAAGCTTCTTCTTATCAGGCGGAAAATGGAGGAATGGCTTACTTTACGCCAAGAAATGATCATGTCAGCCCTTATCTGTCGGGCTATACGGCTTACGCGTTCGATTATCTGGCGCGTCAAGGCTATGAAATCCCGCCGCAGATGCAGGATAAATTGGCGGGGTATCTGGCCGGTGTCTTTAAGCGGACGGACAAGGATGTCGATCCGAAAATCACGTTGACGACCCGATTGCTTTCCGCCGGATTTTTGAAAGGGAAAAATTTCATTACACAAGCCGATATCGCCGTTTTCGATCGTGATATTCCGTTGATGTCTTCGTTTGACAAGGCTTTGTATCTGCAATTAAATCCCGACAACAAAACGGTTTTGAACGATTTATACAACACCTCTTATCAAACGTCCGGCTCGTTGATTTTCAAAGCTGAAAATCAGCCTTACGGTCTGTTGTCTTCTTCGGCGAAAACGACCTGTGCGGCGTTGGGTGCGTTTGTTCGGACAAACAGCGATAAAGCCGAAGCGGTGATGCGGGGCGTTTATTGGTTGCGGCTGAAAAACGGGACTTGGGAAAACACGCAGGCAAACGCTTTTTGTTTGATGGCTGTCAGAGAATACGCGGAAAAGGCGGAAACGCAGACGCCTGATTTGACATTGAAAGGGGCTTTTGATAAAGAAAGTTTGTTTGAAACTGTCTTTACGGCCAAAACCGATACGCCGGTTTCCGTTTCGACGGTTTTAACTCCTGAAACGGCAGGCAGGAAAACGCAGGCGGAAATTGAAGCGCAAGGACGGGGGCGGTATTACTATTCAACGGTTTTATCCTATCCCTCCTCTTTACGTAAAGCGGTCAACGCGGGACTGGAGGTGTCGCGTGCCCTGTTCGTCGAACGGGCGGGAAAATCCGTCCCCGTCACTGAAGATACCGTTTTAAAACGCGGCGAAACGGTCAAGGTTGAACTGACGCTTGTCAATCCGGTCGAACTTCATTTTGTCGCGCTGAAAGATTCCGTTGCCGGTGCGTTCGAACCCGTTTCTTCGTTGTTGGCGACGTCGTCTGAAACGGATGCGGAAAAAGCGAAAGCGGATTTGGTTTTTGATTATCGGGATATCGGTCACGCTTCTGTCGGTTTCTATGCGGAAACTCTGCCCGCCGGAACGCACAAGGCGTCTTATGTGGCGCAAGTGATCGCTGACGGGGTGTTTACGGCGTTTCCCGCCAAAGCGGAAGCGATGTACGCGCCCGATGTGTTCGGTTTAACGTCTTCGGATACGGTGAAAGTTGCGCCTTGATTTGAAAAAAGCGGCGGCTGCCGGTATTATCCTGTTCCTTCCCGTCTTTTTCGGCGTGATGCGAGGCGATTTGCCCGATTCTCTGAACGATCTGACGGCGCGGGCGGATAAAATCCAATTCCTTGATCGTGCGGGCGAACCGCTGAACGCGTCTTACCGGAATTACTGGAACGTTGCGGATGTTATGCCGTTGCACGAAATGCCGCCTTTGCTTGTCAATCTGTTTGTCGCGGCGGAGGATAAAAACTTTCATGTCCATTCGGGCGTGGACTGGCGGGCGAGGCTAGCGGCGTTCCTGCAGAACGTCAAAGCGAAAATTTCCTTATAAAACAAGGTTCTACAGATTC
>JAFYCE010000043.1 GCA_017539865.1 Alphaproteobacteria bacterium
GCTCCGCGGCAGGCGTTGATGTGGAAACGGTTGCAGGCGGGAATTTCCGCAGAGTCTTTTGGTACGATTCCTTTATGCTTTAAGGTGGCCAACATAAAGCTTTCAAGTTTTTTGTCGTTATCCGTATACTTGTCATGCGGTTTGTCAAGCAAGCGCAAATAAGCCTGTTGAGCGGCGTCTTTTGAAGCCAGTTCTATGACCGCGCCGGTTATTTTGCGACCGTCCGTCGTGGTGGCTGTTACGGATTCGGAAGCGATTCTGTTATACTGTATTGTTGATACCGCCATCTTTTCGGTCATTCTGGCGGCCGTATCCAAAGTTTCCGCTGTCGTTTTTTCGACCAGCGGAATAACGTCCGTCCGGATTTTATTATGCAGGGGCGGCAAAATGAAAGCGACACCCTTTGCCATAGCTTTTTCCATTTCAGGCGTCGTTTTAATCGAGTAGGGGCGGCTGTCCTTTTGGGAATAGGGCGTTAAATGCGAACCGGTCTGCCGCGCCGCGTTCTCGATATTGGCTTTCAGGATGCTTTGCGCATTTTGTTTGGCGGCGGCTTCCGCTTTGGCGCCTTTATACGAGGTCGATATATTGGCTTTTTCCATTCCTTTTAGAACGGCTTCTTTTAATTCGGCGGGGATTTCGCCTTCTACGGCGGCGTAACCGTATTCCCGAATCTTTCTCAGAAATTCGGAAACGCGCAGCCGGATATAAGTCGAGCCGTTTTGTTCTTTGAATTTATCAAAAACCTTTTCCTGTCCGTTGTCTCTGATGGAGCGGCCGTTGCGCAGACCGATCTGAACGGCGGTTTTTCCGTGGTGGTCTTTGACAAATGAAACCTCGGTGATTTTTCGACCGGAATGAAGAGGATGGCCGCTTGATTTTTGACGTTCGGCCAATTCTTCCCACCGTTTCTTAATTCGTTCGGCAAATTCGCGGGACAGTTTGATTTCGTTTGTTTGTTGATTGTTTTTGTTCATGAAAAAGCCTCCTTCAACCCGCGTTATATCATTTGTAACATGTTGAAGGAGGCTAGTCAAGAAACAGACGGAATTTTCGAAAAATAGACAGAAATTTAGCGGCCGTTTTTGACCGGAAGGCCGGCTTTTTCAGCAGCGACGATACCGCCTTGAATGACGGCGACGTTTTTAAATCCGACTTTTTCGAATTCTTTAGCTGCGACGGCCGCCTTTTTTCCGGTGCGGCACAAAATATATAGAGGAGTCGATGAATCAAGTTTGTATTCTTGAATGAATTTGGCGGCGTCTAATTTGTTCAAGGGAACGAACCAATGTTTCCGTCCCAGAGAAATAGTCTGATATTCTTCCGGTGTGCGAACATCCAAAATCAAGGCGTCCTTTTTCAAATCCCTGGGGGAAATTTCCTTTGCAGCCGGAGAACAAGCCGCCAGAAACAATAACGACAATGCAAAAAGCTTTTTCATTTTAACCTCATAAGCAAGAAAGATTTGGTTTCCCATATGTCAAAGAAAAAAGCGGAAGAAATCAATCCTCCGCCTTTTTGATGCGTCAGTTGACTAAAAACCGTCGCGTTCCAAACGCTTGCGTTCCAATTTGCGGGCGCGGCGAATGGCTTCGGCTTTTTCACGAGCCTTCTTTTCAGAGGGCTTTTCAAAATTGCGGCGCAATTTCATTTCACGAAAAACGCCTTCACGTTGCATTTTCTTTTTCAAAGCCTTTAACGCTTGGTCGACATTGTTGTCGCGTACAATAACTTGTACCATTTAAATCACATCCTTTGGTAAGAGGAGAAAAACTCTCCGTTATAAACAAATCATCTGACAACGGATAAAATACACGAAATCGGGAAAGGATACAAGCGAAAAAATGATTTTCCCGTAATTAAAGATTCTTTTCCGACGGAGGATGAAGTCGTGTTTTTGTCGAAAAAACGAAAATGTTTGATTTTTTGTCAAACATGCTTTATTTTCAATAACCGGTCAATCAATTCGCGGGAGTCGACTGTATGAGAATATCGGATTTGGCAAAAGTGTTTTCTTCGGAAACCTGTGGACAATATTCCGGCGAAAAGCCGGAAATCGATATTAAAATCAAAGGGCGCAAGGGAAAGAAAAAGGAAACGGATGAAAAACGTCTGATCGGTTTCGTCAACACGATCGCCCGTCATTCTCCTTTCGGCCGCGCCGTTTTGGAAGACGCCGCCAAAGACGGATACACGCTGGTGATGGAAAACCAGAAAGGGACTTTCGGCTTTTGCGACAAGGAAATGAAGGTCATCGCGCTGAATCCGCGTGTCTCGGACGCTTTGCTGATAGCAACTCTGGCGCATGAAAGCCGCCTCGCCCAACAGTTTTCCCACGGCGCGGAGGACAGATTCGGAATCTATAATTTAAAGAGCGAAGTGATGTATTCGCGTGCGATGGAAGCCGATGCGGAAACGGCCGCGGCGGCGACATGTCATGAAATCAACATCAACGGCGGCGATGTCAGACCTTGGAGAGAGTTTGCCAGAGATTCGGTTGAAATCGCGGAAGGCTTTATGGCGCAGGCGACCGTCGGAAAACCGCAGGTGACGGATAAAATGCTGCAAGGGGCTTTCAACGGTTGGTATAAGGATGTCGGCATGGTGATTTCTTATGAAGAGGGCTATATCATCGACACGATGAAAGAGGCGTTGAAGGGCAAAAATGAAGATATGCCCCCTTACAATCAAAACGCCACATCCGAAGAGATCGTCAATCAGTTTTGTTTCAATGCCGAAGGAAAGTGCTATTGGGCGGATAATCCGCAGGTTTTGAACGATTACGAAAAACTCGCCGTTTCCGAGGATACACACCGGATGGCGCAGAC
>JAFYCE010000044.1 GCA_017539865.1 Alphaproteobacteria bacterium
GTGACGAACAGCAGGCTTTTTTCATCTGAATTCGTGTTCATTTTACCGATTTCGACCGCGTTGCCCGCTTGAATTTGCTTTAAGTTCAAAATATCGGCCAACGCTTGAGTGACCAGACGTATTTCTCGATTCGTCAAACTTCCTTGCTTTAAAACGGCTGCCAGAGACTGACCCGATTTGATCGTGAACGTTTCCAAACTGTCCGGTTCGAAGGCCGAAGCCGTTTCCGATGTCGTTTCATCAATGGATGGAACGCTCTTTCCCGCAACCAACGGTAAGGCGACTTTGGCTATCGGTGTCAAAGTCTGTTCTTCCGCCGCGCGTTCCCGTATCAAATTTTCGGTGTTCTGTTCAACGACCGATTGATTCGCGGCATATCGCGCAATACCGAAAACGGTTAAAGCGCCGACGCATACACCGGCGACAAAAACGGGCCACGAATGAAAACGAATACTTTTCAACGGCTTGAAAAAGGATGATATGTTCTGTTCGTCCGCCATGTCGTCCGCAACGATATCGGCGGCGTTTTCCTCAATCAGGTCGATCAATCCCTTTGTGGAAAGCAAAATACTTCGGATACAGCTCGCTTGAGCTAGATTTTTTGTTGTGTCGGAAGAGTTTTCGTTGCCCATCGTTTCAACCTTGTTTTTTTTGATTCCTTAGTAATAAATAACTCAAAAAAAACTAAAAGAAGCTTAATGTTCGCTTTTTTATTTTTCCAACTTATATTTCAAGTCATATAAGGCGATCGCTGCCGCATTGGACACGTTCAGGCTTTCCACACGCGGAGAAATCGGCAGTTTGACCATGAAATCGCAGTTTTCCGCCGTTAAACGGCGCAATCCGTATCCTTCCGATCCCATAATCAAAGCGATTTTACGCGGCAGGGCGGCATCTCTTAATGTTTTTCCGGCCGAACCGTCCATGCCGACACACCAATAACCGCGGTCTTTTAACGTTTGCATTGTTCGAGCCAGATTCGACACGGTAATCAACGGTAAAAGCTCCAAAGCCCCGCTGGCGGCTTTGGCCAGAACGCCGGTCGCTTCCGGCGCGTTCCTTTCCGTGATGATGACCGCATCCGCGTCAAAAGCCGCTGCCGAACGCATCACCGCGCCGACATTGTGCGGGTCGGTCACTTGATCCAGAATGACGACGACGGAAACGTCCTTTTCCGGCAAATCCTCTTCGTAAACATCGGGCAGGGGCGAAACCAGCGCCGCGATTCCCTGATGAACGGCGCCTTTGGGCAGCAGCTGATCGAATTCCGCTTTTCCCGCCGTTTCATAATTCAAGCCTGCCGGAAGAAGCTTTTTCGGCAATTCGGCGGCGGTTTCTTTGCTTAACAAAAGTCTGTAAACCGTTCTGTCGGGATTCTGAAGGGCGGCCGTGACCGCATGATATCCGTAAAGCCATATCCCCTTCGGCGCAGAGAATCCGTTTCTGTTTTCATTGTTGCGTCCTGCCGGTGTTTTACGATGGGAACTCACTTTGGTTTCTCCTTGATATTCAGTCTTGCGTTTCCTTGTTTTTACCATGTTTTTTTTAAAGAAAAAGAGATATTTGATTTTTTATGTTGACAAAGGACTAAAAAATCCACTATTTCAAGCATATTGCTTTTGCAATGACTCTTTGGTCGGATGGGTGGCCGAGTGGTTAATGGCAGCAGACTGTAAATCTGCCCGCGTGAGCGTACGGTAGTTCGAATCTACCCCCATCCAC
>JAFYCE010000045.1 GCA_017539865.1 Alphaproteobacteria bacterium
AAGGAAATGTTGCATGGCTTTATTCAGTGATAAAAAAAATTCCGCAGCCGACGATCATCCGGAATCAGGCAAAGATATCATCCCCATGTCTTTTGTACAGATTGTTTTGTTGATTTGTCTGTTCGGAGGTTGTCTGTCTTATTTGTTGTCTGCGGCCGCCGTCACGGGACGTTTTATTGAATATCGCATTCCGCTGTTTTTAATGGAATTGCCCGTCAACATAATCTGCGGATTGATTTGTTTTCTGTTTTTGGCCGTTTTGGCCGGACTGGCTTTACAAAGATCGTTAAGCGCGGACGCTTCACCCAAAAGCGTTTTGAGCCGTTCGCAAAAAATCAGCTATTTTTTATCTTTGCTGTCCACATTGGGTTTTACCGCTTATTGCTGTGCCGTTCTGGTTCATTTCTTTAAAACAAACGTGTTTTTATCGGAATGCTGGTATTTGGTTTTTTTGTATATCTGTGTTTTGGTTTTACATTTCAAGGCCAGAAAAAGTTCTTTGGCGCATATGTTCACTTCCGCCACTTTTGTTTTGATTTTGATTGTCACAGCTTTCTACAGCGGTATAGCTTCCGCCAAAATCGAGAATAAAAAGCTGGGATACGTCAACGGCGAACCGTTCTTGCTGGTCGGAACACAAGACCAAAATTATATTCTGGTCGGATATGACGTAACAAAAGACAGAGCCAATGGAAAAATCGTCATCCTGCCGCGTCAAAGTCCGGTGATGGAACGAACCGTATTTTCACCGCTGAGAACGAAGAGATAAAAAATGACAGAAACGCTTTCCCTTTCAGATGCGACGGAATTTTTAATCGAACAAGCGAAAAAATACGGGGCGGATGCCGCAGAGTCTTTCGGCGTCGACAGCATAAACGTCAGTGCCGAATGCCGCTTGCAAAAGACAGAAACGCTTGAATATGCGCAAACATCCGCCGTTGATTTGCGCGTTTTTTACGGTCGTCGACCCGCGATTGTTTCTTCATCCGTTTTAAAAAAAGAAGCTTTGCGGGAACTGGCGGAACGCGCAGTCCAAATGGCAAAAATCGTTCCTGAAGATCCGTATTGCGGCTTGGCGGATCCGGCTTTGCTTGCGGAAGAATTACCTGACTTGGACATGTTTGACGCCGAAGAAACGACTTCGCAAAAACTGTTGGATTTAGCCTTGGCGACAGAAGACGCCGCTTTGTCCGTCAAAGGGGTGACGCAATCCGACGGCGCGGGAGCCGGCGTTGATAAATCGCATATCATCATGGCTTCGACAACGGGATTCAGACGGGAATACGACCGTTCTTCAGCCTCTTTTTCCGTGTCGGTCATTGCGTCGGATGAAAACGGCAATAAGGAAACCGATTACGATTATTCCTCCTCCGTTTACTTTTCCGATTTGGAACGCCCTGAAATCATAGGAAAAAATGCAGGCGAACGCGCCGTTAAAAGATTGCACTCGCAAAAAATCGCCTCGCAAACGATGGACGTCATTTTTGAGCCGCGACTGGCCAGAGGGTTGATCGGGATTTTAACCGGCGCCATTAACGGTGCGGCCATTGCGCGGGAAACATCGTTTTTAAAGGACTGTCTGCAGACCCGAATCCTGCCGGAGGAATTGACTTTATCGGAAGATCCTCACCAAAAGCGCGGACTGCATTCCCGCCCCTGCGATGCGGAAGGACTGCCCTGCCGGAAACGGGCTTTGGTGGACGAAGGCGTGCTGACAACATGGCTGTTGGATTTGCATTCTGCAAGAAAGTTAAACATGCCTCCGACCGGTCACGCTGCCAGAGGATTGGGAAGCCCCCCTCACCCGTCGGCGTCAAACC
>JAFYCE010000046.1 GCA_017539865.1 Alphaproteobacteria bacterium
GGCACGACGGCTTATTTTCTGATCCGGCAACAACGGAAAGCCAAAGAAGAAGAAGAACGGCTGTTGCAGGAACAACCGCCCGAAACGCCCCCGCCGATTGTGGAAGAGCCGATTTCCAGCGTTCTTAAAATGGATCTGGTCCGTTTGGAGTTGGGCTACAGCCTGCTTTCCCTGATTAACGACACGTCCAATCGCCGCCTGACCGATCAAATCAAGGCCTTGCGGCGGGCTTTGGCGTTGGAAATGGGATTTGTCATGCCGTCCGTGCGTATTCAGGACAATATGCGTCTGCCTCCCAATACTTATGTCATTTACATCAAGGAAACAGAGGCCGGCCGCGGTGAACTGCGCCCCAATAAACTGTTGGTCATGGATCCGCGCGGAGAAGAAATCGCGCTGCAGGGAGAAAAAACAAAGGAACCGACTTTCGGCCTGAACGCGATGTGGATTGACATGACGGCACGCGAAGACGCGATGTTCCGCGGTTATACGGTTGTCGATTCTCCGACGATTGTCACGACCCATATCACCGAGCTGGTCAAAGCGAATATGTCAGAGTTGTTGAGCTATACGGAAACGCAGAAACTGCTGCACGAACTGGACAAAGACCAACAAAAGCTGGTGGAAGAACTGATTCCCAAGAAAATCAATATCGGCGGCGTTCAGCGCATTTTGCAGAATTTGTTAACGGAACGGGTATCGATCCGCGACTTGCCGACGATTTTGGAAGGGATATCCGAAGCGTGTTCCGTCACTCAAAGCCTGATGATTATCACGGAACATGTCCGTTCGCGTCTGGCTCGTCAGATATCAAACGCCGTCATGGGACCGGACGGCGTCATTCCTTTGGTGACTTTATCGGGCGAATGGGAACAGAATTTTGCCGAGTCTTTATCGGGACAGGGCGAAGAAAAGCAACTTTCCATGCCGCCGACCCAAATCCAGAAATTTATTTTACGTATTCGTCAAGTCTTTGAAGATCAGGCAGCCCGCGGAGAATCGCCGATTTTACTGACCAGCCCCGGCATTCGCCCCTATGTCCGATCAATTATTGAGCGCTTTCGGCCGACAACTGTGGTAATATCTCAGAATGAGATTCATCCGCGTGCGAAAATCAAAACCGTAGGACAAATTTAGAGAACCGTAAATGAAAATCAAGACCTACACCGCCCCGACAATGTCCGAAGCCATGGATCAGTTACGCCATGAGCTGGGGGAAAACGCGATTATCGTGTCGACTCAACGATTGGGAGCCGGCGCGGGAATTCGTTTGACAGCGGCGATAGAGGAAAACGAACGCGACGATGAAATCGAACAGCTGTATAACACGGAAGAGCCTCAGGAAACGGGATTGCAGCAGGAAATTCGGGAAACGCTGGCTTATCATGCACTGCCCCAGCCTTTGATTGAAAAAATCATCCTGCATGTCAAAGAATCCAAAAACAAAAACGGGTTGGTTTCTTTTGCTTCCGCTCTGGATACCGTTTTCACTTTTCATCCCCTTCCCGAACAGATTAAAGGACAGGCTTTTATGTTGACCGGAACGGCGGGAGTCGGAAAAACGGTCATGACGGGGAAACTGGCCACGCGCGCCTGTCTGTCCGGTCGTCGGGTCGGATTGATCTGCGCCGACACCGTTCGCGCCGGAGCCGCCGAACAACTGGTGGCGTTCACAAACATATTGGACATCACCCTGTTGAAAGCGCGGTCGCCGGAAAATATGCAGTCGCATATCATGGCTTTACGCAAAACATGCGACCTGATTTTTATTGATACGCCGGCGTTCAACCCGTTTCAACCCAGCGATATGGAATATCTGACGGCCTGTATCGAAACGGCGGACGCTTTACCGGTCATGGTCATGCCGGCCGGTGTCGATCCGCAGGAATCCGTGGAAACGGCGGAAGCTTTTGCCGAAGCCGGAGCCGTTTATTTGTTGGCGACCCGTTTGGATGCCGCCCGCCGCTTCGGCGGTGTTTTAGCGGCCGCCGATGCCGGTCGCCTGACGTTATGTGAAGCCAGCATGAGTCAAAACGTCACCAAGGGATTATCCCCTATCAATGCAGTTTCTTTGGCAAGACTGCTATTAACGTCATCGGAAGAATCCGATTCTGCTACAAGGAAAAAATCATGAATACAACGCAAAACTCCTCAGAACAGACGCTTGCATTGGCACCCAGAAAGGTCTTGCGCCCTCAGGTTCGCAATATGATAGCCGTTGCTTCCGGCAAAGGCGGTGTCGGCAAAACGTGGTTTTCCATCACCATGGCGCACGCTTTTGCTCAAAGCGGTTTGAAAACGCTTCTGTTTGACGGCGATTTGGGATTGGCGAACATTGACATTCAGCTGGGATTGATGCCCTCGCATGACTTGGGCAGCGTCATTGCCGGAAAAATAACGCTGAATCAAGCGATAACCCACTATGAAGAAGGAAACTTCGATATCATCGCCGGACGTTCCGGTTCGGGCAGTCTGTCCAATGTGCCGCTGAGCCGCTTGCAACTGATCAATGACGACTTGCGTTTATTGGCCGGCGGATACGACCGCGTTATCGTCGATTTGGGGGCGGGCGTTGAAAGACCCGTCCGTTTGTTTGCTTCTTCCGCCGCTACTCTGCTGATTGTCTGCACGGACGAACCGACGTCTTTGACGGACGCCTATGCTTTCATCAAAATGATTTGCATGGAACAGCAGCAGCCCAACATCAACATCGTTGTCAATTCCGCCAACTCCGCCCGCGACGGCGAAAGAACATACACGACGTTGCTTAAAGCATGTCAGGGCTTCTTACGCATTTCCCCGCCTCTGGCCGGCGTCATCCGCAGAGATACGCGCGTCCGAGACGCCATTCGCAATCAAACCTCCATTCTGCGCCGTCATCCCAACACGGAAGCCGCCGAAGACGTTCTGGCCATTGCCGCCCGCCTGACGAAAGAATAAGGATTTTTCATGAGCGACCCCGTTATTTCCTTTCAAAATTCAGGGTTACCCGCTCAAACGCTTTCGACGGCGACGGTCATATCACTTCCGGACGCGCCGCCGGAAATGTTTCAACTGCCGGCCGGTTCGGTTTTGCCCGCTGTAATCGTTCCACCGGAAACCTCGTTCGAACAGTTTTCCTTACAGATGATTCTGCCGGATGGAAAACAGCTGGACATCCCTGTCAAATTAGTCCACTCTTTAAGTGTCCCCACTCCGGTCAGCATCAAGATTTTGCCTTTTGACGCCAAAAAGCCGCCTGCCATACGGATTCACTTTTCAGCCCCGCTGCCCGACGTCAAAAAAGCGATACAAGAAATGCCCGAAGCTTTACGCTCCGAAAATCCCGTTTTTCCCTCCATTCGCAACCGTTCCTTTCCCGTCAGAGCTTTCGTCCTTCATTCCGTGCCGGAACAAATATCCGCCCTGATGAACGAAATGGAAGCGCCTGCCGAACAAAATCCGCCTCCGCTTAAACCGAATCAAGCAATCAGGCTTGAACTTTCCCCGCAGTCTGAACAAACGCCAAACCTACCGACGGCTCAAACGGCAGGAAAACCGCCCATGCCGGAAACGGAACAGACCGCCTCTCCGAACGCGACGCAAACATCGGCGGATATTTCCCGACCGGTTTTACAGACAGCCGTCCTTTCTTCGCCGGAATCATCCGACATTTTGCCGCAGCCGACCGAACGACCGTCAACAGTCGCCCCTCCGGTAAAAGAAAGCCTTTCCCTTCCCGAACAAACGCAGACCGCGCCGCCGGTTCAAACTTCGGAAACGCCGGTTATGCCGGAGAAAACGGCTTCGACACCGGCCTTGCCTCAACAGGAAACAGAAGCCGCCGCCCTTCAGGCTCAAGCGCCAACCGATGTTCAAGCAACGGTGACCTCTTCCGCTTCGGAACCGGCCGTCGTACAGGATAACATTCCGGCTTCAACGGAAAATACCATCCTCCGGACGGAAGCGGAACAAACATCTTCCATACCGTCTGCCGTGCCGGAAAAGCCGGAAGGAAATCCCGCCGCGCATGCTCCGTTCAAAGGCGTCGTCTTTGATCTCAAAGAACGTTCAGCTCCTCTTATCGTTACCAAAATAGGCGTTCTGGCTCTGGAAGAAAAAATCCAACTGCCGCATTTAACCCCTGTTACCGTCCGAATCACGGAAATCAGCGAGCCGACCTCTTTTTTGCCGGCCGGACATTCCGATTCCCCTGTTTTTCAAGGAATTGAAAAAGCGCTGGAGCTGCTGCAAAAAACGGATACGGCGGTTTTTGAATCATTTAAAAACATTCTGCCGCAAACCGGAGACAAATTGCCCGCGCAAATAGCTTCTTTCATCCATGCGATTTCTCAAAACGCTCCGGCGGCCGCTTTTATAGGAGAAGCCAATGTTGCCGCCATACAGAGTTTGGGCGAAAAAGGGCATAGTCTGCTCACTCAAATCGAAAAGGAAATCAAAGCCGCCCCTAAAAAAGTATCGGACGGACGCAGTTCATGGAAAGGCTGGACCGTTCCCTTTTTATCCGGCGCGATCGTCGACCCCGTATCGCTTTATCTGCAAAAGCCGCAGGAAAACGGACACCGGCAAAGCGGCGCCGCTTTAAACAAAACGCCGTTCGTTTCGTGCTGGATCTGAATTTGACACGGTTGGGCAAAATGCAGATGGACGGATTGGCACACCGGAATGAGCGACGGTTCGACCTGATCGTGCGCCATCAAAACAATTTGCCGGTCTTTTTCGACGACAAAATCCATTTCCTTTTCACACAGACTTTAACGGCTTTGAACTATACGGGAACGGTCAAAGTCGACCATACGGACGACTTCATCGTTTTAACCGAACAGGTCGACGCTGAAACGAAACGGGGTGTTTGGGCGTGAGCGATAAAAAAGGCTATTACGCGATTCTGCACATTGATGAAACGGCGGAAGAAAAAGAAATAAAGGCCGCTTTCCGCCGCGAAGTCAAATTGTATCACCCCGATAAAAATCCAAATCCGGATGCCGGAAAAATCTATTTAAAAATCAACGAAGCTTATCGGGTTTTAACCGATTCCGACGCCCGAAAAGCCTACGACAACCTTCCGGAATCCGCCGCAGAATTCATCCCCTGCTGCGTATGCGGCCGGCATGCGCATCAACCGCGCTTTATTTTCTTCGACACCGGAGAAAACGTCACACAAGGCGGTGTTTACTGCCGTCCGTGCGCTTCCCGTCGCCAATTTAAAGCCGCAATGAAAATCTGGAAAGACTTTTTGATTTCTCCGGTCAAAAGCTGGCGTTTATTAAGAAAAATCCGTTCTTTGCAAGAAATGCCCGCAGACAAAAACTTTGACATGCTGCTGCAAAACGCAGCAGCGTTCAACAGCGAAAGACGCTACGGATTGGCTAAATATCTGGCCGGACAGGCGCGTCGTTTCGCCCCGGATCAACCGGAACGTTCGAAAGCCGATATGTTCTTAAACATTCTTCCCGAATCCCCGTATCGCTACGAACCGGATGAATGGAAAACGCGCTGGACGGACACATTACGCGTTTATCTGCCGGTTTTTGCCGGCATGCTGATCGCTTTGTTGCTTTTTTCCGTTCCGTTTTTTCCGCGCTTACCGCCCGACGGCACTTATGATTTGGCGGATTACGAACAACAGCAGGTTGAACCTCTGGCCTTTGATCCGTCCGATGAAACGCAACTTTATCATACAACAAAAGACAATGTTTCCGCCTATCAGGCGCCCAGTGCGAAAAGCGGCATTCTGTCCGTTTTACCGGCACAGACAACCGTAAGACTTACCGGATATGTACCGGAATCGCCGTGGGTACAAGGGATGACTCATCAAGGACTGATTGTCTTCCTGCGCCGTTCCGAATTGGAAAAAGGCGTTGGAACGGAAAAACGCCCTTACAATTCCAAAATCCTGCCGCAAAAGAATTAAGCTTTATTTTTTTCTTTCAGAATCCCGTCGATGTTCAAACGGATCCGATCCGACGAAGGATCGTCTTTCAAATCATAGCGCAATACATGGACACCAGCTGTTTGCAACATTTTTTGACGTCTTAAATGACGTTTTTTGTTTTCGCCTTCCAGCTCGACCACGCACACGATATTCAACGCGGCGTCACACACGACGAAATCCACCCGTTTTAAATTGAACGGCGCCCGAAAATCCCAATGGTTTGTTTCGATCAACGCCCTCATCGACACATGAGGAAAAACGAAAAACCCTTCCGGAATCGATTGACGCAGCCGGAAAAAGAAATCCTTTTCTTCCGGATTCAGGACTTTTTTCGGTTTATAGTATTTGCTGATGATATCCCGCTGCTTATCCGAAACCCACGCGAACAAACACAACAAAACATACCCGCCCAATAACAATCCGATAATTGTTACCATCACATAAACGCCGTCATTGGCAAGAAGCGTCTGCACCAATGACATCAAAGTCGTATCATCGCCGTCCATAGCCTCCTCCTTTTTTCAATCCATCCTTTTTCCATTGTAAAGGTTAAACCGAAAAAAGTCCAGAAAGCAGTCAGATTCCGTATGTTTCGCGCATAAAATTCCGCAAGACGGGTATTGAGCGTTCGACCGTTTTCGTGTCTTTGCAGAAAGCGACGCGGAAATATCCCGCACACCCGAAGCTGTCGCCGGGGACGAAAATCAGATTGGCATACTTGGCTTTGTCGCAAAATGCCCTTGCGTCCGGTTCCGGCGCTTTCGGAAACAGATAAAACGTGCCGTCGGGACGGATACACTCACACCCCAAAGACGTAAACGCGTCATACAACAAATTCATGTTGGTTTCATAGACGCTCAAATCCGCCGTCGTCCCGATCAGATCCCCGATCGCCTGCTGAATAAACGCCGTCGGACAGTTATGTCCCAATCCGCGCGAAATCTGTCCGCACATCGACGCAATCAGTTCCGCACCGGCGCAGGACGGATTGGCGGCCAGATAGCCGATACGGTCACCGGGAACGGACAACGATTTGGAAAACGAATAGCAGGACAACGTATTGTCATAATACTTCGATACGTACGGTACGGTTTTGCCGTCGAATACGATTTCCCGATACGGTTCGTCGGAAATGATAAAGATTTCATGTCCGTATTGTTTTTGCTTTTCCATCAAAAAAGCGGCCAGTTTTTTCAGCGTTGCATCCGAAAAAACGACCCCTGACGGATTGCTGGGGGAATTAACAATCACCGCCGCCGTTTTTTCGTTCAGGACTTCTTCCAGTTTGTCAAAATGGATCTGAAACGCTTTTGTATCCGGTTCAACCACGCGCATTATACCGCCGGCCAGTTCAATATACGGACGGTACTCCGGAAAATAAGGAGCAAAGACAACGACTTCCTCTCCGGCTTCGACGACGCAGCGAATGGCGTGACAAATCGCGCTTGCCGCTCCCGAAGTCATAAAGATATGTTCCGCTTCATACGGTACGTCATACGTTTTCTTCAAATATGCGGCGATTTTTTCGCGCACGGATAAAATGCCCAAGTTCGGGCTGTAGCCGTGAATGCTCGTAAAATCAGGATTTTCAAGCAATTCTTCGATTTTCTTATTATATGCTTCCGGAACGGGAACGGACGGATTGCCGATGCTGTAATCGAAAACGTTTTCCGCCCCGTGCGTTTTGATCCGCTCCGTAGCAAAATAAAACATATCCCGTATCACGGATTTTTGACTGAGCATTTCCTTATATTGTTTCGATAACATCATGACCTCCGTAAAAAAAGCTCCGCTTTCCGGCGGAGCTTTTGATTTTATTCGTATCTTTTTAAAAACGGCTACGCCTTTTCGATTTTAAAAGTCACTGTCGCATCACCGATATCTTCGGTATCGCCGGCGACATTTAATTGTTCGTCGAACGAAACGGCCAGAACCTGTTCGGAAATGTACGCTTTGTTTTCCTTTAAAGCGTCCAGAACCGTATTGTCCGCAGAGGTGTAAGCCACTTTGATTCTGTCGGACACGTCAAAGCCCGAGTCTTTGCGCTTCTGCTGAATGACGCGCACAAAGTCGCGGGCGATGCCTTCACGTTCCAGTTCGGGACGCAACGTCACGTCCAGAACGACCACCGCCGTGTTGTCCGGCAGAGCCTGTCCCGCGTTGCCGTCTTTCAGGACAAGGCGCAGTTCGAATTCTTCCGGCAAAAGCGTTTGTCCGGCAATCGACAACGTACCGTCCGCATTTTTCGACCACTCGGTCGTTTTGGACGCGGCGAGGATATCCTTCATAAACCGCCCCAAACGCTTGCCGACCAACGGCGTGATGATGTAAAGCGTCGTGTCAGCCAAATCGGAAACGTCTTTACCGAACGCGACGTCCTTGACGTTCACTTCGTCCTTGATCAGGTCGATGTAATCCGCCAAACGTTCCGCGTTGTTGCCCGCCACCGTAACGGAAGCCAGCGGCAATCGGTTGCGCAGTTTGTGGTCTTCGCGGATCGACTTTGCGGTCGAGCAGACGGCGCGGACAAAGTCCATATCCGACACCAGCTTGTCTTCCGCCGTAAAGACGGTGTAATCCGGATAATCGGTCAGGTGGACGCTCTCCTCGCCCGTCAGCGCACGGTAGATGTATTCGCACGTCAGCGGCATCAGCGGCGCGATCGCTTTCGTCAGCGTGACCAAAACGGTATAAAGCACGTCAAAGGCTTCCTGTCCGTTCGAGATGTCCCAGAAACGGGCGCGGGAACGGCGGATGTACCAGTTATTCATCAACTCTAAGAAATCGGAAACGTCGGAACACGCGGCGACGATGTCGCAGGCGTCCAGCTTTTCGGTCAGGCCTTTGACCAGATCACGCGTTTTCGCCAGAATATAGCGGTCAAGCACGTCTTTTGCCGTCGTCGTGAACTTCGCTTTCAAGCCTTCCGCGTTCGCGTACAGCGTGAAGAAGTAGAACGCGTTCCACAACGGAATCAAAGCCTTGCGGGACGACTTCGCGATTTCCTTTCCTTCGCGGTCGATCGACAGGTTTCCGCCGCGCAAAATCGGCGAGGACACCAAAAACCACCGCAGAGCATCGGAGCCGAGCGTGTTGAACACGTCCGTCGGATCGGGATAGTTGCGCAGACGCTTGGACAGCTTTTGCTGATTCTCGTCTAAGACAACACCGTGGCACAGACAGGTCTTAAAGGGCGCGCGGTCGAACAGAGCCGTGCTCATCACCATCAGCGTATAGAACCAACCGCGGGTCTGCGCCAGATATTCGACGATGAAATCCGCCGGAGAATGGTTTTCGAACCATTCCTTGTTTTCAAACGGATAGTGGACTTGAGCGAACGGCATGGAACCGGATTCAAACCAGCAGTCCAGAACGTCCTCGACACGGCGCATCATCGACTTGCCGGTCGGATCGTCCGGATTCGGACGGACGAGCGTGTCGATGAACGGGCGGTGCAGGTCGGTTACCTTGACGCCGAAATCCTTTTCCAGTTCGGCGATGGAGCCGTACACGTCCACGCGAGGATACTTCGGATCGTCCGACTTCCACACGGGAATCGGCGTTCCCCAGAAACGGTTTCTGGAAATCGACCAGTCGCGCGCGCCCTCAAGCCACATTCCCATCGCGCCGTTTTTGACGTGTTCGGGGATCCAGTTGATCGTCTTGTTGTTTTCGACCATGCGATCACGGAATTCGGTCACTTTGACGAACCAGCTGTTGATCGCCTTGTAGATCAGCGGCGTGTCGGTGCGCCAGCAGTGCGGATAGTTGTGCTTGTACATTTCCTTGCGGACGAGCTTTCCTTCCGCTTTCAGGCGTTTGATGATCGGTTCGTTCGCCTCGAAAACCTGCATTCCTTCGTAATCGGGAACTTCCTTCGTAAAGCACCCCTTGCCGTCAACGGGGCAAATGACCGGAATGTTGTAGGGCTGACAGGCGAGCATATCGTCTTCACCGAATCCGGGGGCGATATGAACGATACCGGTACCGTCTTCGGTCGAAACGTAATCCGCTTCGATGATCTGGAAGCACTTCGGCGTTCCGGCAAAATAGTCGAACAACGGCTGATAGGTACGTCCCACCAGATCCGCGCCCTTGACCGTGCGGACTTTTTCCGCTTTGGCCAGTTCGCGCTTGTACTTGCCGGCCAGAGCCTGCGCGATGACGTACTGGATTCCGTCTTCTTCGTAAATGTCGTAGTCGATCGCCTTATTGACGCACAACGCCAAGTTAGACGGCAGAGTCCACGGAGTCGTCGTCCACGCCAACACTTTGACGGGCTTCGTTTCGCCTTCGACCGGATTCAAAGTGAACATCACGGTCACGGACGGGTCTTCGCGTTCGCGATACGAGTTGTCCATGCGCGTTTCAAAGTTCGACACGGGCGTTTCGGCCGCCCAGCTGTACGGCAGGATTCGGACGCCTTCGTACATCAGGCCTTTTTTGTAAAGCTCTTTGAACGCCCAGATGATGGATTCCATATAGGGCAGATCCATCGTTTTGTAGTCGTTGTCAAAAGCGACCCAGCGTGCCTGACGGGTGACGGTCTGCTGCCATTCGTTCGTGTACATCAAAACGCGTTCTTTGCACGTTTCATTAAACTTGCCGATTCCGAACTTGGAAATCGCGGCGCGTCCGGAAATGCCCAAGAATTTTTCCGTGTCCATTTCCGCGGGCAAACCGTGGCAGTCCCAGCCGAAACGGCGTTCGACACGGTGACCGCGCATCGTCTGATAGCGGGGAATGATGTCTTTCACATATCCCGTAACCAAGTGTCCGTAGTGCGGCAAACCGTTCGCAAACGGAGGGCCGTCGTAGAACACGTATTCGTTTGATCCTTTTTCGCCGGCGGCGCGGTTGTTCACGGACTTTTTAAACGTGCCGTTATCACGCCACAGTTTCAAAACGTCTTCTTCCAAAGCCGGAAAGTCGGCTTTCGGACTGACTTCGGGATAATGTTTCGTTTTTTCGGACATCTCTTTTCACTTTTGTTAATGAAGTTTCCTTTTATATAAGACTTTTTAAACGGATAACAAATATTGTCAATAGAATCCTTGACGAAATCGGGATTTTACGAGATTCTTATAGAATATTATTCTTTACGGCTGGGTGCAAAAATGGCGCAGGATACAAAAGCTGAAAACAAACCGGATGATCTTTCCGACGATGATAAATTGATGTTTTCCGAACAGAACGGTTCAACCGAACCTTCCGCTCCCTGGTATACAGACAACGGCATGATCGCCGCCATGGCTTTAACCGTTATCTGGTTTCTGATTGTTATCGATTACATCGTGTCCAGCGGGTGGTGGTCGGCACGATTTGAAATGACGCCACCGGAATTTATGAGCTTTATCGCCGGCGCTCTCTCGCCGTTCGCTTTCATCTGGATAGCCGCCGTTTATTTTTCGTCGCAACGCAAGTATGTCAAAGAAGCCGGCCGTTTGCGCGATTATATCTTCGAATTCACGCACCCGAACGCCAAAAACAAATTGTACGTCAGGTCATTATTGGACGATATCCGGCAGCAAACGGAAGACTTGAATATCGTTTACGGTTTATTGAAAGAATGTACCAACAATACTCAATCCGCATTGAAAGAAAGATTAAACGATTTGAACGGAGTCGTTTCATCTTTGCGGGAAAATCTGGAAGATTCCGTTCAAAAGCTTGACAAGCAAACGGAAAAACTGACCGAATCAACGGCGCAGGTCAACCGGCAAACGACGCAAAACAACGAATTATTGACAACGAATCTAACGGCCGTTCAAAACGCCGCCGACCATTTTTCGGATGTCGTTTCCGCTATCAATACCGCATTGAAAGAGGATATTTCCGTTTTGACCGAAAGCGGCGACACCTTGTCCGATAGAACGTTGCGCATTTCTTCCGAAATTCGGGAACAGCAAATTTTATTGCAAAATTCGTCTGAAAACGCGCGCGAAATTTTGACCCGTCAAACAGCGGCGGCAACAGCGGAATTAAACCGTCAAACCGCTTTGATTGTCGAAGCCGGCTCGAATATTTTCGATACAATCAGCGCGCAGGCGGCACGCGTCAAGGAAGAGCTGCAAAACCACACGGAAACGATTTCCGAATCCGGCGAAACGATTGGAAACAAGATGACATCTCTTCTTTCCGATTTGAAAGCGCAGACGGATTTGTTGGACGATGCGGCGCAAACGGCGCAAACAAACGTTGAAAAAATGGCCGCCGGACTGGAGGAACGCATCGCAAAACTGAAAGACCTTTACGACAAACAGCAAACGTCCATTTCGGAAAAAGACGAGCAATTATTGCAAACGTCCGGCAAGCTTCAAACGACATTCAAAGAACAAAACACCCTTTTGGATCAGGAAGCTGAAAAAATCATCACGCGTTTCAAAACCATCGAAATGACGCTGGACACTTATATCAGTGAAATCAACTCGGCAGCGGCCAACGCCGTTGAACAGATATCGGCCGTATCCGATTCCCTGAACGGAAAAGCAGAGCAAATTACCACCCTCGGCCAGCAGACGCGTTCTGAAATCCTGTCGGTCGACAGCGATATTGAAAGCCGCGCCTCCCGATTGACCGAAGCTGTTTCGCAACTGAAAGCCAGAGCGGAAATCGTTTCGGAAGCTTTGCAAAACCATGCGCAGCAACTGACCGGCGCTTTGGATGATGCCGATGTCCGTTTGACGTCGATTCAGGAAAACATCCGGACGGGAATTGCCGAATTCGGGGACAGTATTGCGTCAACCGAAGAAAAATCGGAAACCGTCGGTCAAAAACTGACCAAACAAAGCGAAGAATTGTCGGATCTGACCAGTGCGCTTGTTTCGCAGGCGATCGTGACGGAAACGTCTTTGGCTCAACAGCAGAAATATATTTCCAACGCCGCCGCCAAACTGGAAGAAACCAAAGCGAATCTGAAAGAACAGTCGACGGATTTGACCGATATCGCCGATTTGTTGGATACGCGCGCGGCGGAAACGATTTCTCGTTTAACGCAGTTGCTGGAAGACACATTGACGCAGGCCGGCAAAGTAACGGATCAAATCAGCGAAATAGACGCCGGTCTTGCCAATAAAATCAACGCGTTGGATTCGTCTTCACAGAAAACCGTCATTGCAAACAATGCCTTACGTGAAGAGCTGGAACGCCATAAAGCCCTTTTGGACGCTTCGGCGGAGCGGATGACGACATATACCGAAGAAATCGGGGCGGAAATCACAAAGCAAACGACTCAAATGAACATTTCCGCCGATTTGATTCAGTCCCGTTCGGAAAAAGCCGTTTCCCAAATCGACGAACAATTCAGAAAAATCACGGAAGATGCTTATACGCTGATCGACAGCACACAGGAAGCGACGGCCAAATTGTCCGAACATTCCGAAAAAATGGAAACGCTGTTCAACCGTCAGAATACGACGTTGAACGATGTTTCCGGCAAGCTGGTCGAACAAAGTTCGCAAGTGGCGACAATGCTGCGTGAACAGTCCGAACAGGCGGACAAGGATCTGGAACGTCTGGTTTCCAGAATCCACCTGATTGAAGAAGGCTTGAGCGTCCAAACCAAAGAATTGGCAAACGCGTCCGAAATGACCCTTTCACAGTTGGAAACGGTCGGAACCGCTTTAACGCGCCAGACGGAAAACCTGACGGCTCTGAGCGACAGCACCAAAGAAAAAATATCCGAAATCGGATCGTCCGTAGCTGAAGCGACCCAAAAATTGTCGGAATCAACTCAACAAGCCTGCGAAAACAATTTAAAGTCTTTGGTCGTATTGGAAAACAAGCAGACCGAATTCAAAGCCGCCGCAGATGAGTTAACGCAACGCATTGCCTCGTTGCGGGACGAACTGGAAGAACAAACCGACAGTCTGCAAAAGCAATCCGCAAAATCGACACAACAAGCCGTTATCATCCGCGATTCCATGCAGCGCCATATCATTGATTTGGGCGATGTCGCCAACGTCGTAGCAACACAATCCCGCATGGGCGAAGCCTCTTTAAGCAATCAAATCAACTACTTGAAAGAAGCGGCGGAAAACGTGATGACGCACATCCGCGGAATCAATGAAGCCGTCCGTCAGAACACGAACGAGTTGCTGACGGCGTCTTCCCGTATCGGATTCGAACTGGACGCGATGGGCGAAAACCTGCGCCGCCGCAATGAAGAGGCCTCCAAAACAGCGGAAGACAGCTTGAACCGGTCGCAAACGGCCGCTCAATTCTTGGAGGAAAAAGCCCAGTTGCTGGCAGCAATGACCGAGCAGGTCATCAACGGACTGACAACGGCCGGCAGTGAATTTTCCGCCCAAGCCAATATGGTGGAAGCCGCCGGAGAAGTCGCTCGGGAACAGCTGGAAACGACCGGAGAATCTTTCCTTGTCCAATCGCATCAGCTGACCCGTATCTCCGAAGACGCGCAAAAAGCGGTGAAAGCCCTCAGCGTCGTTATGCGCGAACGGGCCGGCGACTTCAATAAAACGGCGGAAGACGCAAGCGCTCGCGTTAAAGGTCTGAACGAAGTCATCATGCAAATCGGAAAAGAATTTGAAGAAATGTCGAATAAAAGCGTCATTCAGATCGATTTGGCGGGTCAGCGTCTGCGTTCCATGATCAGCGAAGTGGCGGGTAACTCCGAACGCATTGCGGTCGAAGTACGCAAGTCCGGCGAACAGTTCGTCGACCAGTCCGATTTGCTCTCGATTGCGGCGGACGATGCGTTGAAACGGTTGCAGGATCTACTGAACGTCATGAGGGAAAATGCCAAGGAAATTCAGGAATCCGGCGAAAAGATATCGGCTCAGTCGCTAAAACTGGGCGGCGCTTTCAACAGACAAGTCCAATCTCTGATTACGGCCTCGCGGTCGGCGGAAGAATACATTGCCGCGTTGGATAAAAAGAAAGAGGAAGCCGATACGGAACGTTTTATGCGGGAAGCGTCATTCATTCTGGAGCGGTTACAGTCTCTGGGCGTGGATATGGCGCGCATTTACACGCCGAATGTCGAAGAAGATTTGTGGAAACGCTATTATTCCGGCGACAGAAGCGCATTTATCAGACACCTGTCCCGTGCGCTGGATAAACAGCAAGTCCGGAAAATCACGGAAATGTTTACGGAAAACGCCGAATTCAGAGATTATGTTTCCCGTTATATCGCCGAATTTGACAGCGTTCTGGCGCGTGCGCAGGACAACGACCGTTCCGACGTATTGATGGGCATCTTGCTGGGATCCGAAGCCGGACGGCTGTATATGCTGCTTTCCAGAGTTTTCAACAAAGAAGTTTGATACGGATAAAAAAATCCGCCCACTGAAAAATGACTCGGCGGACGGAAATATTTGTGTTTTTTTACCGTTGTGTCATTCGTCCCCGCGCTTGGATAAACGCCGCCTGTTTGACTTTATCCGTTTGCGTCGAAGTTTTTCCGGACGATTTCGGGCAATGCGAAGCGGCTGCATTTTCCGCCGATTGAGAATGAACTTCGGAATATGTTTTTTCCGTTCCGACCGAATACATCGAGTGCATGGACATATCCTTGCCCTTCTTTCCCAAAGAATCGAGAAGCTTATCCAGTTTTTGAACAGCCTCCTCCGAAACGGAAAAAGCTTCCTTTGAGGTCAAATAGTCTGCGGAAATATTTTTTCCGATATCGTCGGAAATAAACACTTTTTGCAACACTTCTGCGGACGGGAACGATTTCGTCAGTTTAGCTCTGTTTCCGACGCCGTCGCTTTTCAAAGAATAAGAAAAAATATGGACATGATCTTCTTCATAAGATTCCTGATATTCCTTGAATCCGTACCAAGCTTTAAACGCGGCTTCGCCGGCTTTGGCCATATCGCCGGATTTTTCCATTTCCGCTTTGAAAGCCGGATACATCGGAAATTTTTCAGCGAATTTTTCAATTTCCGGATGCCGGTCTTTAATTTGATAGGCGAATTTGGCTTCTTCGGCACAAGCGGCGGCTTCGGAAGCGCGCCAGAATTTGAACTGGTCGGCCAAAACATACTGCGCCCGTTTGTCACTGAACATTTCCGAACGTTCGTTCTGAACGGCATGCGTCATCTCATGAAGAAGCGACATGGCCATCCCCGCCACGTTTTCATGTTTTGCGGTGGACAGAACGATTTTTTTCTTGTTGCCGTACATACAGCCGAAAGAATCGCTCTTAAACGCTTCAAAAAAGATTTCATATCCGGCCTTGGCGACATCGTCCAACAATTTTTTCCCCTGCGGGACGGAAGACATCAAATCAAAGACCTTTCTCAACGTTTTCCGTTCTTCCTCTCGGGAAGGGCGTTCGTATTTAAAAATCCGATTCAATACGCCGCGGGAAGTCGTTGTATGACGTTCCTCCCCTTCAATAACGGTCAAAGAATTTTCCATATCCTGACGCGTTCTGACCGTTTCCTGTTTTTTGCTTTTAAATAAATCGGAAAAGAATGACATGACGAACCTTTCACTTCAACAATGTCAGCGCTGTGCCATTTTCTTTGATTGAAGGATTGCCATCCGTTTTTTATCGATCCGTACCGGAGCCTTCATACGGACGAGAGCGGCAGCGGCCTCTTTCGGTTTTTCGGCGGAAACGTACTTTTCCCCCGTTTCATACGAATACATATTATGAATCGACCGGTCGTTCGCATTGCTTTTCACACCGTACTGTTTTACGACCGCATCAATTTTTTCCATACCTTCTTTTGAAATGGAAAAAGCTTCTTTTGAATCAAGATATTCCGCGGAAATGCTTTGACGGATATCGTCGGAAACAAAGCTTGCGTTTAAAATGTCTTCGGACGATATGGAAGATTTCAGCGCATCCTTATCGCCTTTGCGATAACTGCACTTTAAAAAGTAAGTGCTGTTTGCAATATGATTTTTTTCATACGCCGTCTGATAATATTTAAAGCCGTACCATGATTTAAAAGCCGCATTGCCGGCTTTTGTCATATCACCCGACTTTTCCATTTCCTCTACAAAAGTTTTGTAGAACGGATATCTTTCCATCTGCTTTTCGGCTTCGGGATACCTGTCTTTGATCTGATAGGTGAACTTGGACGCTTCGGTGCAGGCGGCCGCCTCGGAGGCGCGCCAGAATTTGAATTGATCCGCCATGTTGAATTTGACGGCGTTGACGCCGTGCATCCTGCCGGTTCTTTCATTCTGAACGACATGAACCATTTCATGAAAGGCGGATGTTGCCAAACCGGCGACACTGGAGTGGCCGCGCAGATTGAGCGTAATCAATTTTTCATCGGCGAACATACAGCCGTCCGTTTTTCCGGAAAAAGTTTCGAATGTGAAGCTATACCCGCTTTTTACCGTCTGTTCCAATATTTTCCGCCCTTCGGGAACGGAAGCAATCACGTCCAGCATCTCATGCAGCAGTTTTTTTTCCTCCGCCGTCGCCGAGCGCTGTTTCCGGACAGTACATACCTGTAAATAATCCAAATATTGAACGGAAAGCTTGTCTTCCATATCCTGCCGCGTTCTGGGCTTCGGCGCTTCTTTGGCCGGCTCTTTTTCAGGCTGTTTCCGGTTTTTGGAATCCCTGTTAAAAATTTTAGAAAGAAACGACATATTCCGACTCCCCGTCTAATAAGAATACTTTAAAGAAAGCATATTTTTTTGGGAAAATTTTGTCAACATCTTAAAACTGTAACATATCGGCGGATTCTTTTTCATCGGAAATCGCCTTTC
This sequence comes from Alphaproteobacteria bacterium, assembly GCA_017539865.1. Taxonomy (GTDB): domain Bacteria; phylum Pseudomonadota; class Alphaproteobacteria; order CAAGCB01; family CAG-977; genus UBA11549. Next base: position 17,633 of record JAFYCE010000046.1, read on the forward strand.
CGGAGACGTCTATGGCGAATATCGCAATTTTAATATCCGGCGTCGCTTTTTTTTCAAAAACCGGTTTTGCACACAGCCAATCCGACATCCCCTTGTTTGAACCGCCGAAACGGTTTTGAACCGGTTCGCGCGCGGAATAGCAGTCTTTTCCTTTTTCAATATTAACGGCGATATAGTAATTGACACCGAAACGTTTGAATGCTTTATCCAACGGTTCCTGCGCTTCAATCATTTTCAGCAGCGTCAAATCTTCCGCGGCACCGTCAAGCCGGACGATTTCCGTTTTTGCCATAAAAGACGTGATACCCGCTCCGACGCCCATTGCATAACGCCCCGAATGATTGCCGGAAAAGCCGGCGACCTCCTGAACGACACGTGAATAAACGGCCGATTGAGGCTTCACGACACGCCCTAAAGAAAGCAATATCAACAATCCGCCCAAAATCACCCATGCGCGACGAGCCTGTTTCTTTTCTTTTTCCGAAATTTGTGCATTGATTTTTCCGGCGGCGAACAGCAAGGCGAACGGAGCCCCGACAGTAAAAGGATAAAAAGCATAATCCGGCAACGTAAGAAATGTCACCGTCGCCAATACGCCCAAATAAATGATCGGATACCATATCAATGCATAAAAAATCGTATCTTCCGGCTTTTGCGGCTGCCCCTGCCAAGGAAAAGAAACATATGCGACCAGCAATAAAAGCGCGACGGGAAAAGTAATCAAAGCTATGGATTGAGGAATAAGAAACGCATATCGGACAGGTTCAAAAAACACTATGGATAAAAGACGCCAAGGAGCCGTATCCTGAGCTTTTCCCCACCGCAGCAATTCCGCCGGAACGGGCGAACCGAATTTCGTCTGCCAGATATCCGCGTAAACCATCAGCGGTATCAAACCGGCGACAATACCGGCGAACAGAATCAACGCCTGTTTTTTAGACACCGGATATTTATCGTTAAATTGGAAATAAAACACCAATAAAACCGCTGCAAAGAAAGCCGCGCCGTCAAATCGGGCGAACGCACATAAAGAAACCGTCAAACCGGCGGCAAGCCCCGATTTTAAAGACGGATTTCGCAAAGCTTTCAACAGGCATAAAGAATTCAGCAAAATACAGGGAATCGCCCAAACGGCATCCGAACCGGTCGAAGCGACATAAAGAAACAAAGCGGTTAAAAAGGAATACGTTAAAAAACGGACTTCTTTTTCAAACGGAAAACCAAGCGCATCCGCCAGTTTATCAAAAAGCCATAACGATACGCCTAAAACCGCCCCCAACAACAAACGGACGAGCAAAAAAAACACCGCCGTTTCCGGAGAAATCACGGCGGACAAACCGCATAACAGCATTCCCCATATCAAAGAAAAATCATTTGTCAACGTTACTCCGTCAAAGGTCGGAAATCCCTTTTCACGGAAATTGATCGCTATCTGCAGTGTATTGAAAAAGCGGTCATGAAACCAGTACGGCGCGGCTGTCGATGAAAACAACAAAGGAGCCAGAACGAAAATAAGAACGACCGCCGCAAAACAAGCGGTCATTCTTGCTTTAAACGAACATAAGAATTCAGTTGCCATTCACCGGCTCGACTTCAAGCATGGCACCGCGAATTCCTGTCACCTTAACGGCGGTACCGACGGCGATATCCGTTTTTGCCGATGCCAGCCAGAGCGTATCGCCGACCGATATTTTGCCGCGACCGTCCACAATCGGCTCATAAACCTGATAGACCTGACCGATGTACTGTGCCATCCTGTTATTCAGACCGGAATCCGGCTCATCCGCTTTTTTAGCCATGATTTTTTTGCCGACGAATACGGAAATGACGCTAAGAACGGCAAAAACAAAGCCGAGCACGGACGGAGCCGCCGACGGAAAAGCCGCGGCGATCGCGCCCGTAATAAAAGCCCCAATGCCGATCCACATAAAAAATATGCCGGGGGTAACGATTTCCAAAACCATCAGCACGGCACCGGCTGACAGCCACCACCAATAATCCGCTACGGCCATCATCAGCTTTGCTCCTTATCCGTTGGATTTTCTTTTGGCCAGACTTTCTTTGGCAATTTCACCGATACCGGCGATCGCTCCCAGAATATTGGTCGCTTCCATCGGCAGCATAACCATTTTGGAATTGTCGGCCGTACCGATTTCTTTCAAAGCGTCCAGATATTTCTGACCGAGAAAATAGTTGATTGCGTTAATGTTGCCTTTGCCGATCGCTTCGGAAACATACGCCGTCGCTTTGGCTTCGGCTTCGGCCTGACGTTCGCGGGCTTCGGCGTCGCGGTAAGCGGCTTCCTTGCGGCCTTCCGCCTGCAGGACGGCGGACTGTTTCTCCCCTTCGGCACGCAAGATCTGCGCCTGACGCAAACCTTCCGCTTCCAGAATTTGGGCGCGCTTGTCGCGTTCGGCTTTCATCTGGCGCGCCATGGCGTCCACCAGATCGCGCGGCGGCGTAATATCTTTGATTTCAATACGGGTCACTTTAACGCCCCAAGGTTCCGTCGCTTTATCAACGACTTCCAGCAAACGGTGATTGATAACATCGCGTTGGCTCAACAGTTCGTCCAAATCCATGGATCCCATCACCGTACGGATGTTCGTCATAACCAGATTTAAAATGGCGACTTGCAGCTGACGGACTTCGTAAACGGCGTTTTTGGCTTCCAGCACCTGAAAAAAGACAACGCCGTCGACCGTGACCATCGCGTTGTCTTTGGTAATGACTTCCTGAGACGGAACGTCCAGAACCTGCTCCATCATATTGACTTTTGCGCCGATGGAATCGACAAACGGAATAATCAGATTCAACCCCGGTTTTAACGTATGCGTATACCGGCCGAACCGTTCAACCGTGTATTCCATTCCCTGCGGAACGGTTTTGACACCGGCTGAAATGGCAAAAAAAGCGAGAACTATCAAAAAGACGACGAAAACTTCCATTTCTAAACGCTCCGTAAAAAACTAAAAACCAGCTTATCATAACGGAAAAAGTCGTCTTTGGCTACGGATTAAAAGTTTATTTTTTAAAAATCAACGCACCGGCAACAACCAGCAAAACAAAACCGGCTATATGATTCCAGCGCAAACTTTCCCCTAAATAGAAAATCGAAAAAACGGCGAAAACGGAAAGCGTGATGATTTCCTGCAACCCTTTCAGCTGCGCGGCGGAATAGTATTCATGTCCGATTCTGTTCGCCGGAACCTGCAAACAGTATTCGAAAAAAGCGATTCCCCAACTGACCAGAACGACCGTCCACAAAGCGGTCGATTTAAATTTCAGATGGCCATACCACGCAAACGTCATAAAAACATTTGAACAGATCAACAAAAAAACGGGAACAAGCGCATGCATAAAAAGCTCCTTTTTTAACAGCATTCATGTTCAGGCATAGAACGAAGGGACGGGTTTTGCAAAAAGAAAATATTAAAAAAACGGCACGATTTTTGCATTACATATCCGTGTGATGATATTCACGTTTTTTTAAAGAAATAAACGCACAATCAAAATCACAAGGGAGTCATAAATGGATTTACAAAACTTGACGCTATATCGAATGAGCGAGGAAAAAATGCGCTGGCTGGCGCAAAGGCAGTCCGTTCTGGCTCACAATATCGCAAACGCGGACACGCCGGATTTTATGCCGTCCGACGTAAAGCCGCTGACATTCAAAGAATTTGTCGGAGAAAGCAAACATGTCCCGATGATGCGCACGAATCCGGCACACAGGACGCGTACTTCCGCCGAAACGCAAATCGTAAAAACGAATGAAAATCACCTTTCGCCGCTGCCCGAAGGCAAAGCGCGCGTCAGAACGACCCGCCGTCCGTTTGAAACAAGCATTGATAAAAACGGCGTCATTCTGGAAGAACAAATGGCTAAAGTCGACGAAACGCGCGCGCAACACGAACAAGTCGCGGCTTTATTCAAGAAAAACGCCTCCCTTTTGGGAACGGCGTTGGGTTTGAAATAAACGGAGAAGGAGAACGTAAATGGATGATTTAACACTCAGTAAAACAATCGCCTCCTCCGGTATGAAGGCTCAAGCGCAGCGACTGCGCGTCATTTCCGAAAACCTGGCCAACGCCGATTCGCTGGCGAAGACCCCCGGCGGACTGCCCTACCGGCGCAAAACGGTGACATTCCGCAACGAACTGGATCGAACGACCGGCGCGGAACTGGTCAAAATCGGGCGCGTTTCCCGCGACAGGAGTCCCTTGGAACGCAAATACGACCCCACTCATGTCGCCGCCGGCGCGGACGGATATGTCCTGCTGCCGAACGTCAATCCGTTGATTGAAACGATGGATATGAAAGAAGCGCAAAGAACATACGAAGCGAATCTGAATGTAATCTCCGTATCCAAAGACATGATGACGAAAACGTTGGACTTGATTCGCTAAAACATAAAGGACGACAGCCATGGTCAATGAAGTTTCCCAAGCTCTTTCCGCTTATCAGGCCGCCGCAGCCAGACAGGTGATTCCGTCCGAACAGGAAACGCAGCCGTCTGCGGAAGGAACATTTTCCTCTTTGCTGAAGTCGGCGGCGATAAAGATGGAAGAAGACAACAAACAGGCTGAAGTGATGAGCATGAAAGCCATCAAAGGAACGGCAGACATGCAGGATGTCGTCATGGCCGTGTCCAACGCCGAAGTCGCCTTGCAAACGGTCGTCGCCGTCCGCGACAAGGTCGTTTCCGCCTATCAGGAAATCATGCAAATGCCGATTTAAAGGAAAGACAGCGTTATGACGGAGGTAATGGTTGTTGAAGTCGGTAAAGATGCAATTTACACATTATTGTTGGTTGTCGGCCCGTTGCTTTTGATTGCGATGATCGTCGGTCTGCTGATCAGTCTGTTCCAAACTTTGACTCAAATCCAAGAAATGACGCTGGTTTTCGTACCGAAAATCCTGTTGGTTTTTCTGGCGTTGATTTTTTTATTGCCGTTTATGATTGAACAGCTCAGAACGTTTGCAAACGGTTTGTTCGACAAAATAATCGGTTTGGGGACATAGCATGAATTGGGAAAAGCTGCTGTCTTTGGAGCTTTATCATTTCCTGTTTGTTTTTGCGCGCCTTGGCGGCGCGTTTTTGTTCATGCCTTTTTACGCCTCCGTTTACATTCCGTCCCGCATCCGGTTGATTTTTGCGCTGGCTCTGGCCGTGATGCTGACGCCGGTCTTAAGCGGACAGTTGCCTCCGCCGCCCGAAAACGTGCCGGAACTGTTCCGCTTTTTATTGATTGAAATCACGGTCGGTCTTTTTTTGGGGCTTTTTCCGTTTTTTCTGATGACAGCCATCGATCTGGTCGGTGTCAACGCGTCCATGGCGACCAGCTTTTCGAATGCGACACTGTTTGATCCGCAAACAAATGTTCAATCCACCGTTTTGACCGGTTTTCTGACGCTTTGCTCCTTATTGCTGATCGTTTCGACGGACTTGTATCAAATTCTGCTGAGTTCCGTTTTAGCCAGCTATAACGTCTTTCCTGTAGGGAAAAACCTGCTGACCGGCGATATGATGCAAGCTCTGGCAAAAGCGTTGAGTGCGGCATTCACTTACGGATTTCAAATCAGTTCGCCTTTCATCATCATGATTATTCTGCTATACTCCTCCATGGGCGTGATGTCGCGATTGATGCCGCAGTTAAACATCATTTTCATCGTCATGCCTTTGCAGGTTTATTTGGGATTGGCACTGATGATGGTGTCGTTGTCGGTGATATTGTGGTGGTTTATGGATTTCCTCAGGAATATGCTCCTCCACTTTGCTTTGTAGGGTGAAATGGCAGACGAACAGGACGAAGCATCGAAGACCGAAGAGGCTTCCGAACGAAAATTGGAACGCGCCCGCGAAGAAGGAAACGTTCCTTTATCGCAGGAAGTCAAAAGCTGGTTTATGCTCTTTGCCGCCCTGATGATGCTGTGGGGAATGACGCCTTATGTCATGAAAAAGACAACGGCGATTTCTTTGAAATTCATTGAACGTCCGCAGGAACTGCCCGTCGATCCCTTGGGGCTTCGGGATCTGCTGCGGGAAACATCGCTGGATATGCTTTTGGTCTTATCGTTGCCGTTGGGTTTGTTTTTGTTTCTGGCGATAGCGTCCGCTTTGGTACAGATCGGTTTTCTGTATGCCCCGAAACGTATGTCGATCAAGTGGGAACGCGTCAATTTGTTCGCGAACGCCAAAGAATTCATCACCAAAGCCAAAATCGTCGACATGATCAAAGGCATCTTTAAAATTTTAGCCGTCGGTTATGCGGGCTGGCTGATTGTCAAGCCGAGGATTCTTGAAATTTTAAGCGCTTCCGCTTTTGACGTAGCGGCGATTTTAAATTCGCTTTACACGCTGCTTTTATTGGTTCTGCTGACAATGGTGATGATTATTTTTGTCATCGCTTTCGCCGACTACTTCTACCAGAAATTTTCCTATTTGAAACGTCAGCGCATGACCAAACAGGAAGTCAAAGACGAATACAAACAAATGGAAGGCGACCCGCAAATCAAAATGCGCTTGCGTTCCATTCGCATGGAACGGGTACGCAAACGCATGATGGCGAACGTACCGAAATCGTCCGTTGTCGTGACCAACCCGACACATTTCGCCGTCGCATTGCGTTACGAACCGGAAGAAGGCATGGAAGCGCCGATCGTCGTTGCCAAAGGACAGGACTTCATCGCTTTGAAAATCAAAGAAATTGCCGCTGCCAACGATGTGCCGATTGTCGAAAATCCGCCTTTGGCCAGAGCCTTGTACGCTTCCGTGGAAATTGACTCTCCCATTCCGACGGAGCATTATGCCGCTGTAGCGGAAGTCATCAAATACGTTTACCAGCTCAAGGGAAAAGCCCTGCCGCAAAAAGAGGAAGACTAAATGGCGCATTCATTTTTCAGAAAATTGGCAACGGCTTCGGGATTCGGCAGCTTTATCCGCGATTGGGATACGGTCAAAGCGCTGATGGACAGCGAAACGGACGCGTTGGCGCTGGTTTCTCCGGACGGATCGCCGGTCTATATCAATGCGGCGGGAAAGAATTTTTTTAAAACGACTTCCTTACTTCAATCGGTTTTGGATCGCGTTTTGGATGAAGAAGCCAACCGTCTGGCTCTGGCCAAACTGGAAGCGGCGGTCAAAAACAAAGCGGAAACTTCCGTCGAACTGTTGATGCGGCCGTTGACCGGCGACAACGATTTCTGGGAATGGTATTTCATTTCCATCAAGCAGCTTTCCATCGGGACGCTGTGGCGCGTCCGCGACATTACCGCCGATCGGGCGCTGGAAGCCGTAACGCGTCAGGAAACGCAGGAATTGGCAGAATTTTTAGACGTCCTGCCGATCGGATTGTACCAAATCGATTCCGGCGGCGTCATCCATTTCGTCAACCAACGTTTCTGCGACTGGCTGGGGTATACGAACCAGCGCGAACTGAAAGGGAAAAAGCTGTTCGATCTGCTGATTGGAACGCATGTGCCGGAACTGGACGGTTTCTGGCACGGAGAATTGACTTTCCGAACGCAGGCCGGCAATTTTTTCACCGCATTCGTCAGTCATGCCGTTTATGACGAAAACGGTGAAACAATGCTGCGCGCTTCGGTCGTCCGCGAAGTCACCGCGCGTCATGAACACGAAGGCGCGGCAAAAGAAGCCGAATTGGGCTTTTCGCGTTTGTTTGCCGAAGCTCCCGTCGGAATTGTCTTTTTAGACAAGGAAAACGTCATTACGGAAGGCAATTCGACTTTCTTCCAAATGTTTTCACGTAAACGCGAAGAAATGGTGGGAACATCGCTGGACGATTGCATCGATGCCGACGACTGGGCGGAATTGAAAGACAAGATGGCCAAAGTGATGATGGCCAAGCTGTCCCGCGTTCACGCCGAAGTCCGGTTAAAAACGGAGCAGGAAAAGTTTGCCGCCATTTACGTCACACCGATGACGGAAGAAGACGAGGACGGAAAATCCGACGTATTCGGCTTTATCGCGCACTTTATCGACAACACGGAGCGCCGGACGCTGGCTCTGCAGTTTTCCCAAGCTCAAAAAATGCAGGCCATCGGCCAGCTGGCGGGCGGAATCGCACATGACTTCAACAACCTGTTGACGGCGATCATCGGCTCGACGGATCTGCTTTTGCAGACCCACCCCGCTTCCGACCCTGATTTTACCGAATTGATGAACATCCATTACAGCGCAACGCGCGCCGCCAGTCTGGTCGGTCAGCTTTTATCGTATTCGCGCAAACAGCCTTTGCGGCCGAAATATCTGGATGTGACGGACGTCTTTGCCGAATTGCATCATATGCTGAAACGGCTATTGGGAACGAAAATCACCGTCCAAATCGAAAACGGACGGAATTTGGGCTTTATTCGCGTGGATAAAACGCAATTCGATCAGGTCTTCGTCAATCTGGCGGTCAATGCGCGCGACGCGATGCCGGACGGCGGCACTTTCACCATTTCGACCAGACGACAGAAATTTCCGGCCGGCCAGTATATCGGTCCCGAAGAGGTCACGCCGGGGGAATACGTTGTAATAGACGTTGCGGATACGGGCTGCGGCATCAGCGAAGAAAATCTGCAAAGAATCTTTGAACCGTTTTTTACGACGAAATCCGGAGGTGTCGACTCCGGAACCGGATTGGGGCTGGCGATGGTCTACGGCAACATCCGACAGTCGGGCGGCTATATCAACGTAAAGAGCACGGTCAATGTCGGAACGACCTTCAGTCTGTATCTGCCGCGTCATTCTCCGGAAGACGTCCGCCGTTTGACGGAAGAAGCCGAACAAAACGCCTTGCCGGCAACGTATAACGCCCAAGCGGTTTCGCAGGTCGTCCGCGTAAAACCCAACACGCCGAAGACCGGAGATCAGCTGCAATTTTCTTTTGCTCAGGACAGTCCGTCCCTGCCGCCGCCTTTATTGCCTTCCAATGATTTAAGCGGCTCCGGCACGATTCTGCTGGTGGAAGACGAAGACGGCGTGCGTGCCGTCACCCGAAAAGCCCTAAGTGCAAAAGGATATACGATCACCGATTGCACCTGCGCCGAAGAAGCTTTGGAAAAAATTGAAAACGGAACGGTTTTCGACCTGTTGATTACCGACATGATCATGCCCGGAATGGACGGGGTGACTTTGGCTTCCACCGTGCGGCAGAAAGGGATTTACAGTAAAATTCTTCTGATCTCCGGTTTTTCGGAAGAAGCGGCGCGCGGCGAAATCAAGGAAATGCCCGATTTTTATTTCTTGGCGAAACCGTTCACGCTGCGCGAACTGTGCGAAAAAGTGAAAGAGATCATGGGAAAGAAATGACAGAATATCCCTTTAAACCTGAAGAGCTTGTTTCTCTGGCCGTTCAAGCCGGACAGGCGGCGATGGAAATTTACCGGCAGGATTTCGCCGTTTATGAAAAAGAAGATTTGTCGCCGGTCACGGATGCCGATCTGACAGCGGAAAAAATCATTTTCGACGCGCTGACCGAATTAACTCCGGACATTCCGGTCGTTGGCGAGGAACATACGGCGGCCGGCGCGACATCCGACCTTTCAAAACGATATTTCTGGCTGGTGGATCCGATTGACGGCACGGCGGACTTTGTGCATAAAAACGACGAATTCACGGTCAACATCGGATTGATAGACGGAAACAAATCCGTCTTCGGCGTCGTTTATGCGCCGGCGTTGGACGAGCTGTATTACACGGCTTCCGAAACGGAATCATTTCTTCTAAAAGGCGGAACGGAAACAAAATTGAAAGTCCGCGCCATTCCGCCGGAAGGCATGACCGTCTTGACCAGCCGCTTCCATTGTGACGAAAAAGCGGCGCGGGAAATGGTGGGACAACGCAAAGTCGCCGGATACAAATCTTACGGCAGTTCTTTAAAGTTTTGCGCCATAGCCGCAGGCAAAGCCGATTTCTACCCCTGCACCCATCTGACAAAAGAATGGGATACGGCGGCGGCGCAGGCTGTTCTGACCGCAGCGGGCGGAGCGGTTTTGACCGCAAAAACGGGCAAGCCGTTGCATTACCGGAAAGACGGGCTGAAAAATCCCCGTTTAATCGCTCAAGGCCTTTAAAAACCTTCAAAAAACAAAAAAATGTTTCTCTTTTGTTCTTTTTTCTTGAAATAAAGAACAAATGTGGTACATTTTACATAGTTGCTCTTGACGTTTTTTTATGGGATAAAAGAGGCATCAATTATGGATCAAACCGTTTTACACTTGGTGGATAAAGATACTATGGATAAAGAAAAAGCTTTAGCGGCCGCTCTGACCCAAATCGAGCGCGCCTTCGGAAAAGGGTCTATCATGCGCTTGGGACAAAGCGAAAACGCCGTTGAAATACCGGCGATTTCGACAGGCTCTCTCGGATTGGATATAGCACTGGGAATCGGCGGTCTGCCGCGCGGCAGAATTGTCGAAGTGTACGGCCCCGAAAGTTCCGGCAAAACGACACTGGCGCAGCACGTTGTCGCTCAGGCGCAGAAAAACGGCGGAAAATGCGCTTATATCGACGCGGAACACGCACTGGATCCGATTTATGCGAAAAAACTGGGCGTCGATATCGACAATCTGCTGATTTCCCAACCGGATACGGGCGAACAGGCGTTGGAAATCGCCGACACGCTGGTACGTTCCGGCGCGATCGACGTGTTGGTCGTCGATTCGGTCGCGGCATTGGTTCCCAAGGCCGAACTGGAAGGCGAAATGGGTGATTCCCATGTCGGTTTGCAGGCGCGTTTGATGTCACAGGCTTTACGGAAACTGACAGCTTCCGTCGCACGGTCGAATACATTAATCATCTTCATCAACCAGTTGCGTATGAAAATCGGCGTCATGTTCGGCAATCCCGAAACGACGACGGGCGGCAACGCGTTGAAGTTCTATGCGTCCGTCCGTATCGAAATCCGCCGCGGCGCACAGATTAAAGACAAGGATGAAACCATCGGAAACAACACAACGGTCAAAATCGTTAAAAACAAAGTCGCGCCTCCGTTCAGAACGGTCGAATTCGATATCATCTACGGCGAAGGCATTTCCAAAACCGGCGAACTGATTGATTTGGGCATCAAAGCCGGCCTTATCGAAAAATCGGGCGCTTGGATATCCTACAAGAGCGAACGTTGGCAGGGCCGCGAAAACGCGCGCACTTTCCTGCGCGAAAATCCGGACGTAGCCAACGAAATCGAACAACAAATTCGCGCCAAAGCCGGATTGTTGTCACAAAAGATGATCGGCGACGAACCGGTTGAAGAGGAATAAAATCCGCAAAGGGGAAAGGCTTTGACCTCTCCCCTTTTTCTTTGCGTTTTATCTTTGTTTTAATCTTTCGATTGTAATATCGGAAAAGTTTTACGGTTTTTTGTAAAACAAAATAAAATTCTAGAACAAAGATAAAAGCGATGATAGCGAACATAACCAATTCTGTTTCAAATTTTGTTTGGGGATTGCCCGTCCTGTTCTTACTGATGGGAACGGGTGTTTTTTTAACCGTACGCGTCGGCGCGATTCAATTCAGAAAATTGCCGTATGCGCTGAAATTGGTTTTTTTCGGAAAACAGGACAATACGTCTCAGGGGGATATTTCCCATTTTCAAGCTTTGATGACGGCTTTGGCGGCAACCGTCGGTACGGGAAACATCGTCGGCGTCGCGACCGCCGTTGTTTTAGGCGGCCCCGGAGCCTTGGTCTGGATGTGGCTGTCGGCTTTATTCGGCATGGCGACCAAATATTCTGAAGCCCTTTTGGCGGTCAAATACCGCATTATTGATGAAAACGGGCAAATGGCCGGCGGCCCTATGTATTATCTGGAAAACGGATTAAAGCAGAAATGGTTGGGGACGATGTTTGCCGTTTTTGCGGTTTTCGCCTCATTCGGCATCGGCAGCGGCGTCCAAACGAATTCCATTGCCGCAGCCATGCAGAACGCTTTTCACATACCGCCCTTTGCAACCGCTCTGGTCATCGGGATACTGGCGGCCATGGTCATTTTGGGCGGCATCAAATCCATCGGCAGAGCAGTCGCTTTCTTTGTGCCGTTCATGATGATCTTTTACATTTTGTTTTGCTTGTACGCCCTCGGCACTCATTTTTCAGAAATCCCCGCCGCTTTTTCGTTGATTTTTGATTCCGCTTTTTCGGCTCAGGCTTTTTCCGGCGGCATCGTCGGCGTTGCCATCCGCTACGGCGTGGCGCGCGGCGTTTTTTCGAACGAAGCCGGCTTGGGTTCCGCTCCGATCGCGGCGGCGGCGGCTAAAAGCGATTACCCCGGACGGCAGGCTTTGGTGTCAATGACACAAGTTTTTCTGGATACGATTGTCATCTGCTCGATGACGGGACTGGTTTTGATCATCGGCGGCGATTTAAGCGGCGATAAAAACGGCGCTGTTTTAACGGCGCACAGTTTTTCGACATTGTTGGGATCGCTCGGTTCATATGTTGTCGCCCTCAGCCTGTTGTTTTTCGCTTTTTCCACCATCCTCGGCTGGTCGTATTACGGTGAACGCTGCATTTATTATCTGTTCGGCAAAAAAAGCATTTTCCCTTACAGAGTGGTTTTTATTTTGACGGCCATGCTGGGAGCCGTTGCCGCCAATCTGGAAATGGTATGGAACATTTCGGATGTGTTCAACGGACTGATGGCCATTCCGAACTTGATCGGACTGCTCGGATTATCGGGTGTCGTCGCCTCGGAAACACGCCTGTTTGAAACCGTCATCGCGCAGGAACGGACGGAAAAAAGAAAAATAAAAAAAGGACGATAAAAGGGTTGCCTTTCATTTTTTTAGGTGTTATATACTTCATCTGTTATCGCGGGATGGAGCAGTCCGGTAGCTCGTCAGGCTCATAACCTGAAGGTCGTGAGGTTCAAATCCCACTCCCGCACCCACTCGGAAACGGCCCGCTTTTTCAAGCGGGTCGTTTTTTATAAAAAAGCTTGATTACTTTCAAACCATTTCTGTATATTATTCCCCGAAAAGGATAAAAAAGGAGGAAAATGCTGATTTTAGAAAAAAGTCTTGGAAAAGGCGCCGTTCGGGAATGTTATGAGCATCCGGCGGATAAAACGAAATGCGTTAAAGTGCTTCTTCCTAACGCCGATCCGACTATTTTTCAAAAGGAATATGAAAATTACTCCGTTGTCAAAGATGTTCTGGGGAACTACATCATCCCGTGCGAAAAGGAATTGGTCGAAACAAACAAAGGCTTGGGCATGATTTGCGACCGTCTGATAGATGATGACGGCTTGCCGTCCAAAATGATTTTCGAGATTCAGTTGGATGATGAAATAAGAGAGGGACTGAATTCCTTTTTCAAATTGCTTTTAGATCACAATCTGTTTTTTTACGATTTCAATTTGCATAACTTTGCCATTCAAATCAAAAACGGAAAAAAACAATTAAAATATATCGATTTAAAAAGTTTCCGACATAATCATTCATGGTGTTTTTTAAAATTGGAAAATGTTTCAAATTTTCTGGCTCGCATCATTATAATCAGAAGAATGAAAAGGGTATATGGACCTTTGAGATTTGAAATTCCCTCCTTCTTAAACCATAATGAATCCCATCTTTGATTTTCTGAAGAAAGCAAAATGAAAAAACAGACGTTTGACATTACCGGCATGAGCTGTGCGGCGTGTTCCGCCCGCGTTGATAAAGCTGTTGCCGCATTGAAAGGCGTACAGACGGTTTCAGTCAATCTTTTAAAAAACAACATGGCGGTTGAATATGATGAAAAACTCTTGTCCGCAACCGACATCGCCGCCGCCGTCGAAAAAGCCGGATACGGCGCCCTTCCGACCGGAGAAAACATCAAGCAAACACGGAGAGCGCCTGACGACTTAAAA
>JAFYCE010000047.1 GCA_017539865.1 Alphaproteobacteria bacterium
GGAACGGATATTCCCTCCCGTTCTTTCAACAGTTCACATAAATGAGAGATACCGAAAGCCGGATATTTTTCTTGCGCCATACGGAGTATTTCCTGCTTGTCGGGACGGGGTTGCTTTTGCCCGTGTTTCCGTGCGTCAGCGTCCCTTGTTCTTTCAGCTTTTTCAGACGGTATGCCAAGGTGCTCGACGCCATTTTGAGTATTCGGGCTGCAGCCCGAATACTCAAACCTTGTTTCATTAAATTTTTGTACTTCTTCTCTTCGCTGTTCATGCCTGTTCATGCCTGTTCCCCTTGCTCGGAGAACAGTCTAGCTGTACGAAATTAAATGGGTTTTTCCTGTCCAGAATTAAATGGGGCGTCACAAACTTTTCTCTTTCCTTGACCTGCATGAGAGTAAAGACTAAAATATAGCAAATTCTTTTACTTAAGAGGTTCATATGCCCTATTCGAACACAAGCTTTCCGTATGCGAGCGTAATTAAAAGTCTTCCTTTTATTGCATTTATCCGGACAAAAACAGCTGAAGGAAAATATTCTTATGAATTTCCGTCCGCTCAAGACAGAGAGCTCTTAAATTTTTCATCTCCCGATGATGTTTTGACGGACACGGATGGTTGTTTGGATATAGTTCACTGGGATGATAAGGATAAACTGGCACATGCCATTGAAGAATCCGAACGGGAAATGAAGGCTTCGGACGAAAGTTTTTGCGTAATTCTGCCTTCCGGTGAAAAGCGGTGGTTTGCCGGCTCCGCCCTTCCCCACAAGAAAAAAAACGGCGATATTGTTTGGAAAGGTTTTTGGATGGATATTTCCGCTGAAGGACGGAAAAGCAGCTTTAATTCCTTACTTTTGGAATACATGCGTGAAGGTGTGGTCGCCTTTGATCGGGAAGGCCGGATTTTGTCTTTTTCTCCGGCATTGATAAAGATATTGGGCTGCACAGCGAATGATGTTTTTGAAAAAACGATTTTTTCTTTGCTACCGGAGGATGCCTCCGGAATTTTGCGGCAAAATTTATTACTGTCCGCGTTGAAAGAAAAAACCGTTGTTCAAGTGAAGATTCCCGAAACGGACGGTTCGATAGCTTTTGTTGAAATAGAGATTATTCAAAAGGACTCTCTTTTCATTTGTTTGTTTCGGGATGTGACGGAATATTGTCAACGCGAAGACAAACTGATTTATTTAGCTCATCATGATATCAATACGGGCGTTGAAAATTACACTTATTTAAAGGATGTCTTTGCTCAGGCTTTTGAACAGGCGAAAGTAACTCAGACACAAATTGCCGTCTTATCGATTTCACCGGACAGTTTGGGACAGCTGAACGCAGTAGCGGATCGAAAAGTGAAGGCGCACACAGTGGCCGCAATAGCGAACAGGATTCGCCAATGTTTGTCGGAAAACGATTATCTGGCACAGACTGGAGATTTTCATTTTTCCGTTTTAATTACGGATTTGAAATTCACTCTGGATATTGAAAAGAAAACGGAAGCCATTCTAAACAGTTTTGAAAAATCCATTTTTGTGGATGGTTTAGAGTTTGACTTCAGCGTCAGCATCGGCGTTTCTTTCTGTCCGCAGGACAGCGAAGTTTTAGATGACTTGATTTTCCGTTCGGATTTAGCTTTGGAACGCGGGAATCAGGAAGAACGCAGCTCTATGCATATATACAGTACGGACTTATCCATGAAAGCCGCTGTCAATTTGAATATGCGCCGCAATTTGAAAAAAGCGATTGAAAACAACGAAATTAAAGCATTTTTACAACCGCAAGTTGATATTAAAACGGGACAAATTGTCGGATTGGAAGCACTGGCTCGATGGATTACGGAGGGTGGGACCGTCATTCCACCGCTTGAATTTATTTCCGAAGCGGAAGAATACGGATTGATTGACGCCCTGACGGATTCTGTTTTAGAGCAGGCATGTACTTGGAATCAAAAGTGGTATTCCATGGGATTGTGCCACGTTCCTGTCGCGGTAAACATTTCCGGTCGTCAGTTTCATAATGAAACACAGTTGTTGTGTTTGGTTGACAAAGCTCTGAATGACAGCGGTCTGCCGCCATATCTGCTGGAATTGGAATTAACGGAAAGTTCGGCTATGTATGATCCGGAAAACGCCCAAAGAATCATTCAAACGTTATTGGACAACAACATCCGGTGCGCTTTGGACGACTTCGGGACAGGATATTCATCATTAAGCGTTTTGCGCAGTTTTCCGTTAAAAAAGCTCAAAATAGACCGCTCTTTCATTTTAGAATTGAACGAACGCAAGAATTTGGAGATTGTACGGGCGACCATTGTCATGGCGCACGCATTGAATTTGTCCGTTTTAGCGGAAGGCGTCGAAACACGGAAAGCTTTTGAGACCTTAAAAGAATTGGATTGTGATATCATCCAAGGATATCTGTTTTCGAGACCGTTATCACCGGAACAAACAGAATTGCTTTTGATGCGTTGGGATGCTGACGGCGCGGCAGCGGGAATGGGATCATAAAAAGCATTTTTCTTTCAAAATAAAACCCGATATTCGAATCTCCGGACAACAATCGGCGGCGGCTTGTTCTATAAAAGCGCGGTTAAAGAACATTTCATCCGCCATACCGGTTTAACGACATCCGGTATGAATCGGAAATATAATGAAAATGCCAAGCTGTAAAAAGAAAACCGTTTTCGTTTTTTAAACTTGCAATCGATATAAATAATCTGTATAAAGAAAAGCCCTTTGAAAGAAAAGGGAGTCGCGTTTCGCGGGCTATTTTTCAGGGCAGCCTGCAAACGCCGAACCGTTAAACAACTTGTTAAAGGAGACGGAAATGCCCAAATTGAAAACAAAAAGCTCGGTCAAAAAGCGTTTTGCCCGCACGGGTGCCGGCGGTATCAAGCACGGCTTCGCGTGCAAACGTCACCGTTTGATTTCCAAAGGAACGAAAATGAAACGCAAAGCTCGCGGAACGACTCTGTTGCGCGAATGCGATTTCAAAATCATTGATCGTTTCATGCCGTATAACTGAGGAGAAAGAAAATGGCTCGTGTAAAACGCGGTGTGACCGCTCATTTCAAACATAAAAAGATTTTAAAACTTGCCAAGGGCTATCGCGAAAGCAATTCCGCGCTGTACCGCATCGCTTTGGAAAAAGTCGAAAAAGGTCTGCGTTACGCTTACCGTGACCGCCGCAAGAAAAAAAGCAACTTCCGCGCTTTGTGGATTCAGCGCATCAACGCCGGTGTCCGCGAATACGGTTTGACCTATTCCAAATTCATCAACGGTTTGAACAAAGCCGGTATTGATATGGATCGCAAAATTCTGGCCGATTTGGCGATGAACCAACCGGCGGCTTTTGCCAAAGTTGTCGAACAAGTCAAAACGGCTCTGAAGTAAGCTTGAAAAAAAGAAAACGAAAAGGGCGCACCGCGCCCTTTTTGTGTGATAAGGAAGGATTATCGGGTATGAGTAAATTGGATACTTTGCAGACCGAACTGCTGGCGCAGGTGGAAAAGGCGGCTTCGTTGACCGACTTGGACGCAGTGCGCGTGTCGGTTCTGGGCAAAAAAGGAATCATTACGGAAAAAATGAAAACACTGGGAAGCATGGCTCCTGAAGAACGCAAAACGGCCGGACAGCAGTTCAATGCAATCAAGAATGCCATCGCCGAAGCGATCGAAGCCAAAAAGGAAGCGTTGGAAGAATCGGAAATCAACGCCCGTCTGGCACAGGAAGCCGTCGACATCACCCTGCCCGTCCGTCCCGAACATCAAGGGCGCATTCATCCGCTTTATCAGACGTATGACGAAGTCATCGCCATTTTCGGTCAAATGGGCTTTGAAGTCGCCGAAGGACCGGATATTGAAGACGATTTCCACAACTTCACCGCTTTGAACACGCCGAAGAACCATCCAGCCCGCCAAATGCAGGACACTTTCTATTTGAAAGGCGAAGAAAACGGCGAACGCTTCATTGTCAGAACGCAGACATCCGCAGTGCAAATCCGCACGATGGAAGCGCAAAAACCGCCCGTACGCATCATTGTTCCGGGGCGTACCTACCGTTGCGACTACGACGCGACGCACGCGCCGATGTTCCATCAGGTTGAAGGATTGATTGTCGATAAAACGACGAATATGGCGCATTTGAAAGGCTGCCTGATTGAATTTGTCAAAACGTTCTTCGAACTGGACGACGTCCCCGTTCGCTTCCGTCCGTCTTTCTTCCCGTTCACGGAACCGAGCGCCGAAATGGACATCGGTTGCTCCCGCGCCAACGGAGAACTGAAAATCGGTACCGGTAACGACTGGCTGGAAATTCTGGGGTGCGGCATGGTTCATCCGAACGTGTTGAAAGCCTGTGCCATTGATCCCGACGAATATCAGGGCTTTGCGTTCGGAATCGGGTTGGATCGTCTGGCAATGCTGAAATACGCGATTCCCGATTTGCGGACGTTCTTTGAATCCGATTTACGCTGGATCAAACATTACGGATTCGTTCCGTTGGATATTCCCTCGACGGGGGCGGGATTGAGCATGACGGGAGGTAACAAACGATGAAATTCACACTCTCTTGGTTGAAAGATTATTTGGATACGGATGCCGGCGTGCAGGAAATCGCCGACAAGCTGACTTCCATCGGATTGGAAATTGAAGAAATCATTGATCCGACGGAAGCGATCAAAAATCTGATTGTTGCACAAATTGACGAATGTGTGGCACACCCGAATTCGGATCATCTGCACATTTTGAAAGTCAACACCGGCAAAGAACAGATTCAGGTTGTCTGCGGCGCACCAAACGCTCGTACCGGATTGAAGAGCATTCTGGCTCGTCCGGGGGATTTCATTCCCGCTTTCGGTGAGCCGATCAAAGTCGGCAAAGTGCGCGGCGTCGAAAGCTTCGGCATGATGTGTGCCGAAGATGAACTGGGCGTCGGACAAGATCATACGGGCATAATCGAATGTCCGGAAAACGCTGTTGTAGGTTCGTCCATTACAACTATTTATCCGTCCGACCCCGTGTTTGACGTTTCGATTACGCCGAACCGCGGTGACTGCATGAGCGTTTACGGTATCGCTCGCGATCTGGCGGCGGCCGGAACGGGGACATTGAAACCGCTTTACGACGAAAAGGAAACGCTCGTCACACCGGCATTCAAATCCGAAATTGTTTTGGAAAACACGGCGTTGGATATCGGCGCACCCTATTTCACTTTGCGTGAAATCAGAAACGTTAAAAACAGCCCGTCGCCGAAGTGGATGCAGAATCGTTTGACCGCGATCGACCTTCGTCCGATTTCCGCTTTGGTGGACGTAACAAACTATTTCAACATTACGTTCGGTCGTCCTTTGCACGTCTTTGACGCGGACAGAGTGAAAGGCAAGATTTCCGTCCGTTCCGCCAAAGACGGCGAGAAACTGCTGGCTTTGGACGGTAAAGAATACACGTTATCCGAAGGAATGGTTGTAATCGCCGATGAAAACGGCGTTGAATCGATCGCCGGAATCATGGGCGGCGAAGTGTCCGGCTGCCAAGACGATACGACGCGCGTTTTGTTGGAATCCGCTTATTTCACACCGGAAAGCATTGCTAAAACGGGACAGAAGCTGATTCTGACGTCCGATTCCCGCCAGCGTTTCGAACGCGGCATCGATCCGGCGGCAACGATCGGGAAATACGGCTCCGACATGGTGGCCAAGATGATTCTCGACTTGTGCGGCGGCGAATGCTCCGAAATCATCGTTACAGGCAAAGAACCGGAAAAGCCCGCACCGATTGCGTTTGATTCGAAGCGGGTCGAACAACTGTGCGGTGTCGACGTGCCGGCGGCGGAGTGCAAAGCCATTCTGGAAAAGCTGGGCTGCACCGTCAAAGCCGACGGGGACAAGTTCATTGTCGACCGTCCAAGCTGGCGTTCCGATATTTCCGGCGCACACGATCTGGTTGAAGAAGTGTTGCGCATTCACGGCTATGACAAGCTTCCGGCGACAACGTTGCCGCGGCCGAACGGCGTTCACGGCATTTTACAGCCGAAACAGAAGCGGGAGGTTTCCGTGCGGCGAGCTTTGGCGAATCGCGGCGGATACCAGACGATTACGTGGTCGTTCATGTCCTCCGTTTATGCAAAGCCGTTCCGCAAAGCCGATCCCGTACTGATTGCCAATCCGATCAGTCAGGATTTGAACGAAATGCGGCCGAGTCTGATTCCGAATCTGATTTCTGCGGCGCGTTCCAATATTGTCAAAGGCATACCGGACGGCTGTCTGTTTGAAGTCGGCCCACAGTTCTTCGGCTTCAAGCCCAAAGAACAGGAATCGGTTGCAGCCATGTTGCGTTTCGGTCAGACGGCTCAACGTCATTGGGCGGAAAAGCCCCGTGCAGTGGATGTGTTTGATGCGAAAGCGGACGCTCTGGCGGCTCTGGACGCGGCGGAAGCCCCGCAAAACGTCCAAATCACCCGTGAAGCGCCGGCGTGGTATCACCCCGGCCGTTCCGGTGCAATCAAAATCGGCAAGACAGTTCTGGCCTACTTCGGCGAATTGCACCCGAAAGTCCTGAAAGCCATGGATGTGAAGACTTCCGTTTGCGCATGCGAAGTGTTTTTAGATAACTTACCGCCCGCGAAGAAAAAAGCCGGCAAAGGCATCAAGGCCTTGAAACTGTCCGCTTTCACGCCGATCGTGCGCGACTTGGCCTTCATTGCACCCCGTTCCGTTGATGCGGAAAAGATTGTTATCGCGGCCAAGAACACGGACAAAGCGTTGATTTCCGACGTTTCCGTCTTTGACCTCTATGAGGGGGCGAATCTGGGCGACAAGAAGTCGATTGCCATCCAGATCACGATTCAGCCGACGGAAAAAACACTGACGGATGAGGAAATCGAAAGCGTCTGCCGCCGCGTTATCGGCGCGGTCGCCGCGAATACCGGAGCGGAGCTGAGAGTGTAATGTCGACAGAGTTTAAAGAACCTTTGCAAACGGGTGCGGTGCGTTTTCCGCCCTCGGGCGAAAAACCGAAAAAGCTGGCAATTTATCTGCACGGCATGGGCGGAACGGGTGAAACGAACGCTTGGTTTGCCGAAGCTTTGCAGACCGTTATGCCGGATACGGTTTTCTACATTCCCGACGCTTACGAAGCGATTGACGGCAACGAAGAAGCCCGCCAGTGGTTTGCGATTCCGAAAGGATTCAAAGACGAATGGCTGGCGATTCCTCCTGCGAAAATGTCACCGGAGTTGCATAAACGCTTTATCGAAATGTATGAAAACTACAATCCGGCGGCGTTAAAAGTGGCTCAATACATTCGCGAACGGATGGACTACCACGGCATCGGCGCGCAGAACACTTATATTTTCGGCGTATCGCAGGGCGCTATGTTAGCGTTGCAGTTGTTGGCCGAATCCGATTTACTGGCGGATAAAGCGTCGGACGGGTCTTTAATTCCCGTTGCCGGCGTGATGACAATCGCCGGCTGCCTTCTGAACGCGCAAGCAGTCGAGGAACATCCCAGTCAATCCAAGCCTGAATTTGTGATGGTTCACGGTTCGCTGGACATTACCGTGCCCTACCGTGCATTTGTTCTGGCGGACAAGACACTGTTCGCCTGCGGTGAAAAAACGGAAACGAAAGTCGTTTGGGGACGCGATCACACGTTCTTTGAAAAAGAAGCGCTGAGAGAAATCTTAAGATTGGCGTCCCGTTGGGAAAAACAAGCGGCCTAGTTTTTATTTTCGGGCTTCGGATTGGATTCGTTCGACCATGGCAAAAAAACCGTTGCGCCGAGTTGGACTTAAATGCGCTTCCAATCCAAGCCGTTTGAAAATCTCTTCCACGTCGGTTTCCCGAATTTCCTTCTTGGTTTTGCCTGATAAAATGATTCGCAGAACGGCAATCAGTCCGCGGACGATATGGGCGTCGCTTTCGCCGTCAAAAGTTAAAACATCGCCGTCAACCTTCGTTTTCAGCCAAACCTGACTCATACAGCCTTCAACTTTGGTTTGATCGTTTTTATCGGCTTCAGCCAGAGGCGGCAGCTCCTTCCCCAGTTCGATCAGATAGCCGTAGCGATCCTCCCAGTCTTCCAGAAACGAGAAATTTTCAATCAGTTCAGCCGTATCCATCTTTCAGTCCCTCATCAAGAATCTTTTTGGCGGCTATCATAGTCCCTCTATGTTCAAAAAGGAATACGGTAAAAAAATTTCCGCCCTCAAATATTGTAAAAGAGGGCGGAAAACAGATGGGATGCAAACGATTACGGTTCCAGAATGCCCAACCTCTGCGCCGTCACGACGGCTTTCGTTCTGTTTTCGACATGCAGATGGCGCAGTAAAGCGTTGATATGCAATTTGACCGTCGCTTCGGAAACATTCATTTCATAGGCGATTTGCTTATTTGACAACCCGTTGCTTAAATGCTGTAAAACCTGACTTTGACGAAATGTCAGATTTTTTCCGTTCGGCAGCGTATGCGTTAAAATTCGTCCTTCTCCGGATGCGTGTACGGTTTTTTTCAATTCTTTTAACACGGCGGGCGGCACATATGAATTTCCATCCAGAATCAAATGCAACGCATTGATGATCAATGAATCCGGTGATAATTTTGTAATATATCCGGTTGCTCCCAAATCAAATGCGTCAATAATATCGTTCTGGTCTTCGCGTTCGCTCATTATTACCAAACGTGATTGAGGGAAAACCGTTTTTAACGACTGAAACTTTTCCTTCCAATCCATCCCTAAGATATCTTTATCAATAAAAAGCAAATCAAACGTTTTCTTTTGTTCTGCCAATCTTGTGATCGAAGCGTAATCGGTGACTTCCTGTAATTCCGTTAACGCTTCAAACCGCTGCAGCTGACGGCTGAACCCTTCACGAAACAACGTATGATTATCCGCAACTAAAATTTTCATTCTTTTACCTTTCACTAACAAATAAGAAAACAAAGCTCAGTTTTTACGTTAGGAAAAACACAAGGATAAAGATAGCTATCTAAAAGCGTTAAACCGAAGGTTTTAAAACTCTCCGTTCGGGGGAATCGCCGTATGACACCGTTAACCCCTCGGATGAAACGGCTAAAGAAAAGGAAAAGAAAGCGGGAACAAAGCAACCTAAAACGGCCGGAACGAAAAAACAATCAACGCTGCCGTTATGGCAAAAGCCAAACAAGACGGAAAATAATCCTCTTCTGTTTCATCGGAAGAATCAGCCCGTCCATTCAAAACAACCGTTTTCAAATATTACATGAAACGGTTTTCCATTCGGAACAGCATACATTTTGATGCCGAACAATAACGCAAAGCAACGAATCGTCGCACTGTGTGTCGAAATGCCGATAATTCCGCAGTCGTTTTCCCGTACGATTTTTTTCAATGTTTCCAACATTCTTTGCTGAATCTGACGTTTTGTTTCACCGCCGTTAAAACAAACGTCCATAACATTTTCGTCCAAACAACGCCAGCGTTCGGCGATTTCCGGATAAAACGTATGTATTTCCTCTCTTGTTTTTCCCTCGGCTTCACCGAAACAGCCTTCAATCAATCCATTGTCGATTTGAACCGGAATTTTCAACGCTCCGGCTACGATTTGCGCTGTCTGGACAGCCCGCTTCAACGGTGAGGAAAATACAATATCCATTCCCGTTTGCTTTAATTCTCCGGCCAATTCGCGTGCTTGTTGTTCGCCTGCGGCATTCAACGGCATATCGACTTTCTGCCCCTGCCATCGCCCCGCAAGATTCATATCGGTTTGTCCGTGACGGAAAATGTAAAATTCTTTTTTCAACGTTTGTTCCTTTCAAATCGGCTTTATCGCAAAACTAGCCGTAAAGCTACCGTTATTTTAAAAATTTCCCGTGCTATTCTCAGTATCTTCAAAAAAAAGGACACTGCAATGTACAATATCGACCGACCGAAATTTGCTTTTGTTTCCGTTTTGGAAGAATTCATTCGTGAAACGGAACACAGTTTAGCCTATTTTTTTGCCATACTGATTTTTTTATTGACATTCCTGCTGGCTTTGTTCGGACGGGAAGCTTTATACACGGGTCTGGTCGGCGTTTTATGCCTGTTTTTGATCAAATTTCGCGATTTTATAGACGGTTTCAAAGAAATGCGGCATTTCTACTTTTCAGAAAAAAATAATCGCTCCAAACCGGATTTCAATGAAACGGCTTTGATTGCAATGGCCGATAAATTTCCTGAAAAATTCAAATATGAAAACGATCTTTCCGTTCTTTCAGAACCCGATTTGCTGTCATATCTGAAAACATTTTGGAAAATCATGGAAACGGCATCCCTTTTCATTCCGGAACAACCGCTGAAACCGGCGACCAAACGTTCCGTCAAAAAAATGACGGTAACGGCTCAAAAAGGAGTGTTGTGCTGGCTGAAAAAAAAGTATTCGCTAACAAAAATACAAATGCGCGAAATCAAACGATTTTGTTTTGACCCGAATGTTAATGCGTTTTGGATGCAAACACAGCTGGAAGCGGCGGGAATCGAAGAAAAAACCGCCGGACAAGTTATTCAAATTCTGGAAATCCTGAAAAAGATTCAAATAAAAATCAGCAACGGGAAAGCAAAAGAACAAGCCACCCGACCATCTGCTTAAAACCAGCTTTTTCCGCCCTTTTCCCGTTTAAGGAAACCGAACCATTCGCCGACTTGCTTTCCTTTTATGTCATACAGCACAAGCATAACGCTCAATGCTTTTTTTTCCGCTTGATTGTCATCGACGGACACTTCGCCCAGTTCGACATCCAAAGCGTATTCATATGGAACGGAACCGTCCACCACCCATAAGGATTCCGTGTTCATCAATTCATGTTCGACGGCCTCATGAACAATCGCCGGCCGCACTTCCGCCGTCGGATGGTAGTTTAAAACGTCACGCAGCGCGATTTTGACCCGCTCGGAACGATTTTTAAACATATCGTCTTGAACCATTTCTCGAATCAAACGGTAGGAAAGCAAAATATAGTCCTGATCCAAAGGATTCGCCCCTTTGGTCAGTTTCAAGTATGTCATGAAATCGGCGACGTGTTCGCGGCGCAACTGTGCGTCGTCCTTGATAATTCCGCCGCGGCGGGCGTCTATCGTTTCATTTGTGCAGGACAAA
>JAFYCE010000048.1 GCA_017539865.1 Alphaproteobacteria bacterium
GGTTAATCTTCCGTTTAAAGGAGATACGGTCATCGGAAATGATGTGTGGATTGGACAAAATGTTGTCATCCTGCCCGGCGTGCACATAGGCGACGGTGTCATCATAGGTGCAAGCAGTGTTGTCGGCAGCGATATTGATCCGTATTCAATCGTAATCGGAAATCCGGCGAAAGTGTTAAGGAAGCGCTTTGATGATGAGTTGATCGATCTGATGCTGAGCTTTAAGTGGTGGGATAAAAGCATTGAGGAGATAGACAGCCTTATTCCAATTCTGACTTGCAGCGATCTGGAAAAAGTGAGAAAGGAGTTGCAGTCACGACTATGATCATTCTGATAACAGGCGCATCCCATGCGGGCAAAACGGTGTTGGCGCAAAAGATGCTGGAAAAATACAAATATCCGTATTTGTCGATCGACCATTTGAAAATGGGATTGATTCGCAGCGGCAATACCGCTCTGACGCCGCAGGACGACGACAAATTGACGGATTATCTGTGGCCGGTCGTTCGGGAGATGATCAAAACGGCCGTTGAAAACCGGCAAAATCTGATTGTCGAGGGATGTTATGTCCCCTTTGAATGGAGAAAGGATTTTGACGAGCGGTATCTGCCTTCAATCGGGTTTGTCTGTCTGGCTATGACCGGAAAATATATCGACAGTCATTTTGACGAAATCAAAAAGCACGCTTCCGATATTGAAGTCCGACGGGACGATGACTGTGTCCCCGACGATTTGAAAGAGGACAACCGGAAATGTATCGAAGGCTTCCGGCAGGCGGGCGAACAGATAACGTTGATCGAAGACGATTACGAAAAGACGGTGGCGGAATATCTTTTTTTGTGAGGCTCTTGTCCGGAAATGGAAAAGCGATTACCGGCAACAATCCCGACGCGTTAAAATATTTAAAAGGACTTGCGGAAAGGCAATAAACTTTCTAATTTATTCCCATCATTTCGGAATAAAGGGACAAGACCATGGAAAGCAAAGTCAAAACAGCTCAAGACTTGGAAAAAATTATTACGAAAGCACATGAAGCGCAGGCGATTTACGCGACGTATACGCAGGATCAGGTGGATAAAATCTTCCGCGCCGTTTCTCTGGCGGCAAATAAAATGCGCATTCCTTTGGCGCGTATGGCGGTTGAAGAAACCGGCATGGGCGTTCTGGAAGACAAGGTGATCAAAAACCACTACGCTTCCGAATACATATATAATAAGTATCGCGATATGAAAACGTGCGGCATCATTGAGGAAGACCGCGGCAACGGAATCAAAAAGATCGCCGAACCGGTCGGCGTGATTGCCGGTGTCGTTCCGACGACAAATCCGACTTCGACGGCGATTTTCAAAACACTGATTGCTTTAAAAACGCGTAATGCCATTATCTTTTCCCCACATCCCCGCGCAAAAAAATGCACGATCGAAGCGGCTGAAATCTGTTTGGAAGCGGCTGTGAAAGCCGGTGCGCCGGAAGGCATCGTCGGCTGGATTGACGAACCGTCCGTCGAATTGTCCGATTTGTTGATGAAGCATCCGCACGTTGATATGATTTTGGCGACCGGCGGCCCCGGCATGGTCAAAGCGGCTTATTCCTCCGGCAAGCCGGCGTTGGGTGTCGGTCCCGGAAATACGCCGGTCGTAATTGACGAAACGGCGGACGTCAAGATGGCCGTTTCTTCGATTCTTTTAAGCAAGACGTTTGACAACGGCGTGATTTGCGCGTCCGAGCAGTCGATCATAGCCGTCAAAGACGTCTATGACGAAGTGAAGGAAGAATTGAAATACCGCGGCGCGTATCTGCTGAGCGAAGCGGAACGGGAAAAAGTCGCTTCGATTATTTTGACTCCGCGCGGCGTCAATCCCGAAATCGTCGGTCAGTCGGCGCATAAAATCGCAGCTTTGGCAGGGGTCGACGTTCCCGAAACGGCAAAAGTTCTTGTCGGCGAAGTGACGGATGTGACGACGGCGGAACCGTTCGCGCACGAAAAACTGTCCCCCGTGTTGGCAATGTATCGCGCAGAAAATTTTGAAGACGCGATGGAAAAAGCTTATACTTTGGTGGATCACGGCGGGGCGGGACACACGTCCGTCCTTTATACCGACGCGCGCAAAGACGACAGAATCAAAAAATTCGGTATGAAGCTGCATACGGGGCGCGTTCTGATCAACTCTCCCGCGGCGCAGGGCGGCATCGGCGATCTGTTCAATTTCAAACTGGAACCGACTTTGACGATCGGATGCGGTTCTTGGGGCGGCAACGCGACTAGCGAAAACGTCGGCCCGAAACATTTGCTGAACATCAAAACCGTTGCGGAAAGGAGAGAAAACATGCTCTGGTTCAAGGTTCCCCCGAAAGTATATTTCAAGCGCGGTGCGATCGATTTGGCTCTGCGCGAACTGAAAGGCAAAAAGAAAGCCTTTATCGTCACCGACAGATACCTGTTTGATTCCGGCATGGTCAACAGGATTACCGATGTGTTGGAAGAAATTGACGTCGATTTCCAGATTTTCTTTGATGTCAAGCCGGATCCCGATTTATCGACGGTTAACACGGCATTCACGATGGTGAAAACGTATCAGCCCGACGTGTTCATTTCGATGGGCGGCGGTTCGCCGATGGACGCGGCCAAAATTTTATGGCTGATGTATGAACAGCCGGACATCAGTTTTGAAGATGTGGCTATGCGTTTTATGGATATCCGCAAAAGAATTTGCGACTTGCCCGCTTTGGGACAGAAAGCGGATATGGTCGCCATTCCGACAACGTCCGGCACAGGATCCGAAGTGACGCCGTTTGCTGTGATTACCGACGACAAAACGCACATTAAATATCCAATCGCGGATTACGCTTTGACGCCGACGATGGCGATCGTCGATCCGGATCTGGTCGATTCAATGCCGCCGGGACTGTGTGCGGCGGGTGGCATTGACGCTTTGGTTCACGCAATCGAGGCGTATGTGTCGATTATGGCAACGAACTTTACCAATTCAATGGCGTTGGAAGCGGCCAAGAAAGTCTTTAAATATCTGCCGCGTTCCTATCATGAAGGCAAAAACGATCCGATCGCACGCGAAAAAGTTCATTATGCGGCGACTTTGGCCGGTATGGCTTTTGCAAACGCTTTCTTGGGCTTGTGTCATTCAATGGCGCATAAGTTGGGGGCGGCGTTCAATATTCCGCACGGAATCGCCAACGCGCTGCTGATTTGTCAGGTGATTCGTTATAATTCTTCTGACGCGCCGGTCAAACAAGCGGCTTTCGCCCAATACGAATATCCGAACGCGAAAGAACGCTACGGGCAGATCGCCAACCAGCTGAAACTGGGCGGAAAGGATGATGACGAAAAGGTTGATTTGCTGATTGAAGCGATCCAAAACCTGAAAAAGGAAATCAATATTCCGTTGTCGATCAGGGATTACGGCGTTTCCGAACAGGATTTCTACGCC
The DNA here is from genome assembly GCA_017539865.1 of Alphaproteobacteria bacterium. Taxonomy (GTDB): domain Bacteria; phylum Pseudomonadota; class Alphaproteobacteria; order CAAGCB01; family CAG-977; genus UBA11549. Next base: position 3,447 of record JAFYCE010000048.1, read on the forward strand.
AAACTGGATACGTTGGTGGAAATGGCGTTCGACGACCAATGCACGGGGGCGAACCCGCGCTATCCGCTGATGAAGGAAATCAGGGAGCTGTATATCAAGGCGTATGAGGGAACGGTATAGTTTCTTTTCCAATTGAAAAAGGCGGGGTTGAAAGACTCCGCTTTTTGAATTGCCCGTTCGGCTATTGGCCATAGGGGCGAAACGTCCTCCGGACAGGGGAACCGTCCGTTTGTGGAAAGAGTCTTCCCGATTGGGGAGCGTTATCCATGCAGCGGAAAGCATAAAATCTTTGTTTGAAACTTTTGTGACGAGAGGTGTATAGACAATGCTTTTCGGGAAAAATATATAAAATTATCAATAAATTCAATTACTTGAATACCCCCCCCATAGGCCTTATTTTTCTTGATTTTTATTTCTTTTTGTCTATATAATACCGTCAATGTGATTTTCTTTATGGAGGAAACAGATGAGTGGGGAACAAAAGGGGTTGGAACGGGACGAAAACGGCACTTTACAAAAAAGCATGGAAAACGAGAGAATCGTCCACCTTGAACGCATAAACCTGAATCGGGTGAAGACCATGATGCGGGGATGCGACGCCGGAAAGGAATGTCTTGATTTTCTGGAAAAGGAAAAATGCGAAGTCGTTTCCGAGGAAGTGAAAGGCAAAGCCGCGCTTAACTTTGAAAAGAAAAAAATTACGCTGTCACCTTTTCTTTCCGAAGAATCCGCCGCTTTGATCCTGATAAGGGAGGCGTGCCTGTTGCAGAATTGTCGGGACAACGGTTTTGACGCCCTTCGGGAACAGTTCATGCAACGCAGGGAAAACAGCGAATGCGTCTGGGTAGGCAACATGTTTGCTCAGCAGGCTCGCTTCGCGTATGAAATGCAGGGCAAAAATCCGGACGTCCGTAAAAAGTTCTGCGAAAAGTATGCTGACATTTACAAAGAATACAAAAACACTTTTGTGAAAACGAAAGACGTTTGTCAGGCCATGACGGAAACGGTTAAAAAAGTTCTGCCCGCATATCAGCTGAATGATAAAAACACCGCCGATTTTCCGGCAGTCGAATCGTATTGCCGGACGTTCACCGGAAAGCCGTACTTGAACGAAGTCGGGCCGAAAGCCGAAACGCGGAGCATCTATTCCACTTTGACGGCAAAAGGAAAAGAACGCTAATCTCTCTCTTTCGAAAAAAGGCGCCCCGCCGGATTCGTCCTGCGGGGTGTTTTGACGATTCGGTACTTGACTGTCAAAAAATGCAAAAATGTGGACAAAATAAAAAACGGTCGAATCTTTCAATCGGTGGTTGGTTTCTTTATAAATGAATAAAAACAAGTATTTCAGCCATTTTTGATGAAGAGTCTTTTTTGTCGAAAAAAATCGGAAAAAGCTTGCTTATCGAAAATTAGTTCGTTACTATAATCTTAATAAAGAGATTAAATTCTCGACTGTTTTTAAATAGGGATATTTTGAAATGGCATTGAAATGGTCTGATACCGAAGATTTGGCACAAGCGTTGGCACAGCTTTATCCTGATGTGGATTTATCCGTTTTGGAACACGATGAATTACGCGAAATGGTTGCCGGTATTGAGGGGTTCGATGATCCGACCGAACCCGATGAGGACGATATGGAAGCCGTTATCGTTACATGGATAGATATCCTGTACCCTGAAGAAGACGAACACGTCAAATCAGGCGATATAGACTGAAGAGGAAATGAACAATGGCTGAAAATTATACGTCTTGGAAATCCGCCGGTGGAAACAATGCCGATCATATCGGCGGGAACGGATACGAGTTTTCCTATACCGACGAAAACGGTGAAAAAAAATCCATTCAGGTGGATTACGGCTCCTTATTCAGCAACAAAGAGGAAACAGGATACGATTGCTTCATTCCGACCATGCCGAATTGCGATGACATACTGATTACGCATGGCCATGCCGATCACATCGGCGGCATTCCGCATTTGTTGAACATGAAACGCGAAGAGTTGGCCGCCAAGCGCGAAAACGGCGAAAATCTGACGATTCATTGCACGGCCTTTGCGGAAAAGATGATTAAAAACAATCTGACCGGCTCCGGCATTCCCAAAGACGAATTCCCCGAATTTGACATTATCGAACCGGGGAAGCCGTTTGAAGTGAACGGATTTAAAGTCGAGCCGTTTGCTGTTTCGCACTCGATTCCCGATGCCGTCGGATTCGTGATTGAAAGCCCCGACGGAACGCGCGTGATGACGACCGGCGACTTTAAGACGGCTGAAGTTCCTTTGGGAAAAGGTTGGGATGATGAAAAGGTCGGCGCCATCGCTTCCAAGGGCATTGACTATCTGTTCATCGACTCGACGTCTTCCGTTCAGCAGGGGGAAACAATCGGCGAAGCGCAGGTTAAAGACGGTCTGAAGGAAATTTTGAAAAATTCTCAGGGCGGTCCCGTGATTTCCGGTGTGATTTCGTCCTCCTGCCACAGATTGCATACGATTGCCACCGCTTTGGCCGAGGAAGCTTTGGAAAAAGCGGAAAAAGAAGGTCCGGATGCGGAACCGAAACCGCGTACGATGATTTTGGACGGAGCTTCCGTGATCGCCGCCCGCCGTGCTTTGAACGCTTGCGGCTATAAGCTGGAAGATATGATTAAAGAGGAAACCGGCGTCGATATTCAAATCGTCACGTCCAATACGAAAAAAGCGTTGGAACTGCCGCCGGAAGAAAGATTCTATGTTTGCACGGGAACACAGGGCGAGGAAGCGTCGTTGTTGAAAATTGCAGAAGACCGCAATAAAAACGTTTCTTTGGAAGAAATGCGCTCTTGGAGCGACGGAGATATGCCGATTTATGTTTATGATTTGCAGTCCTGCATTCCGGGCAGCGAAGAAAAACATCAGGCTTTGGAAGAAAAATTCAAGGAACAGGGCTGTATAACCTATTTCCCCAGCCGCTACAAACCGAACAAGTATACGGTTCATGCTTCCGGTCACGCCGGAGCGGGCGATGTCGCCAGAATTTGCAAGGTCGTTTCTGAAAATTCCCCGCGGCCGACAATGGTCGTTCCCATTCACGGCGATCCGGGACAACGTCGCAACGTGATGAAAATAGCGCAAGAGAACGGATTAAATGCCTGTATCGTTCCGAATATGGCCGAAATGAAAATGCCGAAGGACGGGCGCCCTGTTTGGCAGGACGGCCGGAAGACGGAAGAATGGATCGGCGTCAACGATGCCAATAACGATTTCCGCCGTCCGTATTTCAGATACGACAAGATTCTGATGAATGTCGAAACGCAGGAACGTAAAAAAATAGGATATTACAAATATCCGTCGGCATCAAAGAAGCTGGCGTATGATCATAATCAGATCGCCGCCGCTAAAATCATAGCAAAAAGTCATCTAAGATAGATGATAAAAAGGGAGCCTCCGGCTCCCTTTTTTATGAATGATGGATAAGTTTATATACCGTTATTCTTTTCCGGTTTGATTTTTTGGATGATTTTATAGGCTTTTTTGAATTCTTTCTTTTGAATCATGTGAAAATATGGTTGCTTTGTCGCTTCTTTAATAATATAAGCGCCGCCTTTGCCCGCGATTTGCGGAGAAGCCGCAGGGCCTTGGATGGAAGTGTTTTCTGAGACATAAAGAGCTTCAACAGGCGTCTGTTTCTTTTCAAGAACGACAGTTTTTCCGGATTTAATCTCTTCTTTTTCCGGAGCGTTTTTTAATTTCGAAACAAATGTTGTATCTGTCGTCCATAAATCGGCGGATTCAGAATCAGTCACCACGTTTTCTTTTATATACCTGATAAATTTTTGAATGTTTTCAGCCGTTTGCAAGGCGTTAGGGTGTTTTTTCAAATAACGGGAAACTTTCACCCGACGTTTCGGGTTGTCATAAAGAATTAAACAGCCGTCTTTTTGTTTTAAAAACTGAAGAGAATTGTCTTTCGGATTGAAAAAAGTTATGCCTGTGCCGGTTTTGATTTTTCCGTTTCGATCTTCATACTTACAGGATGTTGCTCCGCTGAATCCGAAAACGGGAATAATGATGCGTTTCAGATCATTCGGAATGGCTTTCAATGTCGGCCGGATATTGAAACGTTCAAGAAGTTCGTTTGCGGAAAACGTATTTGGAACGACCATATTCCGTTACTTTATTTATTCTAAGGCTTCGTCCGGATAAACGCCCCACAACGCTTTTCGGGATATCCAACCTTGAAAACGCCCGAATTCGACTTTGCATAGCGGCGTATTTTTCGGGCAGGTCATCAACCGTCCGATCGCGCCCTTTTCGACTTTGGCTAAAGGCAGCGAACCAATGCTTGCCGCCCGTAACAGCAGAGCGTCTTCCGTGATGCGAACGGTTCGCCGTCCGGACAGCATCGGTTGATAGACCCATCCTTCCCGTCCGTTGAAATCCTTGATTCGCCGCCATGTTTCAAATTCGGCTGTGATTTCAACCGGCAAATCGCTTTTCAAATAAACCCATTCGACCGGATAGCGAAATCCGGGGCCTGTGCGCAGATTGACTTGATTCGAACGCAGGGATACAAAACGGGGAAC
>JAFYCE010000049.1 GCA_017539865.1 Alphaproteobacteria bacterium
CAACGATCGTTTACTGACAGCGCGCGTATTGGGCAACGCCGGCAATGCCGCATTCTATCAACCGCTGATCGAACTGATGAACGATCCGGATACGGAGGTGTGCATCGCCGCTTTGAACGCGGCCGGAAAACTGAAGAATCCTTTGTTACTCCCCGCCGTTATGGAAACCTTCCGTTATCCCGAATTACGGGAAACGGCCGGTGCCGTTTTATCCGGTTTTAAAGAAAAAGCGTTTGACAGCATCGCCCCTGTTCTGAACTCTCGGGACTATCCGGTTCAATTCCGCATTCTGTTGGTTCGTCTGGTCGGACATATCGCTTCGCCGGCGGCGGAAGAATTCCTGTTCAGCCATATTCAAACCGAAGATCGCCGCGTCCGGTTTCATATCTTAAAAACGTTGGCTCTATCCGGTTACAAAGCGACCGGCAAAAAAATCAATATCGTCCGCTTATGCCTGTATGATGAAATGGAAACGGCGACCGGCATTTTGGCCGCGCTTCATTCTTTTGATAAAAATAAAGACGAAGCATTATCGGATTCTTTAGCGGTCTTAAAAGACGCCTTAAAGAAGGAAATCGAATATATCAGAGAACGGATTTTGTTGTCATTGGCATTATTACAACCATCGTCGGCGTTAATCAATCTTTTAAGCCGCTATACATCGACGACCCCGAAAAACGACACGCTTAAGATTATTGACAAGATTTTGTCCGGCGAACTCAGAAGGCTGTGCCTGCCGTTATTTGAAGACAAAACCGTTCAAGAGCAATTAACGTTACTGCGTCCCCATTTCTATCCGCCCATATTGCCGGCGGCGGGTCATATTCTGGAAATACTGAAAACGGCCGCCGGTGAAATGACCGATTGGACGCGCGCCTGTGCCGCTTATGCCGCGGGATATATTGCGGACACGGCGTTTATCAACAGTCTGACGCTTCTTTTATCCGATCCAGATCCCATTGTTCGGGAAACGGCAATCTGGGCAATCGGAAAAACATTGCCGAGGAATGAAGCCGCCCGACTGATTTCCGGAAACTTGGAAGATTTTTCAATTTACGTCGCCCGTATGGCTCGATTTGTCACAGACGGTTCGGGGCAAATCGTTTTTTAGGAGTATGAAATAATGCGTTTGACACTTGAAAAGGTTTTAATCTTAAAAAACATTCCTTTGTTTTCCGGCATACCGGAAGCGGCTTTGGCCGATATCATAAACGCCAGTGAAGAAACCGCCGCCATGATCGGAACGGACATTGTCAAAGCCGGCGATTTATGGAACGATTTGTATATCATCCTGCAAGGACAGGTCAGAGCGCACAGAAACGGCCAAACCTTGCGCGAATTCAACGCGTTGACGACATTCGGCGAATTGGCGGCTTTGGATGCCGAAACGGCGGACATGACCATTACCGCGCTGGAAGACACGACCATGTTCAAATTGGACGGAGCGGCCTTATACCGATTGATGAACGAACATAAATCGCTGGAACGGAACATGTTTAAAACGCTTTGCCAACGTTTACGCTCAAAATAAAAGATTTTTATTTTCCGAAAGAGCCGACTTTGCCGACCAGCAAACCGCCGGCATCTTTTTGTGAGGTCAATAATTCCGTAATTTTAACGCCGATATATCCTTCGTCCGTGACGATGACCTCGCCTTTGGCGATAGGAATTTCATTAGCCAGAATTTCGACCGGTTCATTGACCTGACGGTTCAATTCGACAACGGCGCCGCGTCCCAGTTTCAACAGCTGATATACGCGCAAGAGCGTGCGCCCCAAAACGACTGTCAAATCCACATTGACTTCCATCAGCGCTTCCTTATCAAACACATTTTGAAGCACTGTCGTTTTGTTTTCTTCGTTTTCCTGCGCCATCTTTTTTTCCTTATCCATTAAAATCAAAGGCCGCCGTCATCAATCTTTGCGTATAGGGTTGTTGCTGTTTTTCAAACAAATCCGGATTTTTACCCGATTCGACGATTTGACCGTCCTTCATCACATAAATGTAATCGGCCAAAGCTTTTACCACACGCATATCATGACTGATAAACAGATATGCCATTTTATACTGTTTTTGCAAATTTTTCAAAAGCTCTATGATTTGTGCCTGCACGGACACGTCCAAAGCGCTGGTCGGTTCGTCCAAAACGACCAATTTCGGTTTCAGCACCAAAGCGCGCGCGATGGCGATTCTCTGCCTTTGCCCGCCAGAAAAGGCATTCGGATAGCGGTTCAGAATATCCGTCGGCAAATTAACATCTTTCAAAGCCTGACAGATTAAATCGTTTCGTTCCTTGACCGACAGTTCCGGCCGATGAACCAGCAAGCCCTCGCCGACGATTTGTTCCACAGTCAGTCGCGGACTGAGCGAAGCGTACGGATCTTGAAAGACGATTTGCATTTGCGTTCTCAAACGCCTTAATTTTTCACCCTTCAAAACGGACAGATCCGTTCCGTCAAAAACAATGGAACCAAAGCTTTCCTGCAATTTCAAAAGAGAATAACCCAGCGTTGATTTTCCGGAACCGCTTTCGCCGACCAAACCGACGCATTGACCTTCTTTAATTGATACAGACACACCGTCAACCGCGTTCAACCGAACCAACGTTTTGCCAAACAGATTTTTTTTCAGCGCGAAAGAAACGGATAAATTCCGGCACGTCAGCAAATCCTTTGCATCGGGAACGACGGCGACTGGTTCTCCCGACGGCCGCGAAGCCAGCAACATTTTCGTGTATTCATGCCGCGGGTTTTGCATCACATTTTGCGTCGCGCCCGTTTCCACGATTCGGCCGTCTTTCATGACGCACACGCGCGAAGCGATTCTTGCCACAACATCCAAATCGTGAGAAATGAATAAAATCGCCAAACCGAGCTTCTTCTGCAAATTTTTCAGCAGAGTCAATATCTGCGCCTGAATCGTCACGTCCAAAGCGGTCGTCGGTTCGTCGGCAATCAGCAAATCGGGATTATTTGCCAACGCCATGGCGATCATCACGCGTTGCCGTTCCCCGCCGGACAGCTCATGCGGCAAAGCGTTCAAACGACGTTCCGCGTTGCGCAACCCGACCATTTTCAACAATTCAAGGACTCCGGCTTCGGCATCTTCTTTCGTAATTTCCGTATGCAACAGCATTGTTTCCGCCACTTGCTTGGCGATCGTATGTAAGGGATTTAAAGACGTCATCGGTTCCTGAAAAATCATAGAAACGCGGTTGCCGCGAAAATCGCGCAGCGTATATTCGTTCGCACCGATTATTTCTTTGCCGTTGAATTTGATCGAGCCGGTCGGATGGGAAGCGTACGGATAATCCAGCAGCTGCATGATCGACAAAGCCGTCACGGATTTGCCCGACCCGCTTTCGCCGACCAGAGCCAGCGTTTCCCCCTTTTCAATTTGAAAGGAAACACCTTTGACGACAGGCTCAGCCTGACCGAAACGGACGCTTAAATTTTCTACGGACAACAGAGTCATTTGTTTTTCCTCGGATCAAAAGCGTCCCTGACGGCTTCGCCGATAAAGACGAGAACGGTAAGTAAAAAAGCTAAAGAGACAAAAGCCGAAGCCGCCAGCCACGGAGCCTGTAGATTTTCTTTGCCCTGCCGCACCAAGTCCCCTAAAGACGGCGATCCCGGCGGCAAGCCAAACCCTAAAAAATCCAAAGCGGTCAGCGAAACGACCGCCCCCGACAGAATAAACGGCAGATAGGTCAGCGTCGCCACCATCGCGTTCGGGAAAACGTGTCTGAAAATGATTTTCAGATGAGGCACGCCCAACGCGTACGCCGCGCGCACATAATCAAAATTCCTCGCCCTTAAAAATTCGGCGCGCACGACGGGAACCAAAGCCGTCCATGAAAAAAGAAGCAAAACGAACAGCAACGTCCAGAACCCCGGAATAATCAGGCTCGAAACGATAATCAGCACGAACAACTGCGGCAAAGACCCCCAAATTTCCAAAAACCTTTGCGCAAACAAATCAAGCTTTCCTCCGAAATACCCTTGCACCGCACCGGCAAAAATCCCGATTGCGGAAGACAATGCGGTTAAAATCAACCCGAACAGCAGGGAATACCGCATCCCGTAAATCAGACGCGCCAGAACGTCGCGCCCCAAATCGTCCGTTCCGAGCCAGTTTTCCCGCGTCGGCGCACTGGGCGCAGGCGTCGGCAGATTATAGTTGATCGTGTCATAGCTGTATTCGATTGGCGGCATGATGAAAAAGCCCTTTTCGTTGATTTTCTTTTGCAGATACGGATCTTTATAATCCGCCGTCGTTTTAAATGGACCACCGAAGACGGTTTCAGAATATTGTCTGAAAATCGGAAAATACCAGTTGCCGTCATAACGCACGATAACCGGTTTGTCGTTGGCGATAAAATCGGCCATCAACGTTAAGATAAACACGACACAAAAAACGATAAACGCATAGAAGCCGCGCCTGTTCGCTTTAAATTTATTCCAACGCTGTTTTGCGCGTTCATTCATGGCGGCCTCCGAAATCGATACGCGGATCAACCAGATGATAGGTCATATCGCTGACAAGATTCAAAACCAATCCGATCAACCCGAAAATATACAATGTGCCGAAAATCACCGGATAATCGCGTGTCATCACGGCTTCAAAGCCCAACAGTCCCAGTCCGTCCAGCGAAAAAATCACTTCAATCAATACGGAACCGGTAAACAGCATGCCGACCAACACCGCCGGAAAGCCCGCCAAAACGATCAGCATCGCATTTCTGAACACATGACCGTACAATACCGCCGTATCGCTCAGCCCTTTGGCTTTAGCCGTTAAAACATACTGCTTTGAAATCTCCTCCATAAACGAGTTTTTCGTCAGCATTGTCAATCCGGCGAATCCTCCGGCGACCATCGCGCAGACCGGCATGGCCAGATGCCAAAAGTAATCTTTGATTTTTTCGACTGTGGAAAACCGCTCCCAATCTTCGGAAAACAATCCACGCAGCGGAAACCAGTTCAGATAACGGCCGCCGCAGAAAACGACGATCAGCATCATCGCAAACAGAAAAGCCGGCACAGCGTACCCGATAATGATCGCCCAACTGGAAACAGCATCCCATTTCGACCCGTCGCGCACCGCTTTGAAGATTCCCAACGGAATGGACACCAGATAAATGATCAGCGTCGTCCAAACGCCCAAAGAAACGGATACCGTCATTTTCTCTTTAATCAACTGTGTGACGGGCGTGTCGCGATAAAAACTTTTGCCGAAATCAAAACAAAAATAATTTTTCATCATCGTGAAAAAGCGTTCCGTCAACGGCTTATCGAAACCGAACTGCGCTTCCAGTTCTTTAATCAAAGCGGGATCCAGCCCTTGCGCTCCGCGGTATTTCGACATTACGGCATAATTTTGTTTATGGGAAACGGATGCCATACCGCCGTCCCCCATTCCCGTACTGCCGATTTTCGCTGTTGCCGAACCGTCACCCTGCAATTTGGATATCACCTGCTCAACGGGGCCTCCGGGGGCAAGCTGCACAAAAATGAAATTCACGGCCATAATGCCGAACAGCGTTAAAGGAATCAAAGCCAGACGGCGTAAAAAATAACGAAACATCAGAACCACTCCTTCAACTGCTGAAAGACCGTTTTTTCAGCGTTTTTCGCCAGCGCTTTTTTTTCATTGCGCAAGTTTTGCAAGGCTTCTTCCTTTTCGGTATCGACCCACCATGCCATCATTTGAACGCCTTTCATCACGGAAACGTCGGGCATACCGAATTTATCCCAAAAGACCAATCGCGTCGCCGGAATGTACCAATGCGGCACGACATAGTATTCCCATAACAGAACCCGATCCAGCGCTTTAACGGCGGCCACCAGTTTTTTACGATCGGCGGCTTCTATGACTTTTTCAATCAAACTGTCCACGACCGGATTTTTAATGCCGGCGTAATTTTGCGAACCGTTCGCATCCGCCGCCGCCGCCCCCCAGAAATAGCGCTGTTCGTTTCCGGGGGATGTCGATTGTCCCCAGATATGGACGATCATATCGTAATCATACGAATCAAGACGGTTTTTATACTGGGTTGAATCCACGGCGCGTAAAACGGCGTCAATGCCCAACCGTTTCAAGTTGCGGATATACGGCAGCGTAATTCTTTCCCATGCGGCGGAAGACGCGGAATCGATCAGAATTTCAAAACGGAAGGGTTCGCCTTTTTCATTTTTCAAAACATTGTCCCGAATTGTCCAACCGGCTTCTTCCAACAAAGCGAAAGCCTTTTCCATTTGCGGTCTGATATTGCCGTCTCCTGTCGTTTTTTCCAAAGAAAACGGTTTTTCGAACACCTCGGGCGGCAACTGTTTTTTATAGCGTTCCAGCAATTTCAATTCCTCCCCTTCCGGCAAATCTCTTGATGCCAGTTCGGAATTGTCGAAATAGCTTTCCGTTCGCTCATACAATCCGTAAAACAAATTCTTGTTCGACCATTCGAAATCGAAAACCATTCCCAACGCTTTGCGGACTTTCCGGTCGGCAAAAACGGGACGGCGCGTATTGAACACGAACCCTTGCATTCCGGACGGCAAAGAATGACCGAAGCTTTTCTTTATCAAGCCGTCCTTTTCAGAAAATCCGTTATAAGCCGACACCCATTTTTTGGCTTCGTTTTCCACTCTCACGTCAAAAGCGGCGGATTTAAAAGCCTCGACGGCGACTGTCGCGTCACGGTAGTAGTCATAGCGTATCTTGTCAAAATTATAAAAACCTTTGGCCGGCGGCAAATCTTTCGCCCAATAATCGGGATTGCGCTCGTAAACGACATACCGTCCCGCTTCAAAATCCGAAATTTTATACGGCCCGCTGCCGACGATTTTATCCAGCGTCGTTGCGGTAAAATCCTTATCTTTCCAATACTGTTCGGATAAAACGGGCATCTGCCCCAAAATCAGCGGCAACTCGCGATTATCGCCTTTTTTAAACGTGAACAAGACACGCATCGGTTTGTCAGCCGTCACGTCTTCCACATTGCCGTAATAATAGCGGAACATCGGCAGACCTTTTGTTTTCAACAAATTAAAGGAAAAAACGACATCCTGCGCCGTGACGGGCGTTCCGTCCGAAAAGCGCGCTTTACGATTGATATTAAAAGCGACCCAAGACCGGTCTTGCGGCATTTCGATCGTTTCGGCGATCAAACCGTATTCGGAAAACGGCTCGTCGGCGGATTCCACCATCAGCGTATCAAACAGCAATCCCGTTCCCGCCGCCGCGACGCCTTTAATCACATACGGATTGAACGTGTCAAAACTGCCAAAAGCCGACATCTTCAGCGTTCCGCCTTTCGGCGCGTCCGGATTGACGTAATCGAAATTTTTAAAGTTCCATCCGTAACGCGGCAGTCCGTGCATGGCCACCCCTTTTGCCAACGGAGCCTGATATTGCGCCCAAGCGGGAAAAGAAAATAAAAGGAATAATACTATGCCAAGTTTTTTCATATATTCAAAACCTCGACGGCTTCCTTCAATAAACGTCTGTCGCCGACGGCCAGCGCTTTTCCGTCGGGATTGGAGCTTTCAAACAAATCGTTGCCGTCCCAATCCGTCATAATACCGCCCGCGCCGGTCACAACCGGCACCAAAGCCGCATAATCGTACAGCTTTAAATCCGTTTCGCAGATGATATCGCCAAAACCGGCCGACAACAATCCGTACCCGTAGCAATCCGTGCTGAAACGTTCGATTTTCGTTTTGGAACACAACGCGTTAAAAGCCCTTTTTTCTTCCGGCTTGACGAACATCAGCTTATCCGCCGTTGAAAACAGGACGGCCTGACTTAGCCGGTTGCACGGTCTTGTATGAATTTCCTTCCCGTTCAACGTCGTCGGTTTCCCCGAAACACCGACCCAGCGTTCTTTGGCATACGGCTGGTCTATGACGCCGACGACCGGTTTTCCGTTATGCAACAGCGCGATCAAAATTCCGAACAAAGGCAATCCGGCGATAAAGGATTTCGTCCCGTCAATCGGATCAAGCACCCAAACGAATTCGGCGTTTTCGTTTTCCTTGCCGTATTCCTCTCCGACAATACCGTGATTCGGAAAACGTTCTTTCAGCATTTCCCGCATCACGCGTTCGCTGTTTTTATCCCCTTGCGTTACGGGGGACGTATCCGCCTTGTCTTCGATATTCAGAGGCTGACGGAAATATTTCAGGATTTCCCGCCCCGCCGCGTCCGCCATCCGGCACGCGAATTCACTTTCGGTTTCATACATATTTCTGCATCCATTTCAATCCGGCCGCCGTTGTCGTTCTCGGCGTATAAGAACAGCCGATATGACCTTGATATCCCTGCATTTCCAACAAAGACAGCAAATAATCGTAATTGATTTCCCCCATATCCGGCTCTTCGCCCGTCGGAACGCCGGCAATCCGCACATGACCGATCAGGGAAATCAAAGAATCGATCGTATTGCTCAATCCGCCTTCGCAGGACTGCGCCCGATAGATATCGAACAAATAGGCGAAAACCTTGTCATCATTCAGTTCGTCCAGCAATTCAAGCACTTCCAAAGTGGAAGCGGGATAAGCTTCGGGCAGATCCTGCGGATTTTCAAATCCCAGCAGGATTTTTATTCCCGCCCGACGCGCTCGCGGCGCAGCAGCATGAAGAGCGGAGGCAAAAGCCTCGCGCTGTGCCTCGAATGTATCGGGCGGTAACTGTTTGGCGGGAATGAAGATTTTTTTACACTCCAAAAAATCCGCCTTATCCGTCAAATCGTCCAAAGCATCCAAAAATTTTTGCTTTGATTTTTTTTCAAAAGCCAAAGCCGCCTGTTCTTCCGGCATTGTGATGACGGATACTTTCAATCCTTTATACGCGGCGGCATCCCCCAATTCCCCCAATCCGGTCTTCTCGGGAAAAGTAAATTCAATCGAAGCAAAGCCGTTTTCCTTTGCCGCCTTGCACCGTTCCAAAAAAGGCAATTCCGTAAACAGCTTATCGATATCCGCGCAAAACGAAACCATTTTAATCTCCCCATTTTTTGATGCGGGCGGCGATTTCGCCCGCAACATTCAGCCGTTTATGCCCTCTTTGCCCGACCGGTTCGGGATTCTTTGTCAATTCGACAGCATATCCGTCGTCGTAAAGTTCCCGATGCAGCAAAGCATGTTTTTTTCCGACCGTTCCCTGCGGCGCGTAAATATAGACAGGCGCATCGGCCGCACAGGCTTCCGAACACATGGAAACGGAATCCCCCGTCACGATGATATGATCGGCCAACGCTAAAAAGCCGAAATACGGATTTTCCATTTCTTTATTTCCCCAACCGTAGAAAAATTCCGGTTCCGGCAAAGCGTCACGAATGATTTTTTCCTGCTCCGCTCCCGTACGGCGCGACGTCGTCACCAGAAAAGAACCGCCGCCGAGCTTTTCGGCCAACGCTTTTGCGCGTTCCGCCAAATCGACGGCCATATCCGTCGTAAAAGGCTTGTCCTTGGTCGCACCGCCGACAATCAAAGCGATACGGGGCGAAGGAAGGCTTTCAAAAACAGGCGTCCATTTTTCCTTTTCGATGCTGAGACGTTCCGGCGTAATTCTGTGCGGAGCCCCCGTCACGCGCATGATGTTCGGGCGAATCAGTTTACACCCGTCGTGACGGGGCAGAACAATCAAATCAAAATCGGACAGACTGAAACACCCCGGATACATGATCTGAACGATTTTCGTTTTGCCGCCTGATTTTTTCTTGATATATCGCAACAGCGGCGCAGCACGGCGCCCCGCGGCGACGGCGATATCGGGAAAAGGTTCCGTCAATCCGGCGACTGTTTCCGCCGTCACGCCCAATGTCGAAGCCCCTCGTACAACATTCGGCAAAACGACCGATCGGGTATAACGTACTTTTTTAATTTCCGGATTTTTCACAAAAGCTTCTGCCACACCTAAGGCTTGCGCCGTATTTCCGGCTCTGTCGTCCGCAAGCACCCAAATTGTTTTATCAGTCATGTCAGTCTTCTTTTGTTAATGAAATCCAAATGAATTTAAAATAGAATACCTTATAAATTATGAAAAAAAACATTAAGAAAGTGCTTTTTATGATTAAAACCGCATATTTTTATCTGATATGCCTGATTTTGTCCCTGTCTTTCCCCGTGAAAGCGCAGGAACAGCCGCAGATTCCGGAAGATTACGATCCTTTGGAAGAACAGTTGAAAATAGAAGGGGCATACGTTCCCAATTATCGGGAACTGATGCGGGACGTCATTGTCGCTTTGGGGCAATACGCACGCGAAAATAAAAGCGACTTTCAAATTATCATTGACGGCGGACAGGAGCTGCTGACACGCGGGGAATGGGAAAACGATCTGGATGATTTGCACCGCGCTGAAATGGCGGGCGCCAAAACGGACGACGAACGTTTTCTGCTTAAATTGTTTGCGCCGGAACACCCTATCGCCGTCGGATCGCCCATCCGCCGATACATTTCCATTGTCAACGGCATATTGGTAACGAATCAGGTCTGTTCGGAAAAAACGGGAAAACTTTCCGCCGGCGTTGAAAAGATCGTCAAAGAGTACGGACTTTCCTTAATCGGCGTCGAGCATTGCTCTTCTGACAAGGAAAAAAAGAACGCCGTTCTGACATTGGCCGAAAAAAAGATTCCCGTTCATGCGGACACGGATAAAACGGCGATTTTCGATACCGTTCCCGAGCGCTCGGAATTGTTCTTGGAAAATCCGGCAAACATCAATTCCGTAGCAAAAGTCCGCAATGTCTTAATGCTGACCGACACACGCAATTTCACCGACAAGGATTTGCTGATTAAAACATTAAGCAATACAAATTATGATTTGTTGATTGTCGATCCTTTTTTCAAATCTTCCATCCCTTTCACCAAAGAAGACGTCAAACAACTTCAAACGAAAAAAGTCGGCGCAAAACGTTTGGTTTTTGCCGTTTTGAATGTTGCGAAAGCGCAGGACACCAGACTTTATTGGGAAAAAGGCTGGAAACAGGGGGAACCGGCTTGGCTGCGTTTTCAATCCAAAACGGATCCGTCCGGTCTGATTGTCGACTATTGGAATCCCGCTTGGAAACGGATTTTAGGCGTTTATTTCAAAAGCATCATGGAACTGGGCTTTGACGGCATTGTTCTGCAAGGCATTGACGAACACAAAACCTATGAACGGATTATCCCGATCAATTAAAGCTGAGCAGCCGACGCCAAATCTTCTATAATGAACTGAGCTTGATCGCCCCCGCGGAAAGTATCCGGACGGATATAACCGGCAACAT
This sequence comes from Alphaproteobacteria bacterium, assembly GCA_017539865.1. Classification (GTDB taxonomy): domain Bacteria; phylum Pseudomonadota; class Alphaproteobacteria; order CAAGCB01; family CAG-977; genus UBA11549. Next base: position 11,269 of record JAFYCE010000049.1, read on the forward strand.
GGAACACCCCGCCCCGATTGTTCAACAAAGAAATGCCGATGATAGAATCCGCCGCGCCGAAAGCAATCGCACGCACCCGACTTTTTCCGTTTCTTCCGACCAAAAAACAGGAAACGTGCCCCGACCCGACGATACGGGCGGAAGAAACGGCAACATCCGGCAACGCGAAACGCGGCTCGGGATTACCTTCGCCAAAAGGCTCCATTGATGACAGCATTTGCAGCAACCGGCCGTCGACCGCCCCGATATCAATGACAGAATCGACCGGATAATCGACAGACGGCTGAATTTCGGAACGATGCGTCTGAAAATATTCGATCAAAAAGTTTTTAAATTCTTCCGCCTTCTCGACCTTCAACGAAAAACCGGCCGCCATCGTATGACCGCCGCCCGCGATCAATATCCCTTTTTCCTTAGCCGCCAGAACGGCCGCCCCCAAATCCGCTCCTTCAACGGAACGTCCCGAACCGCGCAGTTCGTCACCTTCCTGCGCCATCACCAAAGCCGGCAGATTATAACGCTCTTTCAATTTTCCGGCGATAATGCCGACAACACCTGAATGCCAGCCTTCCCCGTAAACAAAAACCAGCGCATCGTTTTGTCCGCCGCTTTCGATTCGTCCGATGGCCTGCTTGTATATATCTTCGCACATTTGGCGGCGCAGCGTGTTCAACTCATCCAAACGAGCCGCGATCTCATAAGCCTCATCTTCATTCGCCGCGCATAACAGTTTCATCCCCAAAGACGCGTTTCCGATCCGGCCGCAGGCGTTCAATCGGGGGCCTAACACAAACCCCAAATGATAAGCGGTCGGTTTATCTTTGATTTTTGCCAGATCGCTTAAAGCGCTCAGGCCTTTATTCTTTTTCTCAGCCATCACGGACAAGCCCGTTTTGACAAACAAACGGTTCAACCCGCGCAAAGCCATCACGTCGCAGACCGTCCCCAAAGCGACCAGATCCAAAAAATCCATCAATCGCGGTTCGGGACGGTTTGCATAAAACCCTTTTTCCCGCAGCAACCGGTTGACGGCAATGACCGTCATAAACACAACACCGACGGCCGCCATCTGACAGCAGGGATTGTCCTGCGGTTCGTCCAACCGCTTCGGATTGACGACGGCACAAACATCCGGCAGACGGACATCCGGTTCATGATGATCCAAAACAACGGTGTCTATTTTATGCTCCGTCAGTAATTTAAGCTGTTCAAACGCCGTCGTGCCGCAATCCACCGTTACGACTAAAGAAACCCACGCCGAGATAAATTCATTCATGGCGACATCACTGGGGCCGTATCCCTCCTCGCGTTCCGGAATGCGGGAAACGACATCCGCGCCCAAAGCCGTCAAGAACTGAACCATCACGGCGCCGGAAGTCGCTCCATCCACGTCATAATCGCCGAAAACGCCGATTTTTTCACCGTTCAAAACGGCGGAAGCGATCCGTTCCGCCGCTTTTTCCATATCACGCAAAATATACGGATCCGGCAAATGAGACCGAAATGAAGGGTGCATGAAAAAAGACACGTTTTCCGGCTTGACTTGTCGAGCCGCCAACAAACGGGCGATGACTTCGGGAACCGCCGCCATCCGGACAATGTCCGCAACAGTGCCTGCATCCGCTTCCCGCGCCGACCAAAATTGAGACGTCAGAGATTTTTCAACGCCCAGAACAGCATTTCTTTCCATTTTTACAGCCGTTCGATTCGAATCATGCACGGCTTGTTAACGACGCATTCCAGATGTTCGATCTTCTTTAATGCCGAAAGAACGGAACTTTCTTTCGATTTATGGAAAGTCATAATCAACGGAACGAAATCTCCCGCCGCCCGTTCACGCTGAAGCATGGATGCGATGGATACGTTTTCATCCCCTAAAATACGGGAAATATCCGCGACCACACCGGAACGATCACACACATCAAACCGGACATAATATTCGCCTTCCCGTTCACTCAAAGGAACGACGGGAAGCTGTTTGACCTCTTTGTTTGCCACAGACAAAACCGGACTGCCGCGATGCATGACGGCATCGGCGATATCGGCGACAACGGCGGAAGCGGTGGGACGTTCACCGGCTCCACGCCCGACAAACATTGAATGCCCGACAAAATCGCCTTCCGTGATCACCGCGTTAAAAACGCCGTCAACATGGGCGATTTCCGCCGTTTGCGGAATCATGCACGGATAAACGTTCAAAGAAACGCCGTTTTCATAACGGCGGCCTACCCCTAACAGTTTGATACGGAAACCAAGTTCTTCGGCAAAAGCGATATCCGCATCGGAAATAAAGCGGATGCCTTCAATGGACATCATGTCCAGACTGATTGGCATACCAAACGCCAACGCCCCCAAAATGCACGTTTTATGCGCAGTATCGATTCCGTCGATGTCGAAACTCGGATCCGCTTCGGCATAGCCGAGCTTTTGCGCTTCCGCCAACACAACATCAAACGGTTTACCCGTTTCGCGCATAACGGTCAGGATATAGTTGCACGTTCCGTTCAGAATGCCGTAAATTTCTGAAATTTTGTTTCCGATCAAGCCTTCGCGCAAGGATTTGATAATCGGGATACCACCGGCAACGGCAGCCTCGTAACCGAAAAAGACGCCTTTTTCTTCCGCCAAAGCCGCCAAGTCGTTTCCGTGGTGGGCAATCATCGCCTTGTTCGCCGTAATGAAACCTTTTCCGCGTTTTAAAGCGGTCAAACAAATATCATACGCTATTCCGTTTGCGCCGCCGATCAGCTCGATAATGACATCAGCCGACGTTTTTTCCGCCATTTCACGCGCATCATCGAAACGCCCGACACTTGAAGGCAACCCCAATTCATCAAAACGGGCTTGATTTTTATCCGCCGCCGCAATCAGTTCTATCGGCCGGCCGCACCGTTTCAATAAAACATCCCTTTGTTCCGTCAACAGTTTGGCAACGCCGCCGCCGACAGTTCCCAAACCGGCCAGAGCCACTTTAAAAGAATCAGACATAACACACCTATTCATCCAAAAAAACTTCAACGGAAGGATTGCCTCCCTGCTCCGGCTGAAGCAACAAAATCATTTCTTTTTTCGGAGGAAGAAGCTTCACCGTTTCTTTCGCCGCCGGTTCTGATAAAACGACCTGTTGTTCCGCAAAAGCCGGCTCGCGAAGTACGACGGGAGGCGTCAGTAAAACGATTTCCTTTTCCGCAGAGACTGGCTTTTCTTTTTCAGAAGCGACGATGGACATCGTTTTCAATTCGATTTCGGATACATCGACCGGCTCCATCGGTGTAACGACCGGCGACGGAGAACGGACGGGATTAACTTCCGCCTGTGCGGGAACGACTTCAATCATTTCGACCGCCGCTGTTTTAGGCGCGATGATTTGCGCCAGCATTTCCTCTTCCGAAACAGTCTGGAATTCGTCTTTTTCCTGTTTTTTTACTTCCAAAGGACGGACTTCTTCAGCGTTTTTACGCTTTTGAACACCGTAAAGGATACCGGAATCGGGAATATTCAGCCCTTTGCGCAAGGATATTTTTTCTTTAGAGCCGAAACGCCCCGAATGCTCATAGACCCGACTGTCTTTTTCAACCTCATACGTTGCCTTTTTCACCGTCACGTCGGGCGTTGTCAAAGCCAGCATTTCATCAACGGTTTTCCCCGGTTTGTCATCCGGCGTAACAGGAACCATATCGGGTTCCGGAATAACGAAATCCTTTTCATATCCGTAAAGATCCAAATCGTCGGCGGAAGAACACGCCCCCAGACACAAAACTCCGAAAACGGCTGTCGCCCGTACAGTCTTTGAAAAAAACGTCATTCCTTTATAATCCCGATAAAATGAATCTTTCCTGATATTACAAGCACTCGCTTTAAATCGCAAGCATGACTTTACCGTCTTTTTTTTCAGAAAATAAAATGGTTAACAATCCGTAAAAAACATTTATAAACAATTTATTAACTTGTTTTTCATGGACAAACTGGACAAATTGTTGACAAGAGATAAAAACCATGCTATTGTGATGTGTTAAGAATGGATAAGTCTAAGAAATTATAAACAGAGGGCCGGAATGCCCCGAGAAGGTGGATTATGATAAACGAATCAAACAAGACGGCTTTGCCGGAGAAAGCTTCGACAACGGTCATCAAAACAAACAAAGTGGATACGGCTTCCCTGCCGAAGGTTACTTTACACGAACATATCGAGGGAACGGTCACCCCCGAAATGGCCATGAAACTGGCGCAGCGTCATCACGTCAAATTGCCGGACAATTTTGTCATGGCGGACGGCCAATATGACAAAGCCGATTTTCCCAACGGACGTTATGCTTATGACGAAAGCGATTTTTGGGCTTTCATCAATACGTACGACAGCGTCGCGGATTTAATGCGCACGCCGCAGGATTATTACGACGTCACAAAAGATTACCTCAGCAAAAACGCGGCGGAAGGCGGTGTTTACGCGGAATTGATTTTATCGCCGGCTCATATGGCCGTGGAGGTCAATCCCGAAACGGGAAAAAGCGAATTGTCCGCCCCGCGTTATCACGCCATGATGAACGCCATTTCCAAAGCGGCGGCCGAAGTCAAAGAGGAAACCGGATTGGAAACCCGCTTTATTGCAACGGGGGTTCGCAATATGGGCGCGGAAAACGTCAAACAGGTTGCGGAATTCGTCCGTGACAATCCGCATCCGTTGGTAACGGGCTTCGGCATTGCCGGAAACGAACGCGCCGGCAAATTCGATGATTTCGCCGAAGCCTTGTCCATCGCCAAAAGCGCAGGATTGAAACTGGCTCTTCACGCCGGCGAAATTTGCGGTCCCGAAAGCATTAAAGACGCTGTCCGGCTGGGAGCCTCCCGTATCGGACACGGCGTTTCGGCTCCACAGGATCCGGAAATTATGAAAGAATTGGCGGAAAAGAATGTCATGGTTGAAGTCTGTCCGACATCCAACCGCATTCTGGTTACGGATTTAAAGGGCGATTTGGCCAACCATCCGGCGCGCACACTGTATGACGCAGGCATCCGGATTTCCTTGAATCCGGATGATGCCGGAATCTTCGGTACGCATACCGGAAAGGAACACCGGATCAGCGCCGAAAAATTCGATTTCACCAAAGCGGAAATGTTGGATATTACATTATGCGGCATTGAAAATTCGTTTGCAGACGTAAAAACACGCAAACAAATCAAAGAGAATGTGTATAGAAACATGTCCTCCGAAGATCGTAAAGAAATGAAAGATCTGGCGGACAAGGCTAAGAATCCCGCTTTAAAACAACGACTGGAAACGCGCGTAGCGGAAAGCGAAAAAGTCGCAAAAAAAATGGAGATTCAAAAAAGACGCGCCAACGCCATAAAAAGCATGAATACCGCCAGAATGGTTATGTTGGGTAAAAAGGCCGGTCTGACACGTTGATAACGGTTTTACGTTAAACTCTCCGTTTGAACAAACGAACGGAGAGTTTTTTACGCGCCGAACTCGATTCTCTACTCTAAGATACTAAAACAAAGCATCCCGCCAAAAGGCGGGATGCTTTGTTTTGGTGTCCCCGGCGAGAATCGAACTCACAGCCCCCAGTTTAGGAAACTGGTGCTCTATCCGGTTGAGCTACGGGGACAGAGCCAAACCTTATAAAACGTGTCCTAAGAAATACGGCAGCTGAACACGCCACGCAGGCCAATCATGCGGCACATCATAGCCCCAATAATCCACCCACGCATTGATGCCTTTGGAACGCAAAATATCATCCAAAACATGCGTATCATGCAAACACTCGTTCTCCCACGCTCCCTGTCCGACGGAAATGATAATGTCGGAACGGTTGTAAAGATCAAGCGTCCCCCGATCCTTCATCCCCGGCAAATATTCTATCGGAGAATTAAAATAAATCCCCGGTTCGTCACAATCGCCGAAAAACGAACGGATGCTGTACAGACCGCTCTGCGCAATCACGGAATCGAAAATATCCGGACGGCGGAAAAAGAAGTTTGCCGCATGCAAAGCGCCCATCGAACAGCCGGTTGTCATCATGCCGCCCGCACGATAGTTGCTGCACATTGCGTTCATATCCAACGCCCACGGTACAAATTCTTCGCAGACATAATGAAAATACTGCTCAAAGCGCCACAAACGGTCGCCCGGCCAACCGGCGCAGACAAACGTTTCCCAATCCAGTCCGTCAACGCAGAAAAACTGCGCTTTTCCTTCTTCAATGAATCCCGAAGCGGCATCAATCATACCGAAATCTTCGTATTCATAGAAACGTCCGCACTGCGACGGGAAAACGAGAATCGGCTTTCCCGCGTGTCCGTAGACTTTCAGCTTCATATTGCGCCCTAAAGACGGACTGTATTCCTTATAGTATTCAATTTTCATCAGTATTTTTCCTGAACAAACTTAATGATTTCGTCTGTTTTTTCTTGAGTTTCCGCACGCATTAAATACATATGGTCGCCCATGACCGGCGCAAAAATCGCATCGACAGGATTGTATTGCATCAAATATTCGCCATACTTTTCCAGAATTTCTTCATGAGAATGAACATAATTGAAGCAATCCTTGCGCGCAACGTAAATACCGATGTACTTCTTGTCCGTCGGCTGATAGACTTTATCGTGAACAATCATTTCGGCATACATTTGATAAACATCCGAATCATGTTCATAGTTCATCAGTTCGGGCATGCAGCCGCCCGGCGGACGCATATTGACTTCCAGCGCGACATAATCGCCCTTCTTCCCCAAGCCTTTTTTGTCTTCATACAGTTTGAAAAATTCAAAGTGGAAAAAACGCGCCGTCGTATTAAACGAAGCCAAAACGGCACGACCGGCTTTTTCCAGTTTCGGATCGATTTTCATAACGGAATAGTAACGCAAATCGTCGCCCGCATTCACTGTTTCGGCAACATTTTCGGGAAAGATGTGGCTGGTCATGAAAATCGGTTCATTTTCATAATTGGCAATACCGTCAAAAGTAACAATCAAACCGTTGACGAATTCTTCCATCACATACGGAACGGAAGGATAGTTGTCATAGAAACGGTTGAATTCCTCATCATTATGAATCGAATAGGAAGCATACGCGCCGACACCGATATCCGGCTTGACAAAAACAGGATAACCGACTTCCTTGACGAACTTTGCGCCTTCTTCACGCGTCGTAACGCAATGGCAACGGGCGGAAGGAACGCCGGCTTTTTCAAAATGGTTTTTCATCAAGTATTTGCGCTTGCTTTCCAAGACTTCCGGATACTTCGTTCCTTCGATATTGAAATCCGTGCGCAAACGCGCATCCATTTCCAACCAGTATTCGTTAAACGATTCCAATCTGTCGATCCGGCCGTATTTATGGATAAAGTAAGCAACGGCGCGCATGACTTCGTCATAATTTTCCATATTATCGACACGATAATATTCGGTCAGTGATTCTTTAAGCTGAGGCGTTAAAGAATCATAAGAGGCATCGGCGATGCCCAAAACATTGACGCCCATTTTTTTCAGGCGATCCGCAAAGTTCACGTAGTGTGTCGGAAAATGCGGAGAAATGAAAACAAAATTCACGGTATTCTGCTCCTGATTTTTTCAGTTCTTTTTCAACTGTTTTTCAAAATTTCTCTCTTTGGAGAATGATTTTCTTACGGTTTTCTTCAACCATGTTTAAATTGGCAATCTCTAAAGCCGTTGTCAATTCATTTTTATATTTTCTTTATCTGAAAGAATAGGATAAAACAAGATTCGGACATACCCTTTTATCAACACATCAAGGAGTCACCATGTCGGTTCGTATTCGTAAGGCCGTTTTCCCCGTCGGAGGATTAGGTACAAGATTTTTGCCCGCAACCAAGGCCATGCCTAAAGAAATGCTGCCTGTCGTTGACAAGCCGTTAATTCAATACGCGGTGGAAGAAGCCGCCGCCGCCGGTATCGAACATTTCATATTCGTCACCGGCCACGGCAAAACCGCAATAGAAGACCATTTCGATTCCAACATCAATTTGGAAACATTGTTAAAAAAGAACAACAACACGGATCTGTTGAATTTTTTAAAAGACTGTACATTCGATTCGGGTAAAATTTCCTATACGCGTCAAAGCGAACCGAAAGGGTTGGGACACGCCGTCTGGTGCGCGCGCGATCTGGTCGGCGACGAACCGTTTGCCGTTTTGCTTCCGGACGATTTGTTCCACTGTAAAACGCCGTGTTTGAAACAAATGGTGGCAGAATATCCGAAAACCGCCGGCAATTTGGTCGCTATTGAAGAAGTACCGCAAAGCCAGACCTCCCGCTACGGCATTTTGAGCATTTCTTCGGATGACGGCAAACTGGTACGGGTCAACGGCATGGTTGAAAAGCCCGCGCCCGAGTCGGCTCCGTCCAGATGCGCGATTTTGGGGCGCTATATTTTATCGCCGGAAATCTTTTCGGAGCTGGACAAGCAGAAAACCGGCGCAAAAGGGGAAATCCAGCTGACGGACGCCATGGCGCAAACGCTGGACAGAGTGCCTTTCCACGGCATGCGTTTCGAAGGAAAACGCTTCGACTGCGGCAACAAGATAGGATTCTTGCTGGCAAACATTGAATTTGCGCTTGACCGTCCGGATTTGAAAGACGAATTCAGAGCGGCATTGAAAGAACTCGATTTTTAATAAAGGATAGAAATGTCTTTCTTTTCAAACAGGGACTTGAATTTTCTGAACGCTCATTACGGACTGCGCGCGATGGGCTGGGAAATGTGCTCCATGTTCACATTGGCCTATCTGTATAAACAAGGGCTTTCCCTGCCGTTGGCTTTTACCGTTTATGCCGGTATGCTGTTTGTTCGCACGCTGACCCGACCGATCGCAATGTGGCTCTGTTTGAAAAAAGGTGTTCATTTTACCCTGATGATCGGAACGGCCGTTTTTGCCTGTCGCTATCCGGCCATGTTGCCGATTAAAGGGTTAAGCTGGATGTTAGCGCCGTTTATGCTGGTTTCGGGATTGGCCGATGTTTTGTATTGGGTGCCGTATCACAACTATTTTGCTTCAATCGGCGATTCGGAAGACCGAGGTTCCAGCGTTGGCATCCGTGACGCCATTGCCACCGTCGTCGCGGTGATAGGCCCCGTTTTCGGCGGATTGTTGTTGGCCGTCAATGCTTTTTACGCATTCATGATGCCGTTTGTTTTGACATTGATTGCCGTCCTGCCTTTGCTGAAAACACCCTCGCTGCCGCTGCCGGCGAAACCGACGGCGGAAGAAAAGAAACACATCGACCCGTTCGGCTTTATCGTTTTCATCGGTGACGGACTGTTTTATCAGGCCGGCGCGATCTGGCCGCTGATCGTTTTCATGATTTTAAGCGAAAATTACGGAAACTTCGGCTTTATTCTTGCTTTAGCGGCGTTCTTCCGAGCCATGGGCAGCATGCTGTTCGGCAAGATGATCGATAAAGGCAAAGGGGCCTTGATTTGTTATATCGGATATGGCATGCACATTGCCATTCTGACGATTCGCGGCCTGTTCGCTTATACGGTTCCGGTTATCATCGCCTGTGACTTTTTTGCCGCCATTGCGTATTGCTTTTCGATGACCGGATTGATGACCGCCGTTTATAACGCGACCAAAAAAGCAAAACATCCGTTGTATTTCACCTACTACACGGAGTTGGGATGGGATGTCGGCGCGGTTTCCGCCATGCTGATGTGCGCCGGATTGACGGCGTTGGACATCAATCTGCGTTGGGGATTGATTATTTCGATTGCCGGAGCCGCCTTGAAAATCTTTGTTCTCGGCCGCTATTATCGCAAGCACGGAAATCACGGCTGAACGTTCGCCGGTTCCCCCAAGGACAGGAAAATCTGCAACTGCGTCATATAGCTGTCATATTGACGTTTCATTCCCTCATCTTGAAACACGGGAACGCCGTCGACAAGCGTATATTTGTTTTTTTCTTCCGATTGAAAAGCTTTCAGCATGCTTTCGAATAAACCGGCGCGCATTTTTTCGGAAAACAAAAAACCGTCCAATTCCGCCAAGACCGCCTTCAACTGCCGTTCCCGCATTCTCTTCAGATCGTTGATCGACATCTTGTCCAACCGTTTTTGCAATTCCGTCTTGATAACGGATAATTCATCCGATTTTTCCTGCAGCAGTTTCTGAACCGTCTCCATCCTTTTGCCTGCCTGAATGGCGGCTCGAGGTGTCAGAACGGCTTCCGGCGACAACGCCGCCACCATTTGAGGCCGGATATTTTCGAAATAATCGGACAAGACATTGTTTCGTATCGCGTCAAAATCGGGTTCCCGATGCAAATAGGCCATCCGGACGGTCAGAAAATAACCGGCTGCCAGAAAACAAAGGAAGCCCGCCAGCAACATTTTATCCCAAAGCGACGTTTTGACGCATTTCACCGAACAAGCCAGCGATTTATCCCAGAAAACGCCTTTGCGCCGGAAAAACAAAATTGCCGTACACGCCGGTAAAATCAACGAAATATACGGCAGGAAAAACCCCATTCCCATGCCGAAAACAAAAAACGACCGCTTTAAAGCGAGCGGATACGATAATTTTTTGCCTTCTGCGTCAAAGACATAAACGCCCGTCAATTTTTTTCCCGCCGTTGTCGCGAACGAATTCAACAAAGCGGCTTCGACGAAAGGGTATATCCAAAAAGACGCATAAAAGAACAACGACGGCGAACGAAGATCGCCCGTTTTTTCCCCGAGAACGGCAACGGTTATCATTCCCCACAACAGATAATCGATAAAGCGGGCGGCGGCTCTTTTGAAAAAGCAGAACATCGAGATTTTCCATATTTATTTTCGACCATTGAAAGAGTAACGCGTTTTGCATTTACTTTTCAACCGGTTTGATTTCCCAGCTTTTTTTATTTTGAGGCTCGGCCAGAACGAAATCGTCCGACTTCGGCCGGACAAGGATTTGCGTCGGGTAAAGACTGTGCGCGCCGGAAATCATATAACTGACGATGCAAACGATACCGGCAAACGGGGCGATAGCGGCTCCGAACAATTCCACGGCCAGAAAAACGGCGGCGACCGGCGTATTGACCGCGCCTGCGACACAGCCGACGAATCCCAGTGCGCCGAAAAAGGCGATATCCAGTCCGAAAATGCCGGCGAACAAAGCTCCGGCCGCCGCGCCGATGTAAAAAGTCGGGGTCAGAACGCCGCCCGAACCGCCGCCGGAAAGCGTTACACCCAATAAGAAGGATTTTAAAATGAAGGCATACCAAACAACGGAACGCCCTGATAAAACGGCGTTCAATCCGTTTTCCCCCATACCCAGAAACGAATCGCCGAAACAGAAAACCGTTCCTAAAATCATGCCGGAAGCGATCAGGCTTTTACTCCAATCGGGCAGTTTTACCTTTTTAAAGGCGGACATGACGCCGTTTGCCGTTTTGATATGAATGATACAGACCAGCCCGAAAAAAATCGCGGCGAACAGGCACCATTCCAAAGCTTCGGGCGTCAAAGCGGGAATGTAAATATTGTACGGAGTGTACGGAACGTTCATCCGGCCGCAAACCATGAAAGCGACAACGGCACTGATTAACGCCGGCAAAAGAACGGGGTAAAAAAGCTCTCCGACGAACAGAACTTCGACGCCGAAAACGGCTCCGGCGACAGGAGCGCCGAAAACGGCGGACAAAGCGGCCGCCACACCGCAAACGACCAATTTCTTGCGATCTTTGACGGTTAATTTGAACCGCCGCGCCAAAGTCGACATCAATCCCGCGCCGATTTGGACGCTCGGGCCTTCCGTACCGACAACCGCCCCCGGAGCCAATGTAAAGATGGTCGAAAGGATTTTGACCGGCACAACGGCGAACGGAATGAACGCTTCTTTGTAATGAATCGCCGCGATAACTTTGTCCGTTCCATGACCGGCGGCAGCGGGCGCAAGAAATTTTATTGAATACAGACTGGCCAGCAATCCGGCGGGAATCAGGGCGTATCGCCAATCCGGCAGAGAATCGATAAAATCGATTGCCTGATATAAAACGATCAAAAACGCGCCGACGACACAACCGACGACAACGCCGCAAACGGCCGCCAAAAACAACCAGCGAACGAACCCTTTGAATAAGATTTCCTCGTCTTGCACTTCCGGATTCAGCATTTTTCCTCCGTTTCAAACATTTTCTGCGACTGTAAACAAACGGGACGAAGACTCAAAGATGACCGTCAGACTATAAAACGAACGGATGTCGCCGGAAGAAAAAACCGTTTTGTTCAGCCTGTTTCCGGCGGATATGGCGGAAAGCCTTGATTCTGAAAAATTGAATTTCTAAAAAAATTTTTATATTTGTCTAAAAATTTCTTGACATTTTACCCTTATCGCTCCAGTATGTAATCGTAAATAAATTTTTACATAAACAGGTTAGGAACCGTTATGGCTGAAGAAGTTAAAGAAACAAACACGAAATCCCCGATGCTCGACGCCTTTATGAAGGCCGGCAAAATCTCCGTTTTCGAAAGCGGGCTGGATCGCCCCGATCATTTGGAAGAACGCCCGTTCTTCAATTTATTGCCGCGGGAAAAAGTATCCTTCGTCAATATGAGCGAAACCGCCGACAAATTGTATATTAAAACCGCTGATGAAATGGCGGCGGATCAGTCGCTGGATACGGAAGCGCACCAATTCTTCCAGAATGTGGAAAAACGTTTCCGCACGGTTGCGCCCGGCACCACGATTTTCATCATCGATCCGGATGCGGTTCAGGGACGTTACCTGATGGATCAGTCGCCCGACCGCAGTCTGAACAAGTCTTTGTATATGTATGTCGAAGACAAGTTGCAGAAAGCCTCGGCGGGAAAAGGCCAAACGATTATGACAAAGAAAGAGGTTCTGGACGAAGTCAACAATTCCGCTGTTTCCGATCGCAACCCGTTTTCCATGCGTGCCGTTATCGCGCCGACCGATAAAAATCTGGCCGGTTTGGGCAATGTCAATCTGGTGATCGGCGACAATCCGGATGCGATGTCTCCCAACGTGTTGGATACGGTTATCGGTTCCGAAAAGCGCCGTGTGAAAGAGGGAATTTCCCGTGACGAATTTCGTCGCTTGGTCGTTTATCATGAATTGGGACACGCAACGGACAATAATTATTGTTCCTCGTTAAACTCCATTGAAAAAATCACAAAAACGGAACTGGACGACGTGATGGATCGTCACCGTACGGAATGCATTGCCGATGCCCATGCCACACTGCAGCTGGCTCGCGATTTCGGAAATACGAAGTGCGCCGAACTGTGGGGCGACTGCCGCATAGAATATCTGCGTATGTGCGTGGAAAATCGTTTTGACGAAGTAAAATACGACAATGATTTCATGAAGTCTTTGCGTGAAGCTGATAAAAAGACGCACGCCTTGAATCCGGCCGATCCCGATTACGAAAACAAGTTCAAACAACTGATGCTTGACAAACATGTTGCGGACACGATTAAAAAATTGGGAACGCCGTTGGCCTATCATACGACGGACGTCATTGATGCGACCGTCAAATGGGCGAAAGAGCATCTGGCGGACGGTTCCTTGCAGAAAATGACCGACGCCGAAGTCATCAAACAGGCGCAAGTCATGTCTGAAACCTACGGATTGACGCGTCAGCAGATGGCGGAAATGTCGATCGCTTTGGCAAAGGGCGAAAAGCATCCGAAATACGAACAGATGATGGCTCGTGTTCAGGAAGGTCGGGCTCGTATGCCTATTGACGTCAAAGAGCAGGAAAAGCAGTACGAACTGCGCCGCGAATTGAGAGCGTATCGTGAAACGGCTCGGTTTTACGCCAATTTGGGATTGCCCATTCCTGACGTCAAAAAGTCGGTTTCGAAAGATTTGCTGAAAAAGATGGCGATTGATCAAGTCGTCGGGCAGAACATGCAGACTTTGGAACAGATCAGCATTGATAAATATCAGCAGGACTTGCTGGACAAGCTGGAAAAAACGGCGTCCCGCGAAGATATGCGCGTTGTTCTGAGTAAAGAAAAAGAAGCCCTGCGCGCCGCCGGTAAAAACGACAACGGCAAGAAGGATCTGTTTGCGGGTACGAAGCTGAAAGTCGTCGATTCCGTTATTGCGGAAGCTCCGAATGTGGAAGCCATTATGGCGACGAACAAAGTCATCAAGAAACAGTTGGCCGATATCAAATCGACGACGGAAGTTTCCGGTGAAAAGGCTTTGGTGCACTTCGTCAAAAACGAATTGCGCGAAACCGCGTCCATGAGCAAGGTGCTGAATCAGGCGTTCAACCGCAAGGGCGATCAGACGCCGGCCGAACAGCTTTCCGCGATGCGTTCCGAATACAAGGAATTCAAAAAAGCGATGATCGCGGAAAAGGAAACGCAAATCGCCGCCTTTGCGATTCGTTCGGACAAGGAAACGTGGGCGTCGGTTTCCGCCGATCCCGTTCTGTCGGTGCTGATCGATCAAAAAGCCAAGCAGAAACCGGATGCCGTTTTGGCTCAGTATCAGATGAACATGGGAAGCATGAACAAAGAAATCGCTGCCACCCTGTTTCAGGATGTTTCCGCAACGCACAAATATCTGGTGGAAACATTCACGGGCAATGCGGCTTCGGCGACGGCATTGAAAGCGAACGACGCCCGTATGTTCGATACGATGAAACAGTATGCGGACAGTCTGAAAACGACGGAAACGGTTTCTCCGCTGAATCTGAAAAACTTCAAGATCGCGCAAAAGAAAACGGTTCTGGAACAGATCGCTTTAAAAACTCAGAAGCAAAGATAAGTCTTTGATTTATTTTAGATACGAAACCCCGCTTTTCAGCGGGGTTTCCGTTTTTTAACAAAACTTACCTCTACCCGTGGCGATATTGTTTTAACGACCGACATCTTTTATCTTCATATTATGAACAAAATGAAAGATGAAAAAAAAATCATTCTGCCGTCCGGCCGCATCGTTCCCGCTTTGGGGTTGGGGATGTGGTATCTCGGCGAAGATGCGGGCGCTTTTTTCAAAGAAGCCGATCTGATCCGTCAGGCATTGGATTTCGGATACAAAGCCTTTGATACGGCGGAAATGTACGGACACGGCGGAGCGGAGGAGGTCTTGGGCGAAGCGGTTGCCGACTGCCGTGACGAAGTGTTTCTGACATCAAAAGTATCCCCTGCGCTTTCCTCATACGATGAAATCGTCGAAGCGTGTGAAAAAAGTCTGGAGCGGCTTCGAACCGATTATTTGGATATGTATCTGCTGCATTGGGGAACATATCGCAATCGTCCGGAGGAAGTGCTGGAAGCGTTTACCGACTTGAAAGAAGACGGAAAGATTCTGGATTTCGGCGTTTCTCATTTCGACCTGAAAGACTTTAAAGAATGGCTTTCTTTTGAAAACGCCGAAGAAACCGCTATGAATCAGGCTTTTTTCAATCCCTGCCATCGTCAAATGGAAAAGGAATTGCTGCCCTTTTGCCAAAAAAGGAATATCCCTTTGATTGCCTATGCGCCGACAGACGTATGCGCCGCCGCTTATAAAAATACCGTCGTCTGCAAAATAGCGCGCGCCCATAACGCCTCGTCACGTCAAATAGTGCTGGCGTGGCTGTTGGGAAAAGAAAATGTCGGCGTCCTTGTCAAAGCGCTGTCGAAAAAAGCCCTGCAAGATTGCTTTCGCGCCCAATTCATCACGCTTCCGCCCGAAGAAACGGACGCGCTGAACACGATTTTTCCGTTATACTGATTTATTCGACGTGCACCGCCGTCAATCGCGCGGCGACAGCATCCGCCGCATCGGCCGGTGTGGCGACCGACGCTAAAACAGCATAAACATCCTTCTGCGTCAAACCGGAAAACTCAATCAAAGCCGCTATGTATTCCCGATTTCCTTTAGCCAACTCGGTATAATTCTTCAAAACGAATTTTTTGACCTGCATTTTAACAGCGTCAAATCGCGTCGCTTTTGAAGCGCTCAGCGGCATCATTTCCACATAAAACTGATTTTTATCATAAGCCAGATAATAACCGAACGGATTGAATTCCGTTGTGGAAGTAAACGGCAAAGCGACTAAATCAACGATAAATTTTCCGAAATTATAAAACAGGTTCACGGTCGATGTCGGACTGGTCGTTGCCGCATCCGCCCCCAATTCCGACAGATTCGACGTTATATCGGAACTTTCCTGAGTCGTCCAAACGACGGAACTGGCGCGCGATATCACGCTCTTTTCCTCCGGCTGATTGCGGTAGACGATGATTCTGGCGTCATGATATCCGGAAGCTTTCAATGTGATGACACCCATTCCCGCCTGCTTCAAAATATGTTCCTTTGCCGCCGGCTGAATTTCCCGTCCGTTGATCCAAACGGCCGCCGGAACGTTTGAAGAAACGGAAATATCCGTTTCTTTTTCCTGATCCAGACTGTTGTAATGCGTTAAAGAACATCCGCCGAGCAAAACGGCGCCGAGAACTCGAAAAATTCGAACCGTCTTCATAAAAACCCCTTCTTTTAAAGCAACCGGTTACATTCTTATTATCATATTTCGCCATTAAAAGCACGCATTACCTGCGAATGATAAAAAAACTGTTTTCCGCCGAAGGAAACGCTTGCTTTTTTTTTAATTTGTGGCAAATTATCTATGCTTTTAAAGTTCACTCGGGGGTGTCCGGCTGAAAAGGGCGCCCTCATTAAAAAACATTTTTTCAAGGAGAAAATACATGGCAGTTCGCGTTGCGATCAATGGTTTCGGCCGTATCGGTCGTTTGGCTTTCCGTGCTTTGGCCGAATCCGGCCGTACGGATGTTGATGTCGTTGCGATTAACGACTTGGGTTCGCCGAAGGCTAACGCTCATTTGTTGCAGTTTGATTCCGTTCACGGCCGCTTCCCCGGCGAAGTTTCCGCGACCGACGATTCGATTACCGTCAACGGCAAGACCGTTAAGGTTTTGGCTGAAGCCGATCCGACCAAATTGCCGTGGAAAGAAATGGACATCGATATCGTGTATGAATGCACGGGTCGTTTCACCGACGCCGACAAGGCGAAAGTCCATCTGGAAGCCGGCGCCAAACGCGTTTTGGTTTCCGCTCCGTCCAAAGGTGCTGATTTGACGGTTGTCTATGGCGTCAACGATGACAAACTGACCGCCGAACACAAGATTGTTTCCAACGCTTCCTGCACGACAAACTGCTTGTCTCCGGTTGCCAAAGTCATTCATGAAAAATTCGGTATCGTCCGCGGCTACATGACCACGATTCACTCCTACACGGGCGATCAGCGCACGGTTGATACGTTGCACAAAGACTTGTACCGCGCTCGTGCCGCCGCTATGTCCATGATCCCGACAACGACAGGTGCCGCAAAAGCCGTCGGTCTGGTTCTGCCGGAATTGGCCGGTAAGCTGCAGGGTTCCGCTATCCGCGTTCCGACTCCGGACGTTTCCGTTGTCGATCTGAAAGTCGTTCTGGAAAAGAGCACGACCGAAGAAGAAGTCAACGCCGCGATCAAAGCCGCTTCCGAATCTGGCCGCCTGAAAGGCATTCTGGGTTACAACGACCTGCCGCTGGTTTCCACCGACTTCACGCATACCAGCTTCAGCTCCATTTTCCATGCCGACCAGACGAAAGTCATCGACGGCAACTTCCTGCGCATCATGAGCTGGTACGACAACGAATGGGGCTTCTCCAACCGTATGTCCGACACGGCTGTCGCTATGGCAAAGTTCATCTAAGGATTTCAACAATAAAGCGGCTTCCTCCCTCAAAGGAGGGAGCCGCTTCTTTTATGTAACAAAGGAAAAAACAAATGGCTAAATTCAATACAATCAAAGATCTGGACGCCGCCGGAAAAGTCGTTTTCGTCCGCGCCGACCTGAACGTTCCCTTTAAAGACGGCAAAGTCACCGACACCACCCGTATCGACCGTTTCGTCCCGACCGTCAAAGCTTTGACGGACAAAGGCGCAAAAGTCGTCATCGCCTCCCACTTCGGTCGTCCGAAAGGACAGGTCGTTCCCGAAATGTCTTTGGGACAGATCGTCGGTGATGTCGAAAAGGCTCTGGGTCAGAAAGTCGTTTTCGTTGACGACTGCATCGGCGAAAAAGTCGAAGCCGCCATCAAAGCCATGAAAAACGGCGACGTCATTATGTTGGAAAATCTGCGCTTCTACGCTGAAGAAGAAAAGAACGACGCCGATTTCGCCGCCAAGTTGGCGAAAGACGTCGACATCTATGTCAACGACGCGTTTTCCTGCGCTCACCGCGCCCACGCCTCCACGGAAGGCATGGCGAAATTAAAGCCGAATGCCGCCGGTCTGTTGATGCAGGCTGAACTGGAAGCTTTGGACGCCGCTTTGGGCAACCCCGTCCGTCCGGTCGTCGCGATCGTCGGCGGAGCTAAAGTGTCCACGAAGTTGGATCTGCTGGGCAATCTGGTTGCCAAAGTCGACAAGTTGGTTATCGGCGGCGGCATGGCGAACACGTTCCTGTTTGCCAAAGGCATCAACGTCGGCAATTCCTTGTGCGAAAAGGAAATGGCCGATACGGCGCGCGAAATCATGAAGAAAGCGGAAACCGCGAAATGCGAAATCATTCTGCCGGTTGACGTTGTCGTTGCAAAAGAATTCGCCGAAAACGCCGAAAACAAGACGGTTGACGTGAACGCCGTTCCGGCTGACATGATGATTTTGGACATCGGACCGAAATCCGTTGAAGAAATCAACAAGAAGCTGGCCGAATGCAAGACAGTGATTTGGAACGGCCCTGTCGGCGCGTTCGAAATCAAACCGTTCAACAAAGCGACGTTTGCGATCGCCGAAGAAGTTGCCGCTTTGACGGCCAAGGGCTTGAAGTCCATCGGCGGCGGCGGCGATACGGTTTCTGCGCTGAAGAAAGCGGGCGTTGCCGATAAATTGTCCTATCTGTCCGCTGCGGGCGGCGCTTTCCTTGAATGGATGGAAGGAAAGATCCTGCCGGGCGTCAAAGTTTTGGAAAAATGATTTTTCCAATAAAACGACAAAAGCCGCGTTTCCCACAAACGCGGCTTTTTTGTCAAGTCTTCAAAAGAAACATGAATGAAATCGCTTTTTGTTGAAAAGTATTTTTTCAAAATTTTGTCATTTTTCTTTTTTTAAAAGTGTGGTAGCATACTTATAATAATTTTTTTACACGGAGGAATTCCTATGACTGAACAGACTGAACAGACCGAACAGAAAAACAATGATTTGACCGCGCTTCATCAAGCCCCCGAGCATACTCAAAAAGAAGGATTATCTGAAAAGGAAGCTTCCGAAAATACGTCGTCTGTTGATTCCACCGCCGTTACGGAAACACCGGTCGAAGAAATCGTTAAACCCGCACCGAAAAACGCGCAGAGCGATGAAAAAGACGTTCCCGTGTTCAGCGGAGGTCAATTCGTCCCCCAAAAGGAAAACCAGCAAGAAGCCGAAGAATCCCTTGACGATTTGGAAGCCCAGCTGCTCCGGACGGCATGGAAAAACAAATTTATGGCTTTTGAAGACGAAGAAGCCAATAAAGGAAAAAAAGAAAGTCAATGGCATTTTTGTCCGTTCGGCCAATGTCTGCCGCAAACAATCACAAGGAATGAAAATCCTCCGTACGTTTCCATGGAACTGAAATCGGGTGCGGTCGTAAAAAACGCTTCAAAACAAGTGAACATAACCTTTGAAGAAGACGCCCCCTCTTTTGAAGACTGCATGACCATGGCTCGTATCGGCATGGAAAAAGGCTGGAAAACGGCAAAACTGGAAGGCCCCGAAGAATATAAAGCGCAAATGTATCTGGCCATGCGCGCCATGGGCATAAAGGCGATCGGATACACACCTTCTCCCGAATTGGAAAAACAAGGTGACGAACTGGCCGCCAAACATGAACCGGATCGCATACACGCGGAAGACATGGATCGGCGATATCCGGCTTTGGATAAAGCGCGCGGCGACATGCCTTTTGAAAAAGTTGACGCAAAGGAATATGCTGAAATTCGCGCCAAAGCAAACGGAAATCAGGCGGAACAGGTTCAAACGGCGGAAAAAGAAGAAGCCGGAAAAACATCCGCTTCGTCCGAAATGAAGGGGATGGCCGCTGAAATGGCGCATGAAACCGGTGTCGACAACAGCCTCTTTTCAAAAAAGCTTAAAGACTTGAATTCAGAAAACGAAGTTGATTCTGAAGCTGCAATGGATAAGTTTTTAACAAAAAACACGTTCAAAAAGATGTTGAAAGGCTACGATAAATTGCCCGACGAAAAGAAAGAAGAACTGGCCGGAAAGCTTGAAAAAATGGTTGGCAATCTGGTTGAAAAACATCCGCAGATTGCAACAAAGCTGGCTTATGATTTAAGCAGCGGCAATAAGAAAAACGGCTCAGGTCCGGCAAAAATGCTTCAGGCTTACGGCGCGGCTTTAAACAGCGTCAAGGAAGCGGAAGCAAAAGGCCACGAAACGACAAAAGAACAAACTCAAATCAAGAATCCGAAAAGAGTGCAAAACGCTATTTTGAATGCGACAAGACGGCTTTCAGGAATTGAAAAGTAGCGCAGAAAAGACCGCTTTATCATATTTTCAGGGAGGAAAACCGGTATGACAGAAAATAAAAAGAAAACGACCGACGGATCATCCGTTGACATCGACCGGTTGATGTATGCATGGGAACGTTTGCAAAAAGAACAGGAAAGCATGCCTTTCCGCAAACGGAGAACATGCATTTCCTCCGTTAAGATCGTTGATGACGGCAAAGGTCACAAATCCGTTCAGGTTAATTTATCCGACGGCGGAAAAATCAATGATATCGGTGACAAAAAAGATGTTTTTCTTTCAATGGCGCCTCAAAAACAAATCAATCTCGGCCGATTGGCTTCTCTTCTGGAAGCGGTTCGCGCTTTGGGATTTGCGGCTGTCGCCATGGGATTGCCGCCGGAATTGAAACGCGCTCTGTTGCATGCCTGCGAACGATGCGGCATTCCACTGAAGATCGAAAAAAAACAAAAACAAAATAATAATATGGCGATTCAAAACAAAACCGCCTCTAAATCTTCATCCGCCCCCGCATCTTTCATGTCCGCTTTAAAAGAAAAGGAAAGGAGTGCGACTTCGTCAAATACTCGGATTACATCCCCCAACTCGTTGGATATCACTGTTCGCCGGCTGCAGCAACAAAACAAAGATTATTTGGAAAATCGTTTGCGCCGCTGCGAAAATGAAATCAAAGAAGATTTTTTTGACCAATGCCGAAAACAATTGCCGGTTATCGCCGGAAAGAGAAATGGCAATTTGACGATTGAAGAAAGAAAAATTTTAGAGTTTGCGAACAGATGCGGTTTAGCATCTGATACAAATCTTGAAAAACCGACTCCCGAACAAATAAAAGCTCGAAGTTCCTTGATTTTGTTTGAATTGCCACAGGAATTTCAAAAGAAATTTACGGAACGGAAGAACCGTTATTGCTCCATTTGTCAGGCTAAAAACAAAGCTTTGGAGGTAACGCGAACCGAATTAACGCATAAATATCACGAAAATAAAAATTTTAATATTTCCGAAACAGATATGATTCAAAGTGCGACATCACTGCTTCCGTCAAAAGAAAAATGGGACCAAAAACATTTAGGTCGTTTTATGCAAAATATGAGCAGCCAGTTGAAAGAAACTAAAACGAAAATATCAGCTTTCCGACAGGAAAAACGGAAACAAATCGCCGCTCATTTGATCAACACTATGGAATCTTTCAGAAAAGACGAAATTTCATCTGCCTATCAGGAACAACAAACGCCGGCAATAAAGCATCGTCAAAGCTTTGTTCAAAACGTTCTGGTTCAGGATTTGATAAAAGACCGGCAAATAGTGCATTGATACCGGCTTTTTCATTCTACGCCCGTTTTAGAACATAATTCTGCCACGGGGCAACTGTCACAGGCCGGTTTTTTTGCTGTGCAGATATAACGGCCGTGTAAAACCAGCCAATGGGAAACGTGCTTCAAATCTTCGTCGGGAATAACGCCCGTCACCGCTTCGGCCAACGCTTTTTCGACTTCCAGCGGCGTTTTTCCTTTAGCTAAACCGATTCTGTTCCCCAACCGCAAAACATGAGTGTCGACGCCGAACGTCGGCGCGCCGTACATCGTATTCAAAAACACGTTCGCCGTTTTTCGCCCGACTCCCGCCAATTTTTGCAATTCTTCGACATTTTGCGGGATTTCTCCATTGTATTTTTCAATCAAGTCCTTAGACAAGGCGATAATGTTTTTTGCCTTGCTGTTAAACAACCCGATGGAACGGATATATTCTTTCAGTTTTTCTTCACCCAAAGCGACCATTTTCGCCGGCGTAGATGCGACTTTGAAAAGCGCCGGCGTCGCTTTATTGACGTTTTTATCCGTTGTCTGGGCGGACAGAACGATTGCGACCAAAAGCGTATAAGGCGATTGGTAATCCAGTTCGCATTTCGGATCCGGATTTTCTTTTTTCAAGCGCGCAAAAAATTCCTTAACGTCGGCAGACTTCATCGTTCAGCATCCGAATCGGGATAAAACGGCATTGATACGCGGCAAGCATTCCGCTCCAAACAACTTAACGTTTAATAACATCGGATACAAATTGTAAATGCTTTGCCGATATTCGAAAAATCCCGCCCTGAACGGTCGAAGCGCATTATAGCGGTCAAAAAACGCTTTGCCCAAAGAAGACTGCGTGCCATGGAATACAAATTCAAATTCAGAATCGCCAAAATAGATGGCGGGATCAACGAAAGCTCTGATTTTCCCTTGATAGCATAAAACCGTACTGGAAGTGATATCCCCGTGCAGCAAACTCGGCTTTGCCGGCTCGTCGAGATAAGCGTCCGCTTTTTCGGCAAACCTTTCAATGCGAGCCATTGTTTCCACCGGCAGATTACCGCTTTCCAAAGCCAAACCGGCCATATAAAGCAATCGGTTCTGTACAAAAAAGGGAACCCATTTTTGCGTCTTCGGATTAGGCTGACGTATGCCCGCACGCAAGGTATCAAATTCGAATCCGTAGAAATCCGATGTGATCTCGTGCAGTTTTGCCAAATGTTCCGCCGCTTCCGGTTCGCTGTCACGACTTAAAGTTCCGTCGGCGACGATATATTCATGCACCAAGGCGTCGGAACCGGAATAAAAAACCTCCGGCATCGGCAGCTGCGTATGCCGTTTCAAATAATCCATTGTTGCGCCTTCAATGGCCAAATCGCTGCCGGAATCCTTAAACAGCTTCACGACGACTTGCGATCCGTCCGATAAAACGACATGCTTGGCGTCGGAAAAGCCTCCGGCCAATGTCGCGGCGGAAAGAACCAGTTTACCCGTAGAAGATTCCACAATGCGCGTGACTTTGGCGGACAACGGATTGTTTTCAACCTGCATCCCCATGCTCCCGTATATATTTCAAAAGGCCTTCACATGCCGATTTTATCATATCAAACACGTTTTGAAAGCCCTCTTTTCCCCCGTAATAAGGGTCGGGGACATCATTGATTCCATATTGCGGCGCAAAACGCATCATCAAGTCGAGTACCGCTCTGTCATGATCCGGAGCCGCCTCCGGACGCATTTCTTCCAGTGCCCTCAAATGCGTTGAATCCAGAGCGATTATCAGATCGAAATCTTTAAAATCGTCCCGAACAACTTTCCTTGCGCGAAGGGATCCGATGTCCACACCGTTATTCAAGGCTGTCTCAGCCGCTCTGGCGTCCGGCGGTTCGCCGACGTGCCAGCCGCTGATTCCTGCCGAATCCACGGAAATGACGTCCCCCAATCCCGCGTGTCCGACGATTTGTCTGAATACGCCTTCGGCCGTTGGAGAGCGGCATATGTTTCCCGTGCATACGAACAAGACTTTATACATAATTTGATTTGACCATAAAAAGGTTAATAAAAACATAAAAGCGGTTTTCTTTTCTCCCCGCCTGTTGTTTATCTGTTTTTCCGACTTATTTTATGATATAAGAAAAAAACGTTTTTTTAATGGAGGCTATACAATGTCTTTTGATTCAAACAGGGATTTCATCATTTCCCGCACTTCTTCAACCGTCGAAATGGATGAAGGGCTACGCCAATACATGCTGAAAGTCTACAATTACATGACAATCGGCCTGTTGATTACAGCCGGCGTCAGTTATTTATTGGCAAATTCAGCTTTAGGCGCAATGTTCTTCACGCCGGAAACGGGTGAACCCAATGCGTTGGGATGGATCGCCATCATTGCGCCGTTGCTTTTGGTGTTCATGATGGGTTCCGCCGTCACCTCCGGCAATGCAAGCAAAGCCTTTACCCTTTTCATCGTCTATTCCGGATTGATGGGCATTTCTTTGACGACGATTTTCTGGGTCTACACAGAATTAAGCATTTTGCGTGTTTTTCTGATTACGGCCGGTATGTTCGCAGGAATGAGTTTGTACGGCTATACAACAAAACGCGATCTGACAAATATGGGATCGTTTATGATGATGTGACTGATTGGTATTATCATTGCCTCAATCGTCAATATTTTTCTGAAAAGCCCTGCGGTATACCTGACCGTATCCGTTTTGGGTGTTGCGATTTTTGTCGGTTTAACGGCTTGGGATACATGGAAAATCCGTGAAATTTACAATGAACGGGATTCTGAAAACGCCGTAACCAGCAAAGCGATTTACGGCGCTTTGATGTTGTATCTTGATTTTATCAATCTGTTCATCATGTTGCTGCGCTTTTTCGGCGACCGCAAGAACTGATAAAACAACGATTATCTTAAAAAAGCCCCGAAACGGGGCTTTTTTTTATATAAAACCGGCAAACTGTTTATCCGCATTATATAATTGTGTCTGTTTTTGCCAAAAAAAAAGAACCCTCCGAAAATAAAGGGTCCTTTTGCAAAATGGCGGAGAGAAAGGGATTCGAACCCTTGATAGGCTTTGACACCTATACTTGATTTCCAATCAAGCTCCTTCGGCCTCTCGGACATCTCTCCATACTTTGATGGGGTATAAATACCCTATTCATCTTAAAAAGACAACACTTTTTTATTCATTACGAAAAATATCTGTTTTTGTCTTCTTTTTAATTATTTTTTTAAGAATAAATCCTATTCTTTTATCAGACAAATAAAGAAATAGGTGACTTATGTTTCTGGGACGTCTTTTAGGCTGGATGCTTTTATTGATTGCCGTTTTCACCGCTTCGGCCGAAGCGGTCGCCGCTCTCAGCACGGGAGAATACACCAGTATAGCCACATCCGACATTTTAACAATCATAACCGGCTTAACCCCTCAACCGACGGATACGCTTGCCAGTCAAATCTTGCTTTGGCCGGCATGGGCAAGTATCGGTCTTTGCGGGACGCTTTTAATTTTCCTGTTCCGCCCGAAAAAGTATAAATCTTTGTTTCCTCTTAAAAGCGAACGCTTGTAAAAATCATTCGTCGCCGATTCTTAAAGCGGAAATAAAAGCGGACTGAGGTATTTCGACTTTACCGAATTGCCGCATCCTCTTTTTGCCTTCCTTTTGTTTTTCCAACAACTTGCGTTTGCGGGTGATGTCGCCCCCATAACACTTTGAAGTCACATCTTTGCGGAAAGCGGCAATGTCTTCACGCGCGATAATCTTACCGCCGATCGCCGCCTGAATGGGAATCTTGAATTGATGACGGGGAATCAGAACTTTCAGGCGTTCACATATCTGACGACCGCGCCGTTCGGCATCCGACCGATGAGCCAAAAAAGACAACGCATCCACCGTTTCCCCGTTGACCAGAATGGTGACTTTGACCAAGTCGCCCTGCTGATAACCTGCAACTTCATAATCAAAGCTGGCATAACCGCGTGTAATTGATTTAAGACGGTCGTAAAAGTCGAATACTATTTCGTTCAACGGCAAATCGTAAACCAGCATCGCTCTGGAGCCGACATAGGTCAGATCTTTCTGCACGCCGCGGCGTTCCGTACAGAGCTGCAAAACGGAACCGAGATATTCGTCCGGCACAAGAATGGATGCCTTAACCCACGGTTCTTCAATAAAGTCGATTTTAGTGACTTCCGGAAAGTCTGCCGGATTGTGCAATTCCATTAAAGAACCGTCCGTCATGTGCATTTTATACACAACACTGGGAGCTGTCGTAATTAAATCCAAATCGAACTCGCGCTCCAACCGTTCTTCAATAATCTCCATATGCAGCAATCCCAAAAAGCCGCAACGGAAGCCTTGCCCCAATGCCGCCGACTTTTCGGGAACGAACTCGAAACTGGCGTCGTTCAACTGCAACTTGCCCAAAGCGTCACGCAGATTTTCATAATAGCTTGTGTCCAAAGGAAACATCGAACAGAAAACAACGGGAACGCTCGGTTTAAACCCCGGCAACGGTTCCGCCGCCGGCCGCCGGTCATCCGTAATCGTATCGCCGACCTTCGTATCGCCGACCGTTTTAATGCCCGCCGTAATAAAACCGAGTTCTCCGGCAGTCAGTTCGGAAATATCCTTCATCTTCGGAGTAAAGATACCGACTTTTTCCACCTCATGCGTCGTACCATTCGCCATCATGCGAATTTTCATGCCTTTTTTCAGACGGCCGTCTTTGATACGCACCAAAATAATCACACCCAGATACGGGTCGTACCAAGAATCGACCAACATCGCCTTCAGCGGCGCGTCACCGTCCCCCTGAGGAGCCGGCAAATCCGTCACGATACGTTCCAACACTTCATCGATTCCCTGCCCCGTTTTGGCGGACGTTTCAACCGCATTAGATGTATCTATGCCGATTACATCTTCAATCTGTTCTTTGACTTTTTCGGGTTGAGCCGCCGGCAAATCGATTTTGTTGATGACTGTAACCAATTCGTGATTGGCATCCAAAGCTTTATAGACGTTTGCCAAAGTTTGAGCTTCCACCCCTTGGGACGCGTCAACCACCAGCAAAGAACCTTCGCACGCGGCCAAAGAGCGGCTGACTTCGTATGTAAAGTCGACATGCCCCGGCGTATCGATCAGATTCAGCTGATATTCCCGTCCGTCTTTTGCCGTATAGTTCAAACGGACCGTTTGAGCCTTAATTGTAATGCCGCGTTCACGCTCCAAATCCATCGAATCCAGAATTTGGTCTTTCATTTCGCGTTCGGTCAATCCGCCGCATTTTTGAATCAAGCGATCAGCCAAAGTCGATTTGCCGTGATCAATATGAGCGACGATTGAAAAATTGCGAATATGAGACAAATCCGTCATAAACAAACCTCTTTAACAAACGATATGCTTTACATATATATGAAATGAAAGCGGGATAAAACAAAATCTTTTTCCCTCTCTTTTCTTTTATATCCGAATTTGCTAATTTAGCTGACTGTAAATGTAAAAAAAGGATTTTAAAATGCTTTCCCTTCTGGATCTTTTTCTGCCGCCCTTGACAATGCTGTTCGTAGTTATGGATCCGATTGGCAATATGCCTATTTTCATGAGCCTGACAGAAAGCCCTCGACCGGGTTATCGTCAGCTGATGGCAAAAAGATCCGTGCTGATCGGTTTTTGCGTCATGTTGTTTTTTGCCTATGCCGGAGAAGCTTTTTTAAACCTGTTGGGGATATCGATGCCGGCATTCCGGATAGCCGGCGGTATTATGCTTTTCATTGTTGCGCTGCAAATGATTTTTGTTGAAGAACAGAAGGAAAAGGCGGCCGGAGAAATCACGGAAGACCCTTACGCAAACGACGTGGCCGTCTTTCCTTTGGCCGTTCCGCTGATTGCCGGCCCCGGTTCGATAGCGTCAATCATTTTGTTGATGTCGGAACGTCACGGACAATGGAAACAGCAGTTGTATGTCATCTCCGCCCTGGCTATCGTTTCGCTGATAACCTATATCCTTTTCCGCTTATCCAATTACTTTGCGCGCGTTTTGGGTAAAACAATAAATACGGTTATCTCGAAATTACTGGGAATCGTACTGGGCGCGATGGCATCACAGTTTGTCATTGACGGTGTCCGCAGCCTTCTTGAATAAGAACAAGAAAAAAAATCCGAAACAATAAAAAAAGCTTGTCAATCCGTCAGTAAAGGATTATATAGGTCTTACTTTAACGCTTGGGGAATAGTTTAAAGGTAGAACAGCGGACTCTGACTCCG
Source organism: Alphaproteobacteria bacterium (assembly GCA_017539865.1). Classification (GTDB taxonomy): domain Bacteria; phylum Pseudomonadota; class Alphaproteobacteria; order CAAGCB01; family CAG-977; genus UBA11549. The sequence continues at coordinate 39,333 of JAFYCE010000049.1, forward strand.
TTAGTCTTGGTTCGAGTCCAGGTTCCCCAGCCAACACATAAGCCGTTGATTTTCAACGGCTTTTTTGTTTTCCCGTTTCGGATAAAACCTCTCCGTTTTCTGTTGATAAAAGTTGCGGGCATCAATATCTCTAACTGTAATGATTTCTGAGGAAACCTCGGAAAATGAATAAAATTTCAATCCGGTTTTTCGATGATCGAAAAGTTCGCGCCGTTTGGGATGATGAAAACGCCAAATGGCGGTTTTCGGTATTGGATATTATCGGTGTTTTACGCGGTTTGGACGATTAAGCGTAAGGGGAGAAAAGGCTTTATGATTGTATACCCTAAAACCTTTATGTTTCATAGCTCTTTATCTTCTTTTACAAAGCTTTGTTCCAACGAGCTTTGACAAAGGTATCCGATATAATCATAAACTTCCTCGGCAGAGGCTCCTTGTTCCAATAACGCTTTTGCGACAAGAGCGTATTCCATTCCTAAACTGGTTTGGAATACGGCACTGTCATCCGTATTGATGGAAACAGGAACGTCATAATCCGATTTTTTCCGTGTCTTCAAGGAATAAAGCTTATGGGTGTTCAAAAAGAATAGCGGTAAATCGGAATAATTGTCGATAGGAGATATTTTTCTGTTTGACGACGGATTTGTTTCAACGGCTATTCCTTTTTTTACCAGTGTTTTTTTCAGTAAACCCTGACATTCGGACAGACATTTAAGATAAATATCGTCTATTTGGATTTCAATACCGTGCGCCCGGTTTCGGATAAAAGAATCGTCGTATAAATAATGCCAATGAAGTCTTTGAGCCATTTTATTCGAAGAAACCGAACGATAATCCGGATTGTCGATATTTTTGCGCCAAAAATCTTCTAAAGAAATCAAAGGGCCGTTACACTCATAAAGGAACGGATCGTCCGCTCGCAAACGCCATGCGGACAGATAGGTATCAATGTCTATATTTCGAAAATAGCCGTCTCCGTTGAATAATTTATTCCTCTCGGAAAAGAAACGGTCCGCGATTTCAAACAAAAGCGACGGATCCGCCTGTCCGGATTTCAGCATAAAGTATATCCAAGCCAAATTATCCAAATATTCCCCTCTGGGAATGACAATACGGTTCATTCTGATATTTGAAATTTGTTCAGGATCCGCACCCAACGCCAAAGCGTGCCCCAGCCGGTCTCCGCGCCGGAAATTAAAAAAATCAATCGTTTCGTAAATCGCTCTTAATCCGGAACAAAGCGACGTATAGACTTCGCCGACATGGTAAGTGAAAAACAAATCCTTTTTTTCCGCGCGACAACGCCTGAAATAGGGGGCGAAAAATTCCGGTGCAATGTTCAATTCATTTCCCGCCGCATCAATACCCAATAAACATTCGCCATAACCGCTCCTCAACACATTCAGTACGCATTGAGCTTGCCGGCTTATCATACGATGTTTTTTCTTCAGCCGTTCAAAAGCTGTTCCGTTATCATCGATATCGCGTTTTATAAAATGGAATATATAACCGCATCGAACACCGTTTTGTTCGAAAGTTTCCATTTCCTTTTTTATCTTTTTGAAAGCCCCTCTTTTCAATGGCACTATTCTGAATTCTATTTTGGAAACGATCCCTTCCTCGGAATATTTATCAAAAATGCTTTTATACAAAGCGGCTTTCTGATTTTCATCAATAAATAAACCTTTTTTATCTTGGCATTCTTGAAATTTTTCAAAGCCCATACCGACATTATCCAATGTAAATTGGAAATAAATTTTTATCAATCCCACCAAATATAAATTAAACAAGTCCCGAAAGAAGTCAGACTTTTTTGTGATTTTACCGAAGCAGTCTTTTAAAAAACGGCATTCGTTATCATATCTGCCGCAACGTTCCTTGTGGTGTTCGGCCAGATAAGACTGCATCCATTTTATTTTATCGATACATTCCGAAACATCCGCGTATTCTTTCGCTTTCAGAATTTTTCTTATATCGGAAAGGAATAAAACGTCTTCATCTTTTTTTTGATACGTCCTTTCATCGAATAAATTCCGATATTCCATGAAAATACGTAAGATTTTCACTTTAAGATAAAAAATGTCATTAAAACATGCCGATTTATTATAAAACGGCTTTTTATAAATAAAATTGTTCCAGTTGATTTCGGTCGAATAGCCGGACGCGTTCAAGTGCATATGGTTTTCGGCAACCTTATCCTTTTTCAAGATGCTGTATAATCTGTGATTGTCGTGCTTGAATAAAAAATGTTTCGGAAGATCCGCATGAAAAGCCGCCATATAAACAATCGCCGGTGCGACATTGATAAAATCGTTCCATTCCAGCAGATCGTCAAATCGGATTTCGATGTTTTCATTTTTATCGATCAGATATTTTTCAGCGACTTGAACAAATAATTCATCAGCCCAAAAGCACTCTTTTTCCCCGATTTTTTCAAAAACGATATTGTCTAAAATCGTGCGGGAATAATTATCCGGATAAAGGCTCAGGTATCTGCTTTCAATCTCCCGCCGGACGTTTTTATCCGCCAGATTAAAGGCAGAACCGTCCATATAGGAGGATTGAGACATTTTAGCGCAAAGCCCGTCAAAATCCGCTTCCTTGTAGATACAACGAATCAAACGTTCATGATTTTTCATTTTCTTCCGTCATCTTTTCAAGGATAGCTTTCGCATTTGGATAGTTTTTGAATATATATATAAAAGTATCCATTTCGCTATCCCATATTTTTCTTCGCTTCTTTATATTTAATGTTTTTCTTATCTCTTTTATTTTTCCTTTATCTTTATCAGACAGCTCTATTAAACTTAACAATTGCTCAACAAAATCACGTGCATCATAAATGTTTAACTGCTTAAGCTTCATTTTTACAACCGCTTCATCAAAATTATTTAAATTCTCAAAATCACGATCTATATCCTTCTTTATTCTTTCAATATTTTCAATTAATACATCATCAAAAACAATTATATTATCTTCCTTTCTTTTTAATAACAGAGAAATCTTTTCCTTTAACATTTTTTCATAAGGCGTATAAAATGTTGTATTTTTTCCATCAAGCATCCGATTGATTTTTTCATAAACATACTTCAATTTTTCTTTTTGTTGATTATCAAAATTTATTCTCACAAAAACGTCAATATCAAAAACGGAATAGAAAACATACCCACTATTCGCTGAATTTTCAAAATATTCCTTTTTAAGAACAGCCGTCATCGGATCTGTTCTGTAATTTATTTTCTCTGAATTATTAATGTATTCATCATCGAAAACAGGACGATATTTTCTATACGAATTATTAATACGTTCGCTATACGGTCGAGTTTCGGTCCAAATCCTACTATTACGCATTATTTTAAAATAGCATATTAAATTTATGAATTTTTTTTCTTCTTCATCAAGTATTTCTGTTTCACTATCGACATAACTAATGAAGTTCTCAAACGAATATGTATACCCAAACGTCTCCGGCATAAACTTTCCATTGATCAGGAGAGAATAATCCTTTTGGTCGTCAAAAGATATATCACCAAAGCTCCGTATAATATCTTTATTAGCTAAATCTAAAAAAGAGTTTAATAGTTCTATCGAATAAAGAAGTTTTATTAAATAGCAAAGATACATTATCTGTTCACTAGAAGACAATTCTATTTTTATCTTTTCTAAAAACTGAAAGACATCACCCATCATTACATTGTAAGTTTCTGTTTTTTTAATAAAAACAATATCGTATTCTTCACTATTTAAAATACCATCAAGCTTTGAGCATATATAATAATTTTTATTTCTTACGCTTGTTTTCAACCATTCTTCCAAAATGGAATAATACTCCATATCCAAATTCGCTTTTGCTCTGGAAAGGATATAATCCTGATATTTCTTCAGATTAGCTCGCAATTCTGCTTTTTTTATACCGTTTTCTTCATCACGAATTTTATCCATTTCCATCAACATACGCACGAAAGCCAGCATTTCGCGCAAGCCGTTCGGATAAATCAAATGAACTTTCTCTTTTTCATCAACCGGATCCAGCGGAAGAGCCAGTTTTTCACGAACCAAATTTTCCATCAAATCGTGCAGATTTGTTTCTTTATATTTATTTTGATCTTCGTCTGACAATTTATATCCGTTTTCTTTTTTAACGGCAAACGGCTCTAAAATAATCCAAGCCTTTTCAGTAAAAAATTCTTTTTGCCCTTTTAAATAAATACGACGGGACACCGGCATTTGTTTTTCGTAAAATTGAACGGTCTGATCCTTGATTTCGGCTATGGAAACAATTTGCTTGTCCATCAAATTTTTATTTTGTTGAATAAAGTGATCCTGAATGATATTCAACAGCTGAATTTCACGGAAAGACAAAATGACAATGCAGTTTTTATTCAGCCATTTTTGAATATCTTCTATCATTTGATAAACATATTGATTGGCGACCAAATCCAAATCGTCTATGCACACGACCATTTTGGTTTTCGAATCTTTTCCTAAAACACCATAAAACGCTTCAATCAGCTCTTTCAAAAGAGCGGCAAAATTGCTTCGTCTTTGAATGTTTTTTACAATATCGGAAGCGCAGGTATCCTCATAAAATCTTTCTTTGTTCGATTTTATATGGGAAATGACATCCATTATGTCATTTAATTTTTTATTGAAGCGAATATATTTGCCTTCTGTTTTGTTTTCAAAATTATTGCTCTCTTTTTCTTCTTTATACTTTCTCACTTCTTCAGCCAAAACGCTGATAAAAAATTCGGAGATCGAAAGCGTGTCGTCAAAAATACTGGGATCAATGATGTCCGTTACAAAAAAATTCTTATTCTTATTTAATTTTTCCCGAACGGCATTGATAAGCGATGTTTTTCCGCATCCCCGATTGCCGACGATACAGATGATATTGCTGTTGTCTTTTTTATCATCATAACCGTTGCAAAGATTTTCTATCTTCCCGACTTCGGTATTAAAAATGTTTTCCCCCTCTTTTCCGAGAGCCCCCGTGATTTTATCCCAATTAAACTCTAAATCCTTCATTTTTCTTCCTCTTTTAATAAAGTCTTGTCCGAAGAGAGGGTTCTTGAATCGTCAGTATGCCGACAAGAAACCGATTTTATATCAAAGTCTATCTTTTATAGACGGATTTATCAAACAGTTTAACACTCCGACGTTTATTTTTAGAACAGCCTGAGAAAATCCGCCATTGTCTCTTTATTACCGATGATTGCCTACCCTGTTTTTACCGATTCGATATGAAAATTTTTTTGAGCCGCCTACACTCCCGTTTCCGTGCTAGCTATTTGTTAGCTTTGAGGCATTTTCAGGCAAAAGAAAAACCATTGAAAACATTATGTTTTCAACGGCTTATGTTGTTCGGAGTGAGAGGATTTACTCGCGCTGCTCGCCCCTCGGGTCGCCTTCGGCGATACCTTCGCTCACGCTCCGGTGCCGACCTCCTTCTCCGGTTCAATCCGATTCCCAAATAATATAAAAAAAACCGCTAAACAGCGGCCTTTTTTATATTGGTCGGAGTGAGAGGATTTGAACCTCCGGCCCCTACGTCCCGAACGTAGTGCTCTACCAAGCTGAGCTACACTCCGAATAAGTGTTATTGCTTATAGCGCGAAGTTTGATATACTGCAAGAGGCTTTTATCATTTTTTTTATTTTTTAGGTGCTGTTGTGAAAAGAAATGCGTTTTTTATCGGATTGATTTTGCTTTTTGTCACTGCGTTATGCTTTGTTTTTTATCCGAAAAACAAGTCGGACACAATAATTTCCGCACCTGAAGAACAAATCGACAAACATGAGAGGACGACCGTCGAAAGGCCTGTTGCAGAAGCGAAAAAAGAAATGATTGTATCCGGTTTAAAGGCCTCTTTTGATATTGTTCGTGTCGAAGAGGATGGAAGCATGGTCGCAGCCGGTAAAGGAAAAAAAGGCGCGGTTGTTTCTTTAATGGACGGCGAGAAAGTTTTGACGCGCTTTTCCGTTAATGACGACGGCGAATGGATTTTTATTCCGACGGAACCGTTGGCGGCAGGCGAACACGAAATATGGCTGCAGGATGATTCTATGAATTCCCGTGAACAGTCCGAAGTCATTGTTGTCAGCGTTCCCGAGCCTAAAAATGCCGGACAGGCTTTAGCCGTAATGATGTCGCCCGACGCGCAGCAGGTCGAAGTTCTTCAAGCGCCGGTCCCGCAGGTGGAAGCCGAGATTGATATCCGTTCGGTCAATTATGTCAATAATGCATTTGTTATAAACGGAACAGTGCGTGACAGCGGTCGTATAAACGTTTATTTAGACAACCTGTTTTTAGGTAATGTGACAGCAGAACAGCCGGACTGGCTTTTGCGTGTTTCCAAGCGTCTGCAAGAAGGAAAAAAATATCAAATTCGTGCAGATAAAGTTGACGCTCGCGGAAAAGTCATCGCCCGCATTGAAGTCCCATTCGAAATGGAAAAAGGGTTGGATAAAACGAAAAGACGGCATATACGTGTTATCAAAGGCGATTGTTTATGGGCGATTGCCAAGCAGCTGTACGGTTCAGGTTTTGCTTATGTAACCATTTACCAGGCCAATAAAAATCAAATTAAGAATCCGGATTTAATTTATCCGAATCAGGTCTTTGTTTTGCCTGTAAAATCTGAAAAATAAAGGAAAACGTAAAAAATACTTTTCACAGTTTCACGAATGGCATACAAATACACCTGCCAATCAAATAAAAAAGGAGTTTTAAATGTCCCGAGTTGATTTATCATGGCGTCGCTTTATTCTTCCGCCCATTCATCCGGAAGGCTGGCGTTTTGTCGGCGTTTTCAGCGCGGTTACGGTTCTGATGTGGATGCTGTTCAAACCGGTCGGAGTGATTTGTCTGATATTGACGGTGTGGTGCTATTTCTTTTTCCGTAATCCGATTCGTGTCATTCCGGAAGGGGACAGCCTGATTGTTTCTCCTGCAGACGGAATTGTCAGCGCGATTCGGGACGTCGTTCCGCCGAAAGAATTGGACATGGGGGAAGAGCCCATGACGCGCGTCAGCATTTTCATGAGCGTTTTCAGCGTTCATGTGAATCGTGCGCCGGCATCGGGAAAAATCACAAAAATGTTTTACCGTCCCGGGGCTTTTGTTGATGTTTCGTTGGATAAAGAAAGTGAAAACAACGAACGTCAGGAATTGGCGATGGAAACGGTGACGGGACATAAAATCGCTTTTGTACAGATTGCCGGATTGGTTGCTCGTCGAATATTGACTTTTGTCAAAGAAGGCGACCAACTGAAAAAGGGCGAACGTTTCGGTCTGATTCGTTTTGGCAGCCGTTTAGATGTGTATTTGCCTAAAGACGTCGCTCCGCTTGTTATTGAAGGACAAACGGCCATTGCCGGTGAAACCGTTTTAGCGGATTTGAATGTTTCCGGTCCGGCGCGTAAAGGAGATATGATATAAAATGTTGAAAAATTCCCGTAAACGGATCAAAGATTTACCGTTAAACCGCATCGCGCCGAATTTGGTGACGTTGTTTGCTTTGTCCTCCGGCGTTACGTCGATTCGTTTTGCAATGGAAGGCAAATTCGAATTTGCTGTTTTTTGCATTTTAATGTCATCCCTTTTTGATGCTTTGGACGGACGCGTAGCGCGTATGTTACGTGGAACTTCCGATTTCGGAGCGGAACTGGATTCTCTTTCCGATGTCGTTTGCTTCGGCGTCGCTCCGGGGCTGTTGATGTATTTCTGGGCGTTAGGGACGACTTCCCCGGTCGGTTGGATATTCGCTCTGTTGGTTCCGATTTGTTGCGCTTTACGTCTAGCTCGATTCAACGTGATGTTGGATGAAGGGCCGCAACCGTCTTATTGGAAACATTTCTTTGTCGGCTTGCCCGCGCCGGGGGGGGCGTATATTGCATTGGTGCCGATTATGCTGTATTTCCATTGTGAATGTGATTTTTGCCGCAACGGAGCTTTTGTGGAAACGTTCTTGCTGATCAGCGCTTTTTTGATGGCTTCCCGTTTGCCGACGATTTCTTTAAAGCATTTTCGCATACCGGTGCGTTTCGTTGTTCCGTTGCTGATATTAGCCGGATTTTATGCCGGCGCTTTGGTTTATAAGCCGTGGCTGACGGCCAGCTTAACATTTATTTTGTATTTGTTGAGCGTTCCGCTTTGCTCTTATGTGTTCTTAAAAATGAAAGCGCAAGAGGAAAGCAAAAACGAAGAAAAACCGGCAACGGAGGAAAACGCTAAATAAAAGACGCCCATCCGGTCTTTCAGATAAAAAAACTGCATGACAAAAGGATGCTGAAAATGGCTAATTTATTTGATAAAGTTCAAACGGCAATCAGTGCTTTAAAAAACGATGCCGGCGAGAGCTGCGCATTAAGCGGCTTGGAAGAGCGTATGCTTAAAGAACTTTGCTATATCGGTGATTTGGACGCTTTAAAAACACAAGGGACGCATTTTATTCTACCGGTCGGATTGATTGTTTCCAAATATGTCCGTTTAGGAAAGAATTGCATTCTATATCAAAACGTAACAATCGGAGGAAAGGATTTCCCCGGCCATACGGGTAATCCGGCGAATTATCCGCAAATCGGAGACAATGTCGTTGTTTATCCGGGAGCATTTATCGCCGGTCCGATAACAATCGGGAATAATTGTATCATCGGTGCGAACACGGTCGTGTTCGGAAATGTTCCGGATAATTGCATGGTCAGCGGAAATCCTGCCAAAATAACACCGAGAGGATAGCCCCTTCATCACAGTTCAACAGTTTTCATCCTTATCCGGACAGAAGTCATGGCATTTCAAATGTTTTTACGGATAAAGGATGTCAAAATGGATTGAAAACTGAAAAATCTCGGGTATATTTTAAGAAAAAAGGAGTTTTCTTGATGCCCAGAATTTCGGTGTTGCTTCCGGTATACAATACACCGGAGCTTTATTTGCGGGAATGCATTGACGGGATATTATCCCAGACTTTTGCTGATTTTGAATTGATTATCGTCAACGACGCTTCTCCGGATGAAAATGTCGAGCGAACCGTTAAAAGTTATAAGGATTCCCGTATCCGTTACGTCCTTAATGAAAAGAACATGGGAATATCGGAAACGCGCAACAAACTGATTGATTTGGCGCAAGGCGAATATTTGGCCGTACATGACCATGACGATGTGTCCGTTCCGGAGCGTTTTGAAAAACAAGTCGCCTATTTGGACGCACATCCTGAAATCGGAATTTTAGGAACGGCTCACATTGAAATTCCCAAGAATAAAATCGTTATGCATCCGCTGGAAAATGACGAAATAGAAGAGCGGCTGATGTATGACTGTCCTTTGATTCATCCGTCGGTGATGATGCGCAAAAGCGTTTTGATCAAAACGGGCGTACGATATGACAAAGCGTATTTTCCGACGGAAGACTATAATCTTTATCTGCATCTGATCGGCAAGACGCGTTTTGCCAATCTGCCGGAGGTGTTGTTCAAATACCGCAAACATGATTCAAACACAACGAACAAAGCAACGCAGCATATTCGGGAAATCGAACGGAATGTTTTCGCTTATCTGCAATCGGAGCATGCTGCGCTTTGGCAAAAAGCCCAAAGTCGCCATGTTCGCGTAACAAAAATCAAAATATTCGGAATACCCGTTTTAAAAATCAAACATTTTCAGACGACGACGAATTATTATTTATTCGGTTTTTTACCCGTGGCTTCCGTTTATTCCAAGATATCGGCAAAGAATAAACTGTAAGCGGAGCGACCGGTTCGTTTTCTTTCTCGACAATTACCGGTTTTTTCGTTAATGTTCAAAAATGCTTCAAGGGTATTGTTAAAAACGGAAAAAGATGTCTGTTCTTAATGAAATAAAAAACAAAATAACGAACTCTCCGGTTGTTGTAAACTACCGGAAAATGTGGCCGTATGTGAAACCGTACAGCGTCAGAGCCGTTTTAGCCGTATTGATTACAATTCCCATCGGCTCTTTTGATGCCATCACCGCCGCGATTTTAAAGCCGTATATGGATATCGTTCTGGTTGAAAAAGAAGCGGCAGCCGTTTCCCTGATGCCGTTGGTCATCATTTTGGGAAGTTTGCTGCAAAGCATTTGCAACTATGCGGCGACATATTTGAACACTTGGGTCGGCCAGAAAATCACCATAGACATGAAAATGAACCTGTTCCGCAAACTGCTGTTCAAAGACGCCTCTTATTTTGACCATTCGTCTTCCGGCGACGTCATTATGCAATTCAGCACTTGCGCGGAAATGGCCTGCGGCGGTTTGCTGGCAAACGTTAAATTGTTCACCACACGTTTTTTCTCTTCTATATCGTTGATTTGCGTTTTATTCTGGAATTCATGGCAATTGGCGATCGTCGCGCTGATTTTTATGTTCGGCGCACTTTATCCGTTAACGACCATCCGGAAAAAAATTAAATCTCTGATGGGTAAGCAAATCGGCGGATTGGCCGCTGTTACAACGCATTATAACGAAACATTTTCCGGCAATCGAATCATTGCTTCTTACAATTTGCATCAGTATGAAGAAAATCGTTTTTTCAATGACTTGAGGGGCATTTTCCACTTACAGATGAAAATGGTCCAAAGAACCGGCGGATTGTCGCCATTGGTTCATTTCATAGTTTCTTTAGGAATAGCCGGAACGATTTGGTTGGGCAGCTGGTTGATTGTCACGCATCAAATCACCAGCGGCAATTTCGTTTCTTTTATTGCGGCGTTATTGATGCTTTACACACCGATTAAAGGCATCGGAAACAGCTTTACCGCCGTGCAGATGTCTTTTTTAATGATGGAACAGGTTTTTTCTCAATTGGCTTCCATTCCGAATGTCCGCAATGCTGAAAATCCCGTGCCGCTGAAAAATGTTCATAAGGAGATCGAATATAAGAATGTTACGTTTGAATATATACCGGGGAAACCTGTTTTAAAAGGTGTTTCCGCTGACATCGAAATCGGCAAGATGTATGCTTTTGTCGGCAATTCCGGCGGTGGAAAAACGACATTCGTCAATTTGTTGCCGCGTTTTTACGATATTACCGGCGGGGAATTGTTAATTGACGGGATTCCGATTAAAAATATTGATTTGCATGACTTGCGCGAAAACATCGCCATTGTGTTTCAGGATAATTTCCTGTTTTCCGGTACAATTCGCGACAACATCCTGTTGGGCAAGACGGATTATTCGGAAGAAGATTTGAAAAAAGCGGTTAAAAATGCCTGCTTGGAGGATTTTATCGCATCTTTGGACAAAGGGCTTGACACGCAAATCGGCGAGCGGGGAGTTTTGCTGTCCGGCGGACAAAAACAGCGTATTGCGATTGCTCGCGCGTTTATGAAAAATGCGCCGATTGTCATTTTGGATGAAGCGACTTCCGCTTTGGACAATAAGTCTGAAGCCATCGTACAGCAAGCCATTGATAATCTGATGAAAGACAGAACGGTTTTGGTTATTGCACACCGTTTATCAACCGTAAAAAATGCGGATAAAATATTTGTTATCAATGAAGGCGAGATTGTTGAAAGTGGTACGCATGAGGAATTGTTAAAGCTTGGCGGAGAATATGCCGCTTTATACGAAATGCAATTCAAGAAAAAAAGAAACAACGACGCATCCTGAATGTTGAACAATAAACTTCACACGATGGGCGCGGGACAAAACGTCAACATTGCTTATACGCCGGTAACCAATGAAAAATATTATCTCCACTTTTACCGGACAATCGTTTAATGTTGTCATCGCAAATACGTCGGTTTGAAGATGTGCAAAATGAGTTTTTAGCTTTATACAAGAAATTGACAAATGACTGAATATGTGGGAATTGACGGGTGTCCTGCCGGATGGATTGCCGTTTTTATAAATGAATATGGCATGTTGAATGTTGAAGTCGAGAAGAATTTAAAAGACTTTCCGTTTGACAGACAATATCCGAACGACATTATTTTAATTGATATGCCACTGGGATTGGAAAACAGACCTGACGGAGCGTTGCGCAAAGCGATGAACGGGAATAAAAGTTCTGTTTTTTCTCTTTCTGAAAAATTACCTTCTACGGAAGAAGAATATGACAGTGTCAAAGATACGATTACTATGTCAGAACAAACAAAAGCAATTATGCATAAAATTTATGAAGCAAAAAGATTTGCAGGAAAAGACCCTGCGATTTTTAAGTTTTGGGAATCTCATCCTGAGTTTTGCTTTGAATTATTAAACAACCGGAAACAGCTTTTTCCTAAAAAAACAGGTGCGGAACAGGCCGAGCGCCTTTTAATTTTGAAAGAATATCTTGGCGTTGCCGGAATTGAAAAGCTTTTGCAGGAAGCCTCAAAACAAGAAAAGGACGCCTTTTTCAAATTTGATGATTTGCTTGATGCTGCCTGTTTAGCTGTGATGGCTAAAATAATCGGCACAAAAGAAAATTGCAGCGTCATTACGGATAAAGGGAAACAAATGACTGTCCCTGACAGGTATCCTTTTATCGCTTACGCAAAAAATTTGGGGCGTTACTGAAAAAATCAACTTCTCCAGCGTTTGCTAAAGATTGTTTATGATTGATGATGATGACGGGCTTGAAAAATCCGGTTGTTTCATTGATAATCATTCTTGTTCATTGGCAGGAACAAAACGGAAATACGGCGGCGCCCCGGCAGTACCCCGGAACTTTCGGAGAAGAATGAAACAAGGATTTTTGAAAGATCGCCGGAACAAAAAAAGCCTTGATTTCTCAAGGCTTTTGATTGGTGCGGAAAGCGGGACTTGAACCCGCACGAGGACAAAGCCTCAACAGATTTTAAGTCTGTTGTGTCTACCATTCCACCATATCCGCGAAAGGGACAAGATATTTATTAGCACAAGGAACCACCGAATGAAAAGAAACTTTTTGCTTTTAGGTATATTTTTTTTAAGCGCATGCGCTTCGGAAGATTTTCCGCTCAATTCGGATTGTCCTGTTTCTTACGGGCAGTGGGTGGACGTTCAATTTGAATACGGCAGTGCGGAACTGAATGAAAACGCGATCCAACAAATAAAAGAAATTGCAAAAGAAGCTCGGGAAAACGATTCTTTTGTATGTTTTTTAGGAAAACTTTCTTATAGGGGTGTTCCTTCTTTTCAAGCGACGGGAGCTCTTGATCGGGTGAAAAATACAGCGGCGATTTTTTTGAAAGAAGGCGTGGAACCGACAAACATCTATATCGGTATCGCAGCTGAAAATCCCAAAACCGGTTTTTCCAATCCGCAAACTGCGGCGCAAGAGGAACACATATTGAATATTTTAGTCGGGAAATAATCCGGTACGCTTCTTTTATCGTCACGCTTGGGCTGCCAATCCGGACGAAAAGGAGGGGCTTATCAGAACACTATAAAAACGGATCGTAAGCCCATTGCAATAAAGCCTGTCTTTGCCGGCGGCGGCAGGATAAATCAGCCGGCAGACAATTTTGTTCCACCTGTGCTTTGTGACGTTTAAAAGATTTCCACCTTTTGATTTGAACGGCATCAATATCGGAAAGTCTGCGCCCCATATAGTAGCGGCAATACCATTGGAACCACCCGCGCGGATCGGGGTCAAAAATCCAGCCGCGTTTTTGCCATTCGGGCAAAGACATTCTGGATTTGATTTGAAAACAGTTTTTCGTTATGTCGGGCGCGTCGGGGGAAAGTTTGGCGTTTACAAACCAATCAGCGGGAAACTCAGCTTGGCAGTCGTTCAGATAGTGCCCTTCGAATATGCCCAGTTCCAACATTTCTTTCGGTGTCAGTTCGGGCGCAAAATCAGGCGCAAACGCTTTTCCCGCCGGTGCGGAAAGAGCGTATTCGTATCCCTGCTGCATTCTATCGAAAACAATCATGAAAACCCGCCTTTCTTTATTCAAATAAGGCGGCTAAAAACTGTTTTCCACCAACCTTATTGTTCTTTAATCCGTTCGTTCAAATCCGCCGTAATGTCCGCCAGACTCATACTGCGCAGTTTCAATTCCATAACTTCTTGCACAGCCGTCAAACGTCCGTCCAGTATTTCGTAAATATTCCGTCCGACCGGACAATTTTTGTTTGAATTTTTGTGAATACGGAACAGCCTCCCTTTTTCCAAAGGTTCAATTGCCCGATATACATCCTGCAGACAGATTTCATCCGCCGGCTGTTTCAGATAAGCTCCGCCCGTTCCGCGATCGACCCGTATCAATCCCGCCGCCTTCAGCTGAAGCAGGATATTACGGATGATGACCGCATTTGTGTTCACGCTTTCGGCCAGAAAAGCGCTGGTGACTTTTGTTTGCTTTGAAAAGGCTGAAATACACGCCAAAATGTGCAAAGCTATCGTAAAACGGCTGGAAATCTGCATAAAGCCCCCTCAATATATCAATTTAATTACATTAAGGTCTTTTTTTGTTGTAATGTCAACTGTTACCTCTCAAACGCCTTCAATACGTTATCCGCCGCGATTTTATTGATAACGGCTTTCAAATAGAGGTCGATTTCGGCATTTTCGGAATAATCGGCTGCGGCTATGATATTGACACGGTCATCCGTAATCAGGTGTTTGATTTTCTCTTTTGCCCCGTCAACGTGCGGAGGATAGACCGCGATTGAATGACCGCCGCTGATTTTAACCATTTTCATGCAGGGAATATCTGTTTCCCCGTCACCGATGTAAACCATGTTTTCGAAAGGAATATCCCGCTTTTCCAAAGGCGTGTATTCGTTGATTGTTTTATTGTCGGTTTCATCCAAAACGCCTTTGTTGATGCGATACAAAAACTGCGTTTTTGTCGTATAGTTCAAAGCGACTGCCGGCCATTGCGCCGCGCCATCCGCATCGTACATGAAACAGGAAGCGTAAATTTTTTCAAATTTTTCAGCGATGCTTGAGCCTTCAATCATTTCTTTCAAGCCGGAAGAAATAATAAAGTGCTTCAACTCTATGTCTTTGTCGGCGGCATAGGCAGAGATACGGTCGAACCACTCTTCGACACCTTTAAACAGTTTAATTCCTTTGCCGTATTTTTTAAAATCCTCACGTGTGAAAGGAACATGTTTGCTTTTAGATTCTTCAATCATCAACTGCATATAGGCCAAAATACCGTCGGCATGCTGTTCTTTGGCGATATCAGCGGCTTTTTTCCAAAAATCCTTGGGATTGGCATACCCCACTTTTTCGGTAAAACCGTATTCCTGCATATTCCCCGGCGCAAGCGTTCCGTCGAAATCGTAACAGATTGCCATTTTTATTTTCTTTGCCGTCATCGCCCGCTCCTTTCGAACAATATCATGGACAGTATAGCCTATTTTTTGAAAAAATCAGCTTTTTCCAGTTCAAGCAATTTGATTTTCCTGTCCACGCCTCCGGCATAGCCGGTCAATTTTCCGTTTGCGCCGATAACACGATGACAGGGAACAATCAGAGCCACCGGATTGCGTCCGACCGCATTGCCGACCGCTCGCGCGGACATACGACCGGATAATTGAGCCGCGATTTGTCCGTACGTCCTTGTTTGGCCGAACGGAACGGTCAGCAAAATATCCCAGACAGCTCTTCTGAAACCGGAGCCGCACAGATTTAACGGAGGAATAAAATCGGGAGCGCTCCCCTTGAAATAAATATCAAGCCAGCGCTTCGCCGTATCGAAGACGGGCAAGTCTTTTTCGGAAGTCCCGCCCGAAAGACCGGCGGCAAAATGTTTCTGCCCGTCGAACCACAGTCCCGTCAGTGCATATCCGTCGCTTGCCAACGTTACGGCGCCTAAGGGCGAAAGATAATGATTTGTAAAACCGGATGTTTTATCCAAAGTGACACACCTGTTTTTCCGCTTCCCTTTTTTTATTTACGGTTAAAGAAACGGCATTGATAAAGGCGTATCTCGGACAGTTCTTATCGTGGTCGTTGATAATGCCGCACGCCTGCAAATGCGAATAAACGGTAATCGAGCCCAAATATCTGAAGCCCCGTTTTTTCAAATCTTTGGCGATTCTGTCGGACAGCCCGTTGGAAACGGGAATGAAGCCGTCCGCGTGCTTGTCGTATAAAATCGTTTTTCCGTCGGAATATCCCCACAAATACGCGCAGAAAGTGCCGTATTCCGCCCTGATTTGTTGAAAGCGTTTCGCGTTGTTGATGACAGCTTCAATCTTGCGGAGCGAGCGGATCATCCCTTCGGTGTTCAAAATCCGTTCGACGTCCCTTTCCGTATAAAGCGCGATCTTGTCGTAATCGAAGTTATCAAAACATTGCCGGAAAATTTCGCGTTTCCGAATCATCAAATTCCAGCTCAAACCGCACTGCATCGCCTCAAGCATCAAAAATTCGAACTGCTTGAGATCGTCATGAACGGGAACGCCCCATTCCTCGTCATGATACTTCCGGCACAACTCTGACGCCTTGTCCCAATCGCAATAGCTCATTTTTTCTCTCCGGCCGGAAGAATACTATATTTGCCGCCGTCCCGCAAAGCTAAAATCCGCTTTCGGCCGATGCGGATATTTGATATATTTTTTCCGGCACAGTAATTCAGAGCAACAAAAATGGCTGTTTCAAAATCACCTCTTATCATGGGCGTCGGCGAACTGCTGTGGGATATGCTGCCGACCGGAAAAGTCGTCGGCGGCGCGCCGGTCAATTTCGTTTACCACGCGACAAAGCTGGGCGCGCGCGGCGTCGCCGTCAGCGCGATTGGTACGGACGTTTTGGGAAACGAGTTGCTGAACAAATTGGATCAAAACGGCATCAAACATTGTTTATCCCGTTCGCCTTATCCGACCGGCACAGTTAAAATCACTTTGAATGACGGCATCCCTTCTTACAATATCGTTGAAAACGTCGCATGGGATCATATCCTTCTTTCCGGCGAAGCGATCGAACTGGCGAAAAAAGCGGACGCGATCACGTTCGGCACTTTGGCAATGCGACACGAAGACTCCCGCAAAACAACGGAAAAGCTGCTGTCGTTCGTTCCGGACGGCGTGCTGAAATTCTTCGATATCAATTTAAGGGGAAGATACTACTCCCGCGAACTGATAGATTCTCTGCTGTCAAAAGCGAACGCTTTTAAAATCAATGACGAGGAACTGAAGCTGCTGATTCCGATGTTCGGCTTGCCGCAACAGGAGGATGACGCCTGTCGGGAAATAATGCGGCGTTATTCCCTGAATTATGTGGTTTTGACGGCGGGGGACAAATACAGTGCGGTTTACACGCCGGCGGAAAAATCTTTTCTGCCGACGCCGAAGGTTAAAGTCGTCGATACCGTCGGCGCGGGGGATTCCTTTTCCGGCGCGTTTGTTTACGGCATTCTGACGGGAAAATCCGTCCCCGAAGCTCATAAAAAAGCCGTAGAAACAGCCGCGTTTGTCGCTTCGCACGCCGGCGCCTGGGCAACGACGTAAACATTTTTCCTTCTTTTCTTCAGCTAAAAAGCATATTTTCATATAGTCCCTGTTTTATTCTTTGTTATCGGAATCGAAAAAATGGAAAAGAAACAGCCGAAACTGGGAACGGATCCCATTTCTAAATTGCTCTGGATATTTGCTCCGCCGGCGATTATCGGATTGTTGATCAACGCGTCCTATAACCTGATCGACCGGATATTCGTCGGAAACGGAATCGGAGCATTAGGATTGGCGGCGATCACCGTCAGCTTTCCCAGCATGATTTCACAACTGGCGCTGGGATTGATGGTCGGAATCGGCGGCAGCGTGAACTTTTCCGTCAGCTTGGGACAAAAAAAGATTCCCCGCGCCGAAAAAATCCTGACAAACGCCGTTATGTTAATTGTGATATTCGCCCTTCTCTTTATCACGGTTCATTTGTTGTTTTTGGAACCGCTGTTAAAACTGTACGGCGCAACGGCGACAATCATGCCGTACGCCAAAACATATCTGAGCATCATTTCGCTCGGTTCGATTTTCATGATGACGAACATGACGTTGAATAATTTCATCCGCGCCAGCAGTTTTCCGCACTTTGCGATGTATACAATGCTGATCGGAGCGATAACGAACACAATTTTGGATGTATTGTTTATTTTTGTTTTCCACTGGGGAATCGCCGGCGCGGCATGGGCGACCGTTATTGCGCAATCGATTTCGTTTTTTTGGGCGGCTTCGTTTTTCATCTCATCCAAAGCGGTTTACCGGTTCAGAAAAAAACATATGAGACTGTCCTTAAAAATCGTTTTAATGATTTGCTTTGTGGGAACGGCACCGTTTTTAATCCAGATCACCCATGGTTTTATGCAGGCGATCGTCAACACATCGTTGATTCAATACGGCGGAGATGTAGCCGTTTCCGCGATGGGGGCGACTTTGGCGGTCACGATTTTGCTTTTTATGCCGGTCACGGGGCTTTGCGAAGGAATGCAGCCTGTCATCGGTTTTAATTTGGGCGCGCAAAAATACGACCGGATGTTAAAGATATTCCGGCTGAATCTGGTTCTTTCAACTTTGTTTTTCATTTTCGGATGGCTTGTTCTGCAAATATATCCCGAAGAAATCATCCGTACATTCAACGATCGGGATGCGGAACTGATAAAAATCGGAACGGAATCTTTGAAAATAATCAGCCTTCTGTATCCGTTCATCGGATTGCCGATAGCAACGACCTTTTTCCTGCAGGCCGTCAAGCACCCCCGAGCGGCGACCTTTTTATCGGTAGGGCGGCAACTGATGTTTATCATTCCGGCTCTTTTCATTTTACCGCGCTATTTGGGATTGAACGGTGTTTTTTATGCTTTTCCGGCAGCGGATGTCTTCGGATTTTTAATCGCGGTTCCCTTTACCGTTCATCAATTCCGGAAATACCGGAAAATGGAAAAGGAATTGAAACTTAAAGAAGCGGCTTTTCTTTCTTTGATAAAACCGTTGTAAAATTTTTGCGTAAGTTTTTATTTTTTTCTCCGTTAAAGAGGAAAACGACCATTGGACATATCGGATCACAAAGATTACTCTTGAACGGATAAAAAAAGTCATGCAAAACTATTTTAAAACGAACTGTTTTTCCGACGGAGCTTTTGCAGAATGACGAAACGTTTCTTTGCTTTATTCTTTTTGCTCAGTCTGCCCGCCTTGCCGGCACATGCGGATCCGTTTGACATTGAAAGAAAAATAAAGCCTACGCCGCGGGCGGCAATTTGCGCAACGGACATCAAAAAAGAAAAATTGCATTTGGCGGACGTTATCAATCTGGCGCTGTGCCAAAATCCGCAAACCCGAAAACTTTATATGGGAGCGTTGGCAACGGCGGCGGAATACGGTCAAACCAAAGCGGATTATCTGCCGGAACTGGATTTCAGCGCGGGCATCAATCAATCGGACACAACGGTTCACCACGGACAGGACAGCAACTCGACAGCCGTATCGGCAGGTATAAATCTGAACTGGCTTTTATATGATTTCGGCGGACGGGAAGCGTCGAACGAAAGCATCCGTCAATCTTTGAACGCCGCTTTGGCATCACGCTCGGACGCGCTGCAAAGCTTGATTTTCGATACGGCGAAAGCTTATTTTTACATTCTCGCCGCTCAAGAGGAATATGACAATTCAAATGCGACTCTGGCGGCAGCTCTTTCCGCTTTCGAAGCCGCGTCCAAACGCTATGAATTGGGGTTGGCCGCCTTATCCGACAAGCTGCAGGCGGAAACATCCTATTCCGAAGCGCAGCTGAGTGTCACCAAAGCGGAGGAAACGCTTGCTTTGGCAAAAGGAAATCTGGCCGTTTTACTGAATTACACGCCTGATCAACCGTTGGAATTGGTTGAAGAACGATTCCCCGACGACTATTTGATGATCTCGGACGATCTGGAAAGCCTGTTCAAAACGGCTTTGAACAACCGCGCCGACATTGCGGCTCAAAAAGCCGTTATCAAACAGGCGGAAGCCGCTTTAAACATACAAAAAGCGCGTAACGCTCCAAGTTTGAACCTTTCCGCCGGCTTGAACGGACGGGACGAATTAACGAACGGAGGACCGCGGTCTCATACAAGCTCCGTCGGGCTGACAATGACCGTTCCCTTGTTCACGGGATTTAAAAACACATACCGGACTTCTCAGGCCAATTATCAGCTGGAGCGAAGCAAAGCCGAATTGAAACAACTGGAAAACGATATCCGGAATGAAGTCTGGACAACGTATCAAAATTTCCACACGGCAAAGAAAACGTATGAAATTTCTTTAACGATGTTTGCGTCGGCCAATCAAAACGCTCAAGTGGCTTTAGGCGCATACAAAGCAGGAAAAGGCAGCATTTTAAACGTGTTGGACGCCCAGTCCAAACTGGCGGGCGTGCGCTCGACCAAAAGCCGCTCTTTCTACGAATTATTGATAGCGAAAACGAATCTGATCCGCAAAATCGGATTGATCACCCCTTTTCAAACGAACAAAGGATTTTGACCCATGAAAAAAACGCTTGTTATTCTGATCATTTTAGGACTGGTCTGCGGCGGTTTTCTGTTTTACATACATTGCGGAAAAAAATCCGAAATCGTTTATGATACGACAAAACCGGCGATCGGTTCTTTGCGGGTCGACGTAACGGCTTCCGGCACGATTCAACCGGTCAACGTCGTCAGTGTCGGCACACAGGTTTCCGGCATCATTGAAAAGGTCTACGCGGATTACAACTCCGTTGTAAAAAAAGGCGACCTGATCGCCCAGTTGGAAACGTTCACTCTGGAAGAAGACCTCAAAGAAGCCAAGGCGGCCGTTACCGACGCAAAGGCGAAACTGGACTACGCCAAATTGAACGCAAAACGCAATAAAGAGCTATTCGAACAAAACTTTATCGCCCGCTACGAATGGGAAGAAGCCGAACTCGGCGTCGTCAACGCGCAGGCGGCATACGATAAGGCGGTGGCGCAACAGAAAAAAGCCAAGCGCAATTTGGGATACGCGAATATCATTTCGCCGGTCAACGGCATTATCGTAACCAAAAAGGTGGAGGAAGGGCAAACGGTGGCTTCCAGCTTCCAAACGCCGGAATTGTTTACGATTGCGGAAGACCTGACGAAAATGCAAATCGAAGCGTCGATTTCCGAAGCGGATATCGGCCAAATCAAAGCGGGATTGCCGGTCACGTTCACCGTCGACACGTTCCCGGCCGACACCTTCAAAGGTACCGTTGAACAAGTGCGTTTACAGCCTAACGAAGATTCAAACGTCGTGATGTATACGGTCGTCATCACAATCTCAAACGACGATTTGCGTTTGCTGCCCGGCATGACGGCGTATGTCACAATCACGGTCGAAGAAAAGCACGATGTTTTAAAATTGCAAAACATGGCTTTTCAGTTCCGTCCCGTCGTCGCCGGACAGGTTTCGGGCAATAAATCGAATGTGGAACGTCAAAAAATCATTCAGGAACGGAAATCTTTGAAACCCGATGAAGCCATCGTTTATGTTTTGCAAAACAACAAACCTGTTTCCCGCAAAGTCAAAAAAGGAATATCCAATTTGTTGGAAACGGAAATCAAAGAAGGCTTGTCGGCAAACGACAAAGTCGTTTTAGAAGACCTGACCACAAAAGTCACCGTTAAACGCGGAGGTCCTCCATGACC
>JAFYCE010000050.1 GCA_017539865.1 Alphaproteobacteria bacterium
CGGGAAGCCAATATCCCCAACGCCGTTCGGGTCAACATCTTTCACCCTCCGTCCGTAATAAAAAAACCACCCTTTAATATCAACGGTCGAGGTTGAAACGTTTTTGGCGGAAAACCTTGATTTTTTAACCTTACGTTTACCTGAAAACGGCTATACAATAAAGGGTGGTTTTTTTAACGCACTTCCGTCCGTCGGAAGTATCTGATTTTAAAGGGATTTATATAAAAAACGATATCCGGTCTTTTTGTTGAAAAAAATCTTTCCGTACAACAGATTTCTCCCCGTCACGGCAAACGAATCGTCTTCGTCCCGCCGGATAAAAAGCCAAAAAAGCCCCCGAATCGATTCTAAAAAAATCCGGCAATGACGGTTTTGTGTTTCTGTTGTTTATGAATCGCTTCGTCCCTTGCGGGGCATTTGCCGACGGCAAAAAAACAGAAACCGGAATTCGCCTTATCTGGATTTGCCGTTCGCCATCCGTTTCATAACGGCCGGAGCGATTTTTTTTGCTGAATTTGTCAGTGTTTTGGCTTCCAAAGCTTTTTCTTGAGTTGTAAAGCGATAATATTTGCTTAAATCTTTGAAGCTTTCCAAAACTTCCGTCGGATGATTCGTTTCATTCATCTGTTCCAAATGTTCCGCCGTGGTCAGCTTATAGTTCTTATCCTGACAGAACGTTCTATAGCAACGAAGAGTCGCTTCATCGATGATCGTGCCGCCTTTTTGCCACGCATAGTTCATTCCGAGCGCGATTGCCGCCGTACCGTCCGAACGGATATTGTCGCCGACCATGACGGCTGTCGAGGGATCCTTTACGCCCATATCGTCCAAAATGCGCTTCATGTTTTTGGGATTCGGTTTGTTTGTATTCGGTTCCAGAATGACAAGCTAGTCACCTAAAGCGTTGCGCAGTTCTTCGGCTTTTCCTTTGACGGGTTTGCGACTGATTTGCCCGTCTTTCAAATCCGGCAGGACATATAATCCGTCAATCATATCCGCCGTAACGCCCATTTTTGCCAAACGGGGGACGCATACGGATTCGCGTGAATCCGTATAGAGAACGAATTTCGCACCGGAAGATTTGATTTTATTGATTGTGGCTGCAACGCCTTCGTATAATTCGGCTTTGCTTTTGTCTTTATCCCATTCATGGAAAATTTTTTCCAATTTCTTTTCCATTTCGGGCGAAGCCGGCTTCAAAGAGGGTGTCATGGCAACATCCGAACGCAAATCCTTTCCAATATAAGGGCCGGATATATGCTTCATGCTGTCGGGAACATGAGCCAACAAATCTTGTGCGATATCGTCACGGCTGCGGCCGTATAATGCGGCCAGTTTATCCAGAGCGGCATCCAAAGCGTTTCCCCAAGCCCCGAATTTGTCGGCAATCGTATTGTCAATATCGCTGACAATCAGACTTATCGGCTTTTTATCAGACATTTTTATTTACCCCCTTTGTAAATAAGCTTCAGCATCCTTATAACAAAAACACAAAAGAAAAGGAAGATGTTTTTTGTCTATAGACGGATTTTTTTTGTTTTCGGTTTATATGTTGATACTTTAATTCTTTTATTTAAACGGATGCCGTTGCCGGTCTGTGGACGGAAGAAGGAAATGTTTTCAATTTTTTTCCGTTGCTTCGTTGTTTTGTTCTCCGGAACATTTTGAAAAATCGACATTATATAAAATAAAGGGAGGCGGCGTGTTTAATTCTTCCGAGATTCCGCAAGGTATCCCTTTTCTGTAAAGAAGCTGCAAAAACAGCGTGTCCTTTTTTTGTGTCGTGTTGAAAAACGAATACTGTTGCTTCGTGTTGTAAAACAAATATGGCAGATCGGGGATTTCAAAATAAATCAATATGGCTTTAACCCGATGCTTTTTCAACAAGTCTAAAGCAACGGCTTGATTTTTGGAATGAAGCATGAGAACACCGTCAGTGATACCTTCAACGTTCCGGTGATAAGGAGATCCGATCACTTTTTCATTTAATGTCCAGACGATGTCTGGACCCAGAAACGTATCAGCCAAAATACTGCCTTCACCTTGGGGCAGATAAGGTTTTACGATGGAAACGGACGGCCAAAAGGAAGCCATTATGCGATTGACGGAAATATAGTTTGCGCCCAAGTAAATCGTCGTACAAACATAAAGCAGAGCCAATAAAATACTTTTTTTCCGTTCGGACAGAACAAGCTTTTTTGTTCTCAGGGAAAAAGCCAAGACAAAAGAAAACGGTGTGAATAAAGACGACAGGCGGGAGTAACGGATGGAAATGGAAGAAAGGGATACTAAAAATATTAATGGAAATAAAGTCAAAATTAGAAAAGAGCGTTGTTTCGGCGTACAAAATTTGAATATGGCAAGACCGGTCAGTAAACTGAGTATGGACGGCCAGCCGCCTAAAAAGAAGAGAACGGGCTTTTTTAATACGGATTGCAGTTCTACAACATCATCCGCCCATATTTCTTTGATGATGGGTGGAAAATAAGGGGCAAAAATAATGTCCGGCGGGAAGAATAAAAATAAAAGGGCTATAAAAAAAACAGCCGTTCCCGTCAAAGCGCAAATTTTACGGACGAAACCGTTTAACAGCTTTTTTTCTTCGCAGAAGTAAAGCAAAAACATGGCGCCGGTCGTAAAACTGATAACCGTAACCAATAGAAACGACAGACGGCCGTTGTCCGGAAAAAAGAAACCTTCGTAAGGCGGATTGACAATCAGGCAGATAAAAGAACTGAAAAAATAATAACTGCAATAAACCGTACAGGCCTTTATGCTTTCTTTCCCGATCAAAAACAATAAAATCATTCCCGCCAGCAAAGCGTAGGAAATCAGCAGGCCTTCAATGGAAGCCCAAAGTCCCAATCCCGCGCTGATACCGGCTATGCGCAAATATTTCATCTGCTTGTCATCAACGTAATGGAGCAAACTGCCGGTCAAAGTAAAAGCAAAGAAAGCGGTTAAAACATGATGATCCGGTTTGTTCAGAATGTATGTTTCCGTAATGGATGGCTGAACAAAAAGCAAACAAAGTCCGATAAAACGTAAAATGGCGGGGGCAAGAGGTTTTAACGCCCAAATCAATGCGGCGGCGGATAATGCCAGAATGCCGGTTTGGTAAATATATCCGCCCCAATAAACGGCGTCTTTGACAGGAAAAAACAAAAAAGCGGGCAGGGAAAAAAACAACCAGAAAACATCGGTGATGCGTGTAAAGTGCAAAATTTCACCAAACGGATAATTCGTGTGCATATATGGCGTTTCCGCCCAATTACGGGATTCTATCAAATCCAAGATGCGTCTGGCGTGGGTGTAGTTATCCGTATCCGGATATTTTCCGACTTCGGGCAGAACAATCAGTTGTGTTATCAAAACAAAAAGAATTGCCAGTAAATATTCATGCTTTTTATAAAAGGTATACATAATGCCCCGATTCTTTATGTTTTTTCAGAATAAGGGAAAGAAGGAAAAACGTCAAGAAAGCTTGTTTATTCGACGCCGCCGACCGTGATTTTCGAAATGCGGACGGAAGGTTGACCGACACCGACCGGAACCATTTGACCGCCCTTTCCGCAGGAGCCGATTCCATTGTCCAAACAGGAATTGTCGGCGACCATGTCGATACTGTTCATGACGTCAATGCCGCTGCCGATCAAAGTCGCATTCTTTATCGGTGCGGTCAGCTTGCCGTTTTCAATCAGGTATGCTTCCGAAGAGGTGAAAACAAATTTTCCCGAGGTGATGTCGACCTGTCCGCCATGGAAAGATTTTGCATAAACGCCTTTTTTTACGGAAGCAATCAATTCTTCCGGTTTCTTATCGCCGTTCGTCATAAAGGTGTTTGTCATGCGCACTTGCGGAGCGCAGGAAAAAGATTCCCGCCGTCCGTTTCCCGTCGGTTGTTTATTCATCAATCGGGCGTTCATGCGGTCAAGCATATAATTTTTCAGAATGCCGTCTTCGATTAAAACGGTTCTTTGCGTGGTTGTTCCTTCGTCGTCGATCGAAAGGGAACCTCTTTGATTCGGCAATGTTCCGTCGTCAACAATCGTAATGCCTTTGGCTGTTACCTGTTCGCCGATTTTTCCGCTGAAAACAGAGGATCCTTTTCGATTGAAATCGCCTTCCAATCCATGGCCTACCGCTTCATGCAGCAGAACGCCGCTCCATCCCGAACTTAAAACGACAGGCATTTCTCCGACGGGAGCCGCAACTGAATCCAAATTGACTAAAGCCACCCGTAAAGCTTCATCGGCGGCTTTTTTCCACACATCTTCCGAAACGATGCGGTCGTAAGCATATCGCCCCCCCAATCCGAAAGAGCCGCTTTCCATCTTGTCTCCGCTTTTAACAATGACGCTGATTTGCAGCAGAACCAACGGTCTGACATCCGCCGTTTCACGTCCGTTCGCTTGGATGATTTTGACAACCTGCCATTCGCCGGACATGGTGGCGGAAACTTGGGCGACTTTTGAATCTTTTGTGCGCAGATGGGAATCTATGCGTTTCATCAATTCCACTTTTTTTTCAAACGGAATCAACGGCAACGGATTGATGTCCGTATATAAAACCGCCGACGGTTCATCGGAAGGCAGAAACAGTTCGGCATTCGTATGGTTCCTTTTGATCGGCTGAATGCTTTGTGCCGCCCGTTTTAAAGCGGGCAGGGATAAATCGTTTGAAATCGCATAGGCGTAGGTATCATCATAAACCGCCCGTAACCCGAAGCCTGTAGAAACATCAAAAGCCGATGTTTTTATTCGGCCGTCATCCAAAGTCAGCCGTTCCGAAAAACGTTGTTCCAAGAACAATTCCCCATCGTGGCATCCGGTTAAAGCATCTTGAACCGTTTTGACGGTTTGAGCTTTATCCATACGGTTGAAAAATAAATCGTCCGCGATTTTTTGAACGCTCATGGGAATGTCCTTTCTTATTAAATATTTTTTTCCATTCTAAGGATAAATTGCAAAAAAATCCTTTAAAACACGCTTTAAAAGCTTTTTCGCATTTTCTGCGTTACGGATTATCATTTTTTTACGCTTTTTAAGCTGATAAAAAAAGCGGGAAAAAATCCCGCCTTTTTATCAAATTTAAGTTTTTATTCCGGTACGGCTTCGATAGCTTCCTCAAAAATCTGAATGTCATTTTCGTCGTTCTTTTCTTGAATCGGTTCGATGGATGCCGCTTTTTCTTCCGGCTTTGTTTCCGTTTCCTCCGTCTGAACCGCTTCGCTTTCCGGTTTAAGGACAACGTTTCCGTCCGACATATCGTCTTCCGGCGCATCTTCTTTTTCTTCCGCCGGAACTTCAGGAATAATGTTTTTTGTTTCCTTCAACATGATTTTCAGTTTCGGCTGAACCGGAACCTGTTCAAGCGGATGTTCCAAAACCAGTTTTTCCGGAACCGGCGGTGAAACGGGGGCGCCCTGACACTTTAACACCCAAACGTCATAGACCGCATGATCCATCGCCGATAAAGCGGGCGAAGAGGAAAACATCCATCCGGAAAACAGTTTCAACTGCCCTTCCTGCTTGTTTTCGACGATATCCAGATAGGCGGCGTTTTCCGGCGTTTCTTCCGGCGGATGGGTATAACAAACGCGCGCATACACATCCAACGCCCCGAACATCGTTTTTTCCCCGACATTGACGGTCATCGTGCTTAAACGGCCGGTGACTTTGTCCAACCCGCGTAAAACGACCTGCTGCAAAGAAATGTCTTCGGCGTGAAGCGTTCCCGCCGTTCCCAACAATATTCCCAACGTTCCTGAAATAAACGCCTTTTTCATCTGTTACTCGTCTTTACCCGTGGCTGAAAAGATGACATCGCTGATGATATCTTCCATCGAGCGAAAATCTTTGACTTTTGCAAACTTTCCGCCGTTTTTAAAAAATTCTTTGGATTTTCCGGGGTCGATCCGGACAAATGTCCCGCCCATCAATCCGTCGGATGCGACAACCGCCGTCGAATCGACCGGCAATTCTACACCTTCGCGAACATTCAGCGTGACTTTGGCGGTATAATCCGGCGTCAATTCCAATCCGACGACGGAACCGACTTTTATTCCGCTGACGCGCACGTCGTTACCGCTTTCCAATCCGCCGGAACGCGAAAACACCGCCGTCAGCTCATAGCCCTGCGGCGGTCTGGCATCGATTTTGCTGGCGGCGAAACGGGCGAAAAAGAATGCCACTAAAACAACTAAAATCCCTAAAACCGTTTCTATCGGACTTTTTTTCATCTTTTTTTCCTCTATTTCGCGCTTTTCCGGTTGGTTTTCGCCATGGACAACACTTTATCCAGCAAAGCCATCAAATCCGGAGAATCTTGTGTGAATTCAATCGTTCCGCCGACCGGAAGCATTTCTTCATCCCCGCCCGGCAACAATTCGATATATTTTTTTCCGATCAGACTTTCGGATTGGACGGCCGCGCCGCTGTCTTCGGGCAAGCGAATGTAATCCGGCAAAGAAAATGTCACGACCACACCGTAATAATCATCCAACCGAAGGGAAAGAACCTGACCGATCTTGATGCCGGCCAATCTGACTTCGTTCCCGACCGTCAGTCCGTCCGTCTGATTGAAACGGGCGGACAGTATATACGTATCCGCCTTTTTATGAAAAAGGGAGGAGGTGCCGATCAGACAAAAAACAATCACCGCCGCCAAAAAGGAAACGGCTCCGGCTATCAACTCTGTACGTTCGGCTTTCATTGTTTAAATGTATTCCACATTCAAAATTTCGTAGGATTTCGTTCCTTTCGGGGATTTCACTTCAACGCTGTCCCCGACGGCTTTTCCGATCAAAGCTCTGGCCATCGGCGACTGAATTGAAATCAGTCCGTGTTCCAGATCGGCTTCATACTGACCGACGATTTGATACGTCTGTTCGGCTTCCGTGTCTTCATCCATCAAAACGACTGTTGCGCCGAAAACGACGTTATCCCCTTTCAGAGTCGCCGTATCGATCACTTCCGCACAAGAAACGGCGTATTCCAATTCCTGAATCCGTCCTTCAATGAAGCTTTGTTTTTCGCGCGCCGCGTGATACTCCGCATTTTCAGACAAATCGCCATGACCGCGAGCTTCCGAAATCGCCGCGATCACCGCCGGACGTTCAACGTTTTTCAAATTATTCAATTCCTTTTGCAAACGTTCGGCTCCTTTTTTGGTCATAGGCACTTTCTGCATTGATTTTTTCCCTACAAGTAAGTAACAAAAAACAACCTTTTCAGCCGATTGACTGAAAAAGTTTTTGTAAAATCCGCCTTTATCATACAGATGTTGTTTTTTTTCTTCAAGCGTTATCCAAAACATCGGCTTGCCAAAATGATAAAAACAGTGTTTTATGACAAAGGATTTAATCCGTCAGACTTTAAAATTCAGGAGTATGATATGTTGCGCGAACAATTAAAGGCCGCTTTGAAAACGGCAATGCTGGAAAAAGACACCCATAGGATATCAACGATCCGTTTGATCTTGGCCACGATAAAAGATCGGGACATCGCTTCCCGCGGAACCAGCAAGGACGGCGTCATTTCCAATGACGACATCCTGCAGCTGCTGCAGTCCATGATTAAACAGCGCAAAGAAAGCATTGCTTTGTATGCCAAAGGCGACCGTCAGGATCTGGTCGACAGCGAGCAGGCGGAAATCGACATCATTCAAGCGTTCCTGCCCAAACAGATGGATGAGGCTGAAACAAAAGCCTGTGTTGAAGACGTCATCAAAACGACCGGCGCCGCCGGACTGAAGGATATGGGCAAAGTCATGGCCGCCTTGCGCGAACGTTTTGCGGGGCAAATGGATTTCGGACAGGCGTCCGTTATCGTCAAAACCATATTGGCCGCAAAATAATATCGCTATGTTTTTTCCTTCTTCGTTTTTGCAGGAAGTCGCTTCCCGCGTTTCGCTGGTCGGCGTTGTCGGCCGGACTGTCAAATTGAAGCGCAAGGGAAGCGAGTATTGGGGAT
Source organism: Alphaproteobacteria bacterium (assembly GCA_017539865.1). GTDB lineage: Bacteria > Pseudomonadota > Alphaproteobacteria > CAAGCB01 > CAG-977 > UBA11549. The sequence continues at coordinate 7,974 of JAFYCE010000050.1, forward strand.
GCTGTCCTTTCCATCATGAAAAGACGGCCTCCTTTTCCGTCAGCGACGAAAAAGGGTTTTACCATTGTTTCGGATGCGGCGAACACGGTGACGTTTTCAAATTCGTCGAAAAAGCGATGGGGATGACGTTTCCCGAAGCCGTTGAATATCTGGCGCGGCAGGCCGGAATGGATATCCCCCGCGCCGCCCCCGAAGAATATGAACGCGAAAAACGGAAAACGGGATTGACCGACGCTTTGGAAGCCGCCTGCAAATTCTTTGAAGAACAACTGCAAAAACCGGCGGGGCGACAAGGGTTGTATTATCTGCAACAACGCGGATTGACCGCCGAAACGATTAAAAAGTTCCGGCTGGGATACGCCGCTTCCGGAAACGCGCTGAAAGCTTTTTTAACGAAGGGGGGATTTTCCGAAGACGTTTTGAAGGAGGCCGGATTGATTTCCAAATCGGCCGATTCGGCTTCTTTTTATGATTACTTCCGCAATCGCGTCATGTTTCCAATCATGGATAAACGCGGGCGCGTCATCGCTTTCGGCGGCCGCGTTCTGGATGACAGCGAACCGAAGTATCTGAACTCGCCCGAGTCTGCTGTTTTTTCCAAAGGTGACAATTTATATGCCTTGCATCTGTCCGGTAATCCGGCGCGCAAAAAGCAGGAAATCATCGTCGTTGAAGGATATATGGACGTTATCGCCATGGCACAGGCGGGAATCGACCGCGCCGTTGCTCCGTTGGGAACGGCTTTAACGGAAAAGCAAATCGAACTGCTTTGGCGATACGCGCCGGAACCGCTGTGCAGTTTTGACGGTGACGGTGCCGGACAAAAGGCCGCCGTTCGTGCCGCCGAACGGGTTTTGCCTCTGTTAAAACCGGGGTATTCCCTGCGTTTCATCACCTTGCCCGACAATATGGATCCGGACGAATACATTAAAGCTCACGGCAAAGCCTCTTTGGAAGATTTCTTACAAACGCAGTATCGCCCGTTATTCAAACAGCTATGGCAAATGTTGCTGAACGGACGCGATTTGTCTACGCCGGAACGCAAAGCCGGTCTGAAAAAGGAAATCAACGAGTGGTTGGAAAAAATCGCCGATCAAGACGTTAAACACTATTACCGGCAGGAATTTAAAACCGCTCTGCAAAAGCTGTTTATGCCGGAAAACGGCTCTGCTTTCACGGCAAATCCGACAGGCGGTTTCAGAAAAAAGAAAGCATCCGGAAAAAAACTGATTCCCGAACGTGGTACGGAAGAATACAACAGATTCTGGTCAACGCCGGTTTCCCATCCTTCCGTTGTTGCCGAAAACAATGAAACGCGCATGCTGTTGGCTTATTTGCTTATGTATCCCGATGTCGGCGGCGAATTTTTGGAAGAACTGACGGATTGGCAGTCGTCTTGTGAAAAACAGGAAGAATACCTTTCCTTTCTGATAGAGGTATTGACCGCCGCTCCTGATGTTTCCGCCGAAAGATTGAAGGAACACTTGCGCCTGACCAATCGTCTGCAAATTTATGACGCGTTAAGTGCAGAGCTGGAAATGCTGTATCGAAAAAAAATCCTGCCGACCGAAGCCAAAAACGATATCGCCGCTTTATTGCGGGGAATGCATAAAAAGAACCTGCGCTCGGAGCTGCTGCGTCTGGCCGAACAAATCGCCGACGCCGACGGTGAAAACGCCGCCCGATTATGGGAAAGATATCAAAGCCTTCTGAAAGAAGAAAAAGAAACGGAATAAAAATTTCCGCCTTTTGATTTAGTTATTGACAAATAACGGATAACAACTTAAAACGTGCAAGATTAACCGGATTTTTTTTCGGTGATTTCGCGTGCATTTTTGCTGTAACGAACAAAGGCTGTAACGATATGAACACTTCCTCCGCCGATGAAGAATTGACTCAGACAGACAACACTGAAGATGTGTTGCTTGATTCGCTGAGCGTCTCTTTAAAAAAATTAATCAACAAAGGGAAAAGCCGCGGTTATATCACCGTTGACGAATTAAACGGAGCCTTACCGCCGGAAAAGGAATCGTCCGAACAGATTGAAGATGTCATGGCGATGATTTCCGATATGGGAATCAATTTGATTGAAAACGATGAAGCTGAAGAGGAAAACGCTGAAAGCGATGAAGATGAAGGCTTCAAGCTGGATGAAACGGAAGGAAGCAGAACGGACGATCCCGTACGTATGTATTTGCGTGAAATGGGCGCCGTCGAATTGTTGTCCCGTGAAGGCGAAATCGCCATTGCCAAACGCATAGAAGCCGGACGCGACTTGATGATTGGCGGATTATGCGAAAGCGCGTTGACGATTAAAGCTCTGAACGGTTGGCATAACGCTTTGGTTTCAGGAAAAATGTTGCTGCGCGATATTATTGATTTGGAAGCGACTTTCGGTTCTGACGCCGACGGTGAATCGCCGGCTCTCTCTTTAGCCGCGTCTTTGCCGTCCGCCGCCGTTTTAACGGAAGAGGTTCCATCTTCCGACGTTTCCGATTCTGACGATGAAAACGAAGAAGATGTCGCCGACGGTGAGGATGACGAAGAATACGAAGGCGATGAAAGCGATATGGAATATGACGATTCTTCGGATGATGACGGTGATGATGACGAAGAAGACGCCGATTATGATGATGACGCTGTCGATGACGATGAAAACGAAGAAGGCGATGCGGAAAATTGTGAAGATGAAGACGAAGATGCCGCCGCCGATGACGCTCCGTCCGTTTCGTTGGCGCAAATGGAACAGTCTTTGATGCCGCAGGTGCTGGAACAGTTTGAACAGATTCTTTCCCTGCATCAGAAATTGAAAAAAGTTCAAGATCAACGTCTGGCGGCCATTCGTTCCTCCAAACCGGTTCCCGCCGCCACCGAAAAGAAATTTGAAAAAATCAAACAAGAACTCGTTTCTTTGATGGAAGGCGTTCAACTGAACCCCGCCCGTATTGAAATGCTGGTCGACCAACTGAACGAATACAACAAACGCTTGATGACTTTAGAAGGAAAAATGCTGCGCATGGCGTTAAGCTGCCGTATCAAGCGCGAAGATTTCCTTGTTGCCTATAAGGAATCCGAATTCGATTCAAATTGGCTGAAAAAAACAACGGGGAAAGCGTGGAAGACGTTTACGGAAAAATACGCGGCCGAAATCGATGAGATTCAAGCGGCCGTCGCTTCTATGGCGGAAGAGATCGGAATGCCGATTTTCGAATATCGCAGAATTTGCTCAATGGTCAAAAAAGGCGAACAGGAATCGAGCCGAGCTAAAAAGGAAATGATTGAAGCCAACTTGCGTTTGGTGATTTCCATTGCAAAAAAATACACAAACCGCGGTTTGCAATTCCTTGATTTAATTCAGGAAGGCAATATCGGTTTGATGAAAGCTGTCGATAAATTCGAATATCGTCGCGGTTATAAATTCTCCACTTATGCAACATGGTGGATTCGGCAGGCAATCACGCGTTCCATCGCCGATCAGGCGCGTACCATCCGCATTCCCGTTCATATGATTGAAACGATTAACAAACTGGTGCGGACAAGCCGCCAGATGTTGCATGAAATCGGACGCGAACCGACACCGGAAGAATTGGCTGAAAAGCTGACCATGCCTTTGGAAAAAGTACGTAAAGTCTTAAAAATCGCCAAAGAACCAATCAGTTTGGAAACTCCTGTCGGCGATGAAGAAGACAGCCATTTAGGTGATTTCATCGAGGATCGGAATGTCGTCCAGCCGTTGGATGCCGCCATTCAAACGAACTTGCGCGCGACTTGTACGGCGGTGTTGTCCAGTCTGACGCCGAGAGAAGAACGTGTTTTAAGAATGCGATTCGGCATCGGTATGAATACGGATCATACGTTGGAGGAAGTCGGTCAACAATTTTCCGTCACACGTGAACGTATCCGTCAAATCGAAGCCAAAGCTTTGCGAAAATTGAAACATCCGAGCCGGTCGAGAAAGTTGCGGTCATTCTTGGATAACGGCTGAAAGAGACAAGGGGAAGGGAATGCTTCCCCTTATTTTTTGCTTAAACGGGATATAACTGTTGAAAAATAAAAAAAGCCTGTTATTTTAACAGATGGGTCCATAGCTCAGTTGGTTAGAGCGGGGCGCTCATAACGCCTTGGTCGGGGGTTC
>JAFYCE010000051.1 GCA_017539865.1 Alphaproteobacteria bacterium
CGGACTGCCTGTCGCTGGGAACATAATTTTGCGTTTGCGGGTCGTAACGGTATTCCGGATCCGAACTGCACGCTTGTGCTAATAAAGCGGCGGCGACTAAGACGGAAAAGCGTGAAAGCTTTGAAAACATTGCGGGTGACCCTTCCTTATTTTTCTGCATTATAAATCCTCAGCGGTTAATATATAACTTTTTCCGCAGAATTGACAATCAACTTTTATTTTTCCGTCAACAAACATTTCCTGTCGATCCTGCTCGGGAAAACTCTTCAGCATATTTATTACCTTTTCTTTCGAACATCGGCAACCGAATTGTATCGTCCTTTGGATAAAAAAGTGTAAATTATTTGAATGATACAAACGATAAAGTAATTTTTCGATCGGAAGCTGTTCGTCCAGCATTTCTTTTTTTGTTGCGGAATGCAGCAAAAAAGTCGCTGTTTCCCATAAATCGTCAATTTCGACTTCTGAAAATGTTTCGGCTGTTTTTTTATCAAAGGGCAGCCGCTGTAGCATAAGGGCTGAGCCGGTCCAGCCTTTTTGAGTTTCGCTCGGTGGTGCGACTTCGATTTTTAAGGCGGTGGCTATTTGTTCGGATTGTTTGAAATATTCCAGAACGCAGTCCGCCAGACTGGGGTGGTCCAATGCGGTGATTCCCTGATAGCTTTGATCTTTCATTTCGACATGAAAAGAGAGAGTGCCTCCTTTAAAAAAAGCGGGAACGGTCGCCGCGCCTTTTTGGACTTTTTCATAGGCTTCGGCGACGGCTTTTTCGTCGAAACGGGAGTATCCGCGCATTTTTCCGTCGGCCGTCATGTCGATAGCCAACATCGAAACCGGTCCCGTTCCTTGAATTTGCAAAGTAAAAACACTGTCGAATTTGATAACGGATGCCAATAACGCCGTTAAAAGCGCACTTTGGGCGATTAAAACTCCAATCGGTTCGGGATAGTTATGTTGGGAAATGATCGTGTCCAGTGTTTTTTGAAGGCGTACCGCCTGTCCTCTGGATAATCCGGAGTCGATCAAAAACGGACAAATAATATCTGTAGTCGCATCAGCCATGCTGTTTCTCTTTAATTTTTTTAATGATGTGATAGCTTTCTTTAAAAAAGTTCAGATACGGTATATCAAATAATCGATTTAAAGAAAATAGAGGAGTTTTATTGTGTCGGAAAAAAAATCCGTTATAAAACCGATAACACAAAAACGGTTGATGAATATCGCTTTGTATTATTTGGGACGGTATGAAAGTTCGGCCGAAAACTTGCGGCAGTTGTTGCAGAGGCGAATCCGGCGCGCTGAAATGAAAGGCGCCGTCGTTCCGAATGACGTTCAAATGTGGATAGACTCTATTATAAAAGAGATGTTGCGTTTAGGATACGTTGATGATCGACGTTTCGCTCTTTCCATAACTGAAAAATACAGAAAAGCCGGAAAATCGCAAAACTATATCCGGCAAAAATTGGTATTGGCCGGAATCTCGCCGGATATTCAGGAAGAAATTTCCACCGCAATCGATGAAGGGGAAACTGAATTGGAAGCCGCTTTGCTTTTGGTGAAAAAAAGAAAGCTCGGTCGTTTTCGCCGTGAAGAGGAGCGCACTTTGTTTCGTAAAAAGGATCTGGCTGTTTTGGCTCGTGCCGGTTTTTCTTATCAGACGGCTCTGAAAGCCTTGGGCGAATCGGGACGGGAGGAAGAAGAAAATGTCTGGAATTGATTTGATTGTTTTTGATTTTGACGGTGTGCTGGTGGACAGCGAAACGATGGGATGTCAAATCTGGTCGGATGTCTTCGCTAAACACGGGATGACGGTTGCCGCTCAAGACATTATGGAAAAATATACCGGTAAAACGGGAACGCTGATTTGTTCTTTGATTGAAAAGGAATACGGTTATCATATTCCGGAAGGATTCTTGGATGAAGTCAATGAAACAACCGAGTCGATCATGGCTAAAGAGTTGAAAACCGTTGACGGCGTTTTGGAAACGATGCCAAAATTGCCGGTGCCTGTCTGTATCGCTTCGGGCAGTCGTCCGAAACGGCTGAACATGTGTTTGGATGTAACGGGGTTAAGGCAATATTTTCCGGATGAAACCGTATTCAGTTCCCATTTCGTCAAACATGGAAAGCCTGCGCCGGACTTATTCTTTTATGCGGCGGAAAAAATGAAGGTGCCGCCTGAAAACTGCTTGGTCATTGAAGACAGCACTTCCGGCATTGTCGGCGCAAAAGCCGCCGGAATGCGTTCTTTCGGTTTTGTCGGCGCTTCCCACTGTACACCGGAGCGCGGCCGTCAACTGCTTGAAAACGGCGCGGAACTTTTGTTCGAAGATTTTACAAGATTACCCGAACTTTTAAACGGCTAACCGTCTTCCTGATGAAGCAGGATGGAAACGCTGATTAACGCGAAAATCAAAGGCGGACTCCAAACTGCAAAAGCAATGGGCAATGCAGTCGAAAAACCCAACGCATAAGTGATTCGTGTCATAAAATATAATAAAAAGCCGAATACGACTGCGCCGGATATTTTTAAAGCGCCGCCGCCTCGGCGCTGATTCGGATCAACCGTGAAAACGGCTGAAATCAAAATCATTGTCATCAGCAAAAACGGCGAAACCAATAAGGATTGCAAATGCAGACGATGTGAATGCGCGGAAAATCCGGAGCTTTCAAAAAAGTTTATGATTTCAGGCAGATCCCAAAAGGAAATCGTTTCCGGCGAAGCAAGGTTTTCTTGAATCTTGCCCAAAGTCAATTCCGTCGGCATTTTTAAAATATTCTGTTTTTCAATCAATTTACCGTTTTCAAAAATCCTTGCGTCTTTTAACTCAAAAAATCCTTGGGTTAAAAAAGCGTTCGATGCGTCGATTCGTTTCAGAAAAACATTTTCGTTCGAAAAAATTAAAATGCTGACGTTTTTTAAATTCAATTCGTATTTGCTTTGATGAAGCCCGCGCGCATGCAAAACATACATTTTCCCGTCACGGTGTTCTCGCAACCATAACCCTTGGGAACTTGTGATATGCGGTGTTCCCCTGCGGTCGTCGTCCATTCGCTGGTGTTTGCTGAACATGGCGGCGGAAAACGGGTTGAAAGCCGTAACGGAAAAAACGCCTATGACAAAAGAAGTCAATAACAGCGGCATGATAAACTGCCAGACGGATTGTCCCGCTGCGCGGATGATAACCAATTCATGGCTTTTTGTCAGTCGCCGGAAAACAATGATAGAGGCGATTAAAACAATAAACGGCAGAATCGTTAAAATCATGTTGGGCAGTTTCAGCAGGCTTAACGTCAAAATGTTGCTGAAGCCGAACGATGAAACCGCTTCCTTTTTCATGACTTCTATAATGTCAAACAGTAAAATGACCGATCCCAACATCAGCATAACGGCAAAAAAAGACATTAAAAACTGACGTACAATATATCGGCTGATAATTTTTGGCGCAGGCATCAATAAAACCCTTTAAAATATCTTGTAAAGAAGGTAGCACAGAATGAATCAAAAAAAACAAAAAAAAGGTGTTGACATAATAATGCGAAAGGGTATATACATCGATTTTGCGCGCTGAGAGGTGCGGAGATATTAGGTAGAGTGGATAATGAAGGAAAGAGATATACAGGCAGCGGCTGTTTAGTGATGGCAGGTTGACGTGTATATCAGACGAGGAAGTAAGCAAGGCTATGTTTTTAGGAACATAGGAATTATGACCTCTGTCAATTTAAGAAGCTTTTTAGAAGCGAGTGATTTAGAGATGTGCACGGGATCGGCTTAGAAATAAACATGAGAGTTTGATCCTGGC
>JAFYCE010000052.1 GCA_017539865.1 Alphaproteobacteria bacterium
CCCGATTTGATTTTCTTCAATAACTTGCCAAGCTGTCTTTTTTCCGGCTCTTTCGTCCCCGAAACACCGTTGTCAACGATCCAGCTTTCGATCGGCAGTCCGAGTTTTTCCGCCAAAGCCTCCACGCCGATTTTCTGATTGTCGCAGTCCTGTTTGTCCGTTGACACTCTTAAATAACCATATACCGTCATTGTTCAATGCTCCTCTATTTAGTTTTTGAAACGGCATATTTAGTCATAGAAACAATTCGGTTTGGAATACGCCCGATAAAGGTCAGGACGGGATTTGCGTCATTGACGTTCCCGACGTTCAGGATTTGGGACGGCGTGCCGATAATGAATGCCGTAGGCTCTTCAAAGAAGTGCGTATTACAAAACGCGTATCCGGCCTTTTTGTCGTTTCTTTCTCCGCCACAAAAGCCATTGAACAAATAGACCGTTGACGGACACGCCGGAAATAACCTATCCTGTTTTCGGGTTGATTTTGAGTAATCAAAAGAAAACTTCGGGGATTGTTTTCCGGGGAAAGAATACATCGCAAACGTGTTACCGCGATGTTACCTTGAAAAAAATCCGGATAAAATCAAATGGCGACAAAATCGCAAAAGTCCGTTTTAATTCAAAAAGTTAAAACTCGTCGATAAAAAGCGGAAACGCTTTAAAACCATATCGGAGAGTTCGAAAATCATATACGAGAATGACCGTTTGACCTTTAAAGCGACCGATATAAATCGGGGCTTCTGAACATACTTCAAATTCTCCCCGACCCACAAGGAAATCGGGGATATAATTCCGTTATGCGATATGCAAAACGGATTACGGCGTTCATATCAAACACCGCCTATATAAAAGCTTCTCACAGCTCCGAACCTGTCTGTTTCAGGCTCTGCGTAATAATCAACGCGAGGTTGATTATTTCTGATTTCAGGATACGAACTATAAAAAGCCGTTTCAAGGGAAAAATATCGGCTTCAACCTTATCAAAGCCTTCTTTACAAAAACCGCTTTTCATTATAAAACTGTCGGCAACAAACCTTAACTTTTTATCAGAGGTGAAATATGGATTCCGCAATCGCTATGACCGCCAACGCCTGGCCGTTTGAAGAAGCCCGCGCTTTGTATAACGAAACGCTGGGCGGCAAAGTTCCCGAAAAGGGCTACGTCCTGTTTGAAACGGGGTACGGCCCGTCCGGTCTGCCGCATATCGGCACGTTCGGCGAAGTCGCTCGAACAACAATGGTGATGAACGCTTTCAAGACGCTTTATCCCGACGTTCCCGTGCGTCTGTTCTGCGTGTCGGACGATATGGACGGTCTGCGCAAAGTCCCCGACAACATCCCCAACAAGGAAATGGTCGGACAGTATCTCGGCAAGTCTTTGACGCAGATTCCCGACCCGTTCGGCTGCCACGACAGTTTCGGGCATCATAACAACGATTGTCTGAAAGCTTTTCTGGACAGGTTCGGCTTCACCTACGAATTCAAGTCGGCGACCGAGCTTTACAAAACGGGTGTCTATGACAAAGCCCTGTTGAAAGTGTTGGAAAATTACGAAAAGGTCATCAACGTCATTCTGCCGACATTGGGCGAGGAACGCCGCGCGACTTATTCGCCCTTCCTGCCGGTATCGCCGAAGACGGGCAACGTCCTGCAGGTCGCAATGACGAAAATCGACAAGGAAAACGGCACGGTGTCCTTTATCGACGAAGACGGCACGGAAACGACCGTTCCCGTTACGGGCGGCCATTGCAAATTACAGTGGAAAGCCGACTGGGCGATGCGGTGGTACGCTTTGGGCGTCGATTACGAAATGTCGGGCAAGGACCTGATGGAATCCGTCAAGCTGTCCGGCAAGATCTGTCGCATTCTGGGCGGAGTGCCGCCGAAAAACCTGACATACGAGCTGTTCTTGGACGAGAAAGGCGAAAAGATCTCCAAGTCCAAAGGAAACGGCTTGTCCATGGAAGAATGGCTGAAGTACGCTCCGGCGGAATCTTTGTCCCTGTTCATGTATCAGAAACCGAAAACCGCGAAGCGGCTGTATTTCGATGTGATTCCCCGCGCAACGGACGAATATCTGAACTTTATCGGCGCCTACGGACGTCAGGAGGAAAAAGACAAGTTCAACAACCCCGTCTGGCACATTCACAACGGCAATCCGCCGAAGCCGGAAACGGGCTTGTCGTTCGGCATTTTACTGAACCTCGTCAGCGTCTGCCATTCCGAAGACCCCGCCGCGATCTGGAAGTATATCACCAGTTACGCGCCGGAAGCCTCGCCGGAAAAATGCCCGAACCTGTCAAGGCTCGTCCCCTACGCGATCGCCTACTACAACGACTTTGTCAAGCCGACGCAGAAATACCGCCTGCCGACCGGACAGGAAGCGGCCGCTTTGAACGATCTGAAAGCGGCGTTGGAACAGCTGGACGCGCACACTTCGCCGGAAGACACGCAAACATTGGTCTATGAAATCGGCAAGAAATACTACGCCGAAGACTTAAAAGCGTGGTTCAAAGTGATGTATGAAACGCTGTTAGGACAATCGACCGGCCCTCGTATGGGTTCCTTCATCGCGCTTTACGGCATAAAAGAAAGCATTGCTCTGATCACCGATGCCGTCGAAGGCAGACTGGCAAAGTAATTTATCCAAACATTCCGAAGCCGGCGATTCTGACGATCGCCGGCTTTTTTTCGCCTAAAGACTTTTCGAGTTTGAGGTTCTATGATATAAGTTGATTTATTCTCCGACATGGCAAGGAAAAGGATATGCGCGTTTTTTGTTTTTTATTTGCGGCGATATTGACTTTTTGCCTTCCTTTTTCCATTTATGCCGCAGAGGACGAATGCGCCGCGCCGCAGGATTTGCAGATGAACGCCATCTGCTCTTTTCCCGAACTGAAAGCGAAATATTCAAGCTTGTCCGATGAAAAACGGGAAAAGCTGAAACTCAACTGCCGGACGATCGCCTGTCTGAATGACACCTTGGACGAAGCGCTGACGGGAAAGAAAAAGAAGAAGCCGACATTTATCGAGTTTATGAATGAAATCAACGGGAAAAAAATCAATTTCGATTATGATGGCAAAGATACGTCTGAAAGACGGAATTTCGATGTTTTTTTGGACAGACAGACTGCAAATTTACTGATTTCCGTTGAAAGAATACCGTCTGACATTATCAAGGAACTGACGGTTTCGCTTTCCATCATTCCTCCGAAAATGAACGGTAAAACGAAACTTCATTATAATGAACACTATCCCGCCGTCACTTTTTCCTCCGGCGAACGGTGCAGGGAAATTCTGACGGTGATTGATGCCGCCGTCTGTCAGAACGAAGAGTTGAAACAACTGTATCTGCGCATAGAGGAAAAACAGGAACGCGAAAAACCGAACGGGGTATGTCTGATGAATCACAAATATTTCATGCCCTTGTTGCTACAGGCGAAAACGTTAAAACAGCTAAAATCCGCTTTGGAAATCAGATTGAACCTGAAAGAGGAATACACGCCCCCCCTGAAAGAGGAATACACGCCCCCGAAAACATACACCTATCATGAACCTGAAAAGGAAAAATGGCTTTCTGATGAAGAAATCAAAGAAATGCTTGAAAAAGTTGAAACGTTGCCGAGCGGTCTGCTGCAAATCCCCGAAGACAGGATTTACGACAGAACTTATCAGAAAAGAGTCGAACTCAGAAACCGCCTGTTTTTCACGGATTATTACCGGTCGGAAAAATTCAGGCAAACAACGGACGCCCTTTTGAAACGAAAAGAGGAATGTTCAACCACCGACTGCCATACTCATTTTCAAGAACTTCTGGATAAAGAACAAAAACGTTTTGACGACGGTATCGAATATCTGAACGAAAAAGTGAACGGGTATCTGGACTCGGTAAAAACCTCTCACATAATGGGCTTCGATCCTCTTTTTGGCGTGAATAACGCCATTCGGAGATATGAACCGATAGATATCGCTTCCCTGCCGCAAGGGGCGAAATTGTCGGAAGTCTGCGACGACATCATAAAGGAAAGGAGTTTTTTTAATCCGAAAAACAGCCTTTCTTTTGCAAGCCTTCCCTACGCTTTTTCCATGAAAGCCAATAAAGATCAATGGGGTACGGAGTTTGAAATTTACCGTTTTCCCATAGAAAAAGACCATAAAAAAACACAGATGAAAACGATGCCGTTCCGGAACGAAGAAGGAAGCGCGGGCTTTTTCATGCACGATGAAGTTCCTTACATTGCCGCTTCAAACAGCAAAAAAACGGATATCATTATTTCGCAATTTGATGAAAAAGCCGGATTTTTCAAAGAAATATGCCGGTTTTCAGGGAATATAACCGGTATTGTTTCAACACAGGATGCCGCCATTTGTCAAACGATTGCCGGCAACAAACATCAAATACTTTCCCCCGTTCCCGTCACAGACTTGATTCCCGCGGATGAATGGAACGCTTTTCATCAAGCGAAATGCAGCGAAGCGAAAAAAGAACATGACGAAAAGCAAAAAAACGTTCCCGCCTTTTCCTTGTCGGAATGTATGCTTGACAGTTTTTCCGCCCCGTGGCTGGAGGAAGAGACCGTTTTCCTGTCCGAAGGATTAGAGGTCGATCATGATAACGACGGGAAAAAGGAAATCCTGCTTCATGCCGCCCATGCGGATTTTTCGGAAACCGGCTGCAACACGACCCTTTTCATGATTTACGACCGGAAAGCGAACACCGCCCGCCGGATAACGGACACTCTGCCGTCCTGCATTGAAGGAAAACAGGAAATCGTTGCCATCGGCGGGAAAAACTATCTGCTGTCGTCAAAAGACGGAGCGCCGGAACGCTTGGACGAAATCACGGTTCAGCCGGACGGAACGACTAAAGCACAACGGCTCTGCACCTTTGAACCGCATTACGAATACAAGTGAACGGGACTCACTTGTCGCCGCTTTCTGTCTTTTCATATTTTTTCAAAAAGGCTTCAAACTCTTTTGCCTGTTCGGGCGTCAAGTTTTTATTTTCATGCTTCCGTTCCTTATAATACTGAAGCAACGTACCGTCCCAAGCCTCCGTTTCCATCGGGGACGGTTTGAAGTTCCCCAACAAAGGCGCCTTGCCCGACAGGTAATCGTGAACGTCCATCCCCTGAGAATCCTTTACGGAAATATCCGCCCCCCGTTTTATCAGATATTTTGCCAAATCCAGATGCCCTTCCGCGACGGCATACATCAGCGCCGTGCGTTTGCCGTTGACAATACAGGTTTCCGCCCAACAGTATCCATCATACTTCGTTCCCTCGTCCGTTTGAGCGTTGATATCCGCCCCTGCGTCCAACAGAATTTTAACGCTGTCCGTAAAACCGTGCTGAGCCGCATACATCAGCGCCGTTTTTCCGAAAACGTTCTTTCCGTTCACATGAAAACCGTCCGGACATTTCTTGCCGGAACAGAATTCCAAAAGCACTTTCAGCACATCGGGACGGTGAATGCTTGTCATTAAAACCGGATCAGGGACATGGGGCGTTGCCGGTTCTTTAAAAGCTTCTCCCTGCTGTTTCTGATTTTCGATCCATGTCTTAATTTCCTCCGCGGGAACGCCCGAAAGAATTTTATAACGCAACGTATCCTTATCCACGGGATCGCTTTTCCCCGCCCAAGGAGTCATCACATAACGGGCGTAGCGGCGGGCTTTTTCCGGTTCGGCGTTAAAAACTCGGATATAATGGCCGGTCAGTTTTTCGACCGCCTTTTCAAAACCGATACCGTGATTGATGATACGCTCGAATTCCTTGTAATTCGGATAGGATTCCATCGCCCAGCTTTCCAAAGGCAATGCCTGCATCACGTTTTTCAGATACTCTTCTTCCTGTTCTTTCAGTTCAAAATCGGGATCGTAGCGGGCAAGCATATCCTGATATCTGTGCAAAGCGTAATAAACAAAGCGGATCGAACCTTTCGTCCGTATTTCAAGTTCTCCGTTGATGAAGTTTTTATATTCGTTCACACCGTCTGGAAAATCGAACTCAGGATAGGATTCGCAGTTCGACAAGGAAATGGCTTCAGCGCCGTGTCCCCCCCACGCCTCGTCCATAATGGCGGTCAGATGCAGTTTTTGCGCCGTCGGACAGGGAACGATGACCGACCACGGAACGTGCAGAGCATCTCCCGATCGATTTCCCCAAATATCGAAAAATTTTGAAAAAACATACCCGCCGATTTCGATCAAACAGGGCAGGCTCTGATAGCATTTCATATAATCGTCTTTGACACGGCTCAGATATTCCGATTGGTACCCTGAATAAAAAGAGTTTTCCGCAACAACGGTTTCATATTTGGGAACAATTTTTTCATGCAGCCTTGTCGCTGTTTCCTTAAAATCGGACGTGTTTTTTTGTTTCACATCGTAAATGCTGACAAGGATCAGATATTCGACCGCCGCAGAATCATTGACGTCTTTGATTTTTTTCAGCTCTTCTATCGCCTGCTTCGGATTGTCTTTGATGTTTTGAACAATTTTTTTGTATTCCTGAAGCGCGTCGTTTTCTTTGGCGACGGCCTTTCCCGCATCACCGCATAAAACGAAAAAGAACAGAAAAACGGCAAGGAATGTTTTTATCATTTGTTTTTCCTTAAAGATGAAACCATGATAAGTTTACCATATCCGCCGTTTCATAAACAAACAGTTTAAATTCACCGCTTGAAAACGCAGGAATCGCTTGCGCGTTTGTACTCACACTCTAAAATGCTCCTGAAAGGAACCGAAACCATGCTGAATATTTTATGGACGTCTTTTTTCCTTGTCAGTTTTTTCGCCGCTTTGGTGCAAAGTTTATGGCTCGGTAACGGCGGCGTTTGGAGCGAACTGTCCAACCGGCTTTTTTCCTCGGCGACCGGCGCGTTTGAGCTTTCGCTGAATTTGACCGGAATGCTCTGTCTGTGGCTCGGTCTGCTTAAAATCGCCGAAAAGTCGGGATTGACGGATCTGCTTGCAAAAGCTTTGCGTCCGCTGTTCAAAGTCATCATGCCGGACGTGCCGGCGGACAGTCCCGCCATCGGGTCGATCGTGATGAACATGGCCGCCAACATTCTGGGACTGGACAACGCCGCAACGCCGATGGGGCTGAAAGCGATGGAACAGCTGCAAGCGCACAATCCCGAAAAAGACACCGCCTCAAACGCCGAAATCATGTTCATCGTCATCAACTCGTCGTCCCTGACAGTTTTACCGGTTTCCATTCTGATGTACCGGCATTTGCAAGGTTCGCTGAATCCGGCCGGCGTGTTCGTGCCGATTTTATTGGCGACGGCCTGCTCGACGATTGCCGGTTTTCTGGCGGTCGCCTTTGTGCAGAAACTGAAAATATTCAACCGCACGGTACTGGCGTACCTGCTCGGTCTGACGGGATTTATCGGCGGCTTGAGCGCCTATTTTTATCATCTTTCGCCCGAAACGCGTCTGAAATATTCCGAAACGTTCGGCAGTGCGCTGATTTTGCTTTTCATCGCCTTGTTCCTGACGGTCGGCTTGGTCAAACGTCTCCGCCTTTATGAAACCTTTATTGACGGAGCGAAAGAAGGCTTTCAGATCGCCGTTCAAATCATTCCGTATCTGGTGGCTATGCTGACGGCGATCGCGGTGTTGCGCGCTTCCGGCGTACTTGACGGCATTGTCTGGTGTTTCGGAAAAGTTTTTGAAGGGCTCGGAACGGACACCGGCTTTATCCCCGCCCTGCCGACCGCATTGATGAAGCCGCTTTCCGGAAACGGCGCGCGCGCCATGATGCTGGAAGCGATACAGAATTACGGTGTGGACAGCTTTCCGGCGTTTGTATCCGCCGTTATGCAGGGATCGACCGAAACAACGCTTTATGTCATCGCCCTTTATTTCGGTGCGGTAAAAGTCGTCAAGACCCGCCACGCCGTCCCGTGCGCTTTATTCGCGGATTTTATCGGCATCACGGCGGCGATCGCGTTTTCTTATTTATTTTACGAAGGCTGAAATCGAAATCCGGACTGTAAAGACACACTCTAGATGATTATTTGTAACAGTGTAGTTGATTATTCTACAATCGTAAACTGAACTTATTTGTGTTGATATGTAAAACTTTTGATGCTTTCTTTTCGCCTTTCGTTTATCTTGTTTTGTGCGTTAG
>JAFYCE010000008.1 GCA_017539865.1 Alphaproteobacteria bacterium
GTCCGTGAATGCATGAAACACGTTAAAAAAACGTAAAAACGACCTTGACTTTTGGCTGATAAAGGTTTCATATTACACCCCAGTTACACTTATATAGGAAGGGAACTTTTCACAATGTCTTTAAGCACATTCTTCTATCCGCGTTCCGTCGCCGTCGTCGGCGTTTCCGCCGATGAGTCCAAACTGGGCGCAGTTGTGTTCAAAAATTTGATCGAAGCCGGTTTTTCCGGTAATCTGTACGGTGTCAACCCGAAATTGGCCGGTCAGGAATTGAAAGGCAAAAAGTGCTTTGCCTCCGTCCGTGACATTCCGGAACCCGTCGATTTGGTCGTTTTGCTGGTTCCGGCGCGTTTCTGCGAAGCCGCCGTTGACGACGCCATTGCAAACGGCGCAAAGAACGTCAGCATCATCACCGCCGGTTTCGGTGAAGCCGGTCACAAGGATCTGGAACTGGCAATCGCGAAGAAGTGCTTGGACAACGGCATCAACCTGTTGGGGCCGAACTGCCTGGGACACATTTCCACGTTTGACAAGCTGAACGCCAGCTTTGCGCCGTGCTTCCCGTTGCAGGGCAATGTCGCGTTCATTTCCCAATCCGGTGCTTACTGCTCCGCGATTTTGGACTGGGCCGAAGAAAAAGGCATCGGTTTCTCCCACTTCATTTCCATCGGCAACAAGGCCGACTTGAACGAAGCCTCCCTGCTTGACGCCATCCAGCACGACCCGAACACCAAAGCGTTCGTGTTCTATCTGGAAGGTCTGAAGAAAGGTCAGGAATTCCTGCGTATTCTGAAAGAAGTCAGCAAGACGAAGCCTTGCGTTATCATGGAACCGGGCAAATCCAGCAAAGCGCAGGCCGCCAGCCTGTCCCACACGGGTTCCCTGGCGCCGAACTACCGCGTTCTGGAAATCGCTTTGCAGCGCAGCGGCGCCATTCAGGTCTATACGACCCGTGAACTGTTCGGCGCTCTGGAATTGTTGCAGCATGTCAACCACACGGACTTCTCCGGTTCCGTCGGCATTCTGACGAACGCGGGCGGCGTCGGCGTTCTGGCTTCCGATCTGTGCGAAGAAGCCCATTTGGATTTGGCTCGTCCGAGCGAAAAGACGATCGAAGCCCTGCGTGCCGTTTTGACGCCGGAAGCTTCCGTCGGCAACCCGATCGACGTTGTCGGCGATGCGAAAGCCGACCGTTATGAAAACGCTCTGCGCGTTTTGTGTGAATCCGGCGAATACAAGAATATCATCGTTCTGTTGACCCCGCAGATGTCCACCGAACCGAACGAAACGGCCGAAGCGGTCATTAAATTGGCCAAACAGTATAAAAACGTTAACATTTTCTGCTCGTTCATCGGCGGCGCGCGCGTCCGTGAAGCGGTTAACATGCTGAAAGCCGCAAACGTTCTGACGTATGACTATCCGACCGACTGCGTCCGCCTGCTGGGCTTGATGAAAGCGCAGATGGCGTTCAAGGGCATGAAAGACGTTAAAGCCGAATTGTCCGAAGTTCCGGCCGACATCCGCGAAGACGTGAAGAAAGCTGTCGCCGACGGTCTGGCCTCCCTGCCCCAGTCCACGATGAACAAGATCATGGATCACTACGGCATTGATTATCCGAAGTGCGGCAACTTCACCGACAAAGCTGAAGCTCTGGCGTTCTGCAAGAAGCTGTTCCCCGCTCCCGTCGTGTTGAAACTGTCCGCTCCCGACGCTTTGCACAAAACGGAAATGAAGGGTATTTACCTGAACATCGACGATGAAGCGAAGTTCAACGCCGCGTTTGACGAACTGACCGCGACGATTGCCAAATTCCAGTTGAAGAACGCCAGCGTTCTGATTCAGGAAATGATCGTCAAGGCTACCGAAACGATTATCGGCGTCAACTCCGACAAGAACTTCGGCCGCGTGATGGTCTTCGGTACGGGTGGCATTTATACGGAAGTCATGCGCGATACGACGATGCGCATTCTGCCGGCCGATGACTTTGACGCGATGATCAAGGAAACCAAAGTCGGTATCATCCTGAACGGCGTCCGCGGCGAAGAACCGAAAGCGGTCGGACCTTTGGCTGAAACGCTGAAAAAGGTTCAGAAGCTGGTTTTGGAAATTCCCGAAATCAAGTCGATCGACGGCAACCCTGTTTTGGTCACCAAAGACCGCGCCGTTGTCGTGGACTTCAAGATGTTGCTGAAATAAGCAAATTCTTCTTCAACGAAAGAGCCGCTTTTTCAAGCGGCTCTTTATGTATTACGCTTGAATACCGTTATCATTTTTGATACCGTTATTACGCGCTTGAAAAGCAGACTTCAGGCGATTTTCCGTTTAACTTTAACGAACAGGATTTAAAAAATGAGTACTTTTATCCACCCGTTGTCCGATGTCCAATCGAAAAACATCGGGGATAATACTCGAATATGGCAATTTGTTGTCGTTTTACCCGATGCGAAAATCGGAAAAGACTGTAATATTTGTTCGCATTGTTTTATTGAAAACAATGCCGTCATTGGTGACCGCTGTACAGTAAAATGCAATGTCCAGATTTGGGACGGGATCACATTGGAAGATGACGTTTTCGTCGGAGCAAACGTAACTTTTTGCAACGACAGGCATCCGAAATCCCATAACAAAGATTTCAAGCTGGAACCGGTACTGGTCAAAAAAGGCGCTTCAATCGGAGCAAACGCAACAATTTTGCCGGGAGTGACGATCGGTGAAAACGCTATGGTCGCAGCAGGCTCTGTCGTTACGAAAGATGTTGAAGCCAATATGACTTATATAAAGAAATAAATCGAAAAAGGAAGAATAAAATGACGGAAAAACTTCTTACGGTTGTCACCCCTTTTTACAATTCCATGGAATTTATAGATAAACCGATAAGATCGATGCTATGTCAAACGTATCAGAATTGGGAATATATATGTGTTGACGATTGCTCAACGGACAGGACGCTTGAAAAGTTGCGCGAGTATGCGGCGAAAGACCCGCGTATCAAAGTCATCGCACGGGAAAAGAACAGCGGAAGCGCTGCAGGAGGTTTCAACGCAGGCATTCTTGCCGCCAAAGGAACGTATATCCAGTTGTTGGGACATGATGACGAACTTTCTCCCGATTTGTTGGAAAATATCGCCAAACGGATAGATGAAACAAACGCCGATGTCATTATTCCCGACGCTCGCATTGTCGGTAAAGGCGTTTCCGAAGATCTTGAAACTTTCGATATGATCGGAATAACGCCGTCGAATAAAGGCAAAGACGATTTTAAAACAAAGGATAGAAGTATCATTTTATCCGGACGGGAGGCGTTTGTGTTGTCCCTGAACTGGCGTATTCACGGTTGGGCGTGTTTTTCAACAAATCTGATTGGAAAATGCGATAAATTGAATGAAGGCGTTATGAATCCTGACGAATTGTGGACAAGAGAGCTATTCTTGAATGCCGAAAAAGTCGCTTTTTGCGAAGGACAATACGTTTATTTAAGACGGAAAGACAGCATATCCAACAAAATGAACGCTAAAAGTTTCGATGTTTTCAAGGTTCAGCAAAAATTGCTGGAACTTTTGAAAAGTCACAAATTCGGCCGGAAGGAATTGAAAATATGGAAAGAAAATACGCTTTTCAGGCTTCAAAGTCATTCATACCGTTATCTGTTTAATCAACATCTGTTCAGTGCGGAAGAACGGAAAAAAGCAAAAGATATTTTGAAACAAGCTTGGAAAATGGCGTTTCGGGAATGTTGGTATAATCTTAAATTCTATCTGACCTTGTTGAAAATAAACAACAATGTGCGCCGGTATAAGAAATACTGTTGTTTAAAGAAAAAATTACAGAAAAAAGGAATGATTGACTGAAAGCGAACTCCCCTCGGAAATTCGGGGGGATTTCGTTATCCGCAGTCGGGAATTACTTTTCGGAAACATCGCGCGGTTCAAATACGACACTTGTTACAGCAATCAAAATCAACAAAATGCCGCCGGCGATTTTGATCGTCACTTGTTCGTTAAACAGGAAAACGCCGATCAATAAAGCGGTCAAAGGTTCAACCGCTCCGAGAATCGCCGTTGTCGTAGGGCCGATCAAACGGACGACGACCGTTATCGTTTCCAAAGAAACGATTGTCGGGAAAATCGCCAGACCGGCGACATATCCTAAAGCGACCGGCGTTGTTATCGGGGCGATCCCCTTCCCCGACAAAACGGACTGAACAACGAAGATAAAAAAACTGAATGCGATCACGTAAAACGTCAGCTTGCGTTCGTTCATTTTTTGCAGAACGGAAGCTTTTTTAATCACGACCAAGTACAGTGCGTATGCCAAAGCGGAAACAAAGGACAACAAAACACCCGTCATATTCAGCTTTTCGTCCGACTTGCCGTAATAAAGCAGCCAGACGCCGGCGGAAGTCAGAAGGATGGCCGAAACCGTTTTCATCGTCATTTTTTCTTTAAAGAAGACCGTCATAATAATCGCGACCAAAATCGGGTATATGAACAACAGCGTGGTGGCCACCCCGACTCCGATGTAGTGATAACTGGAAAACAACGCCAGAGTGGAAATGGAAAAAAGCGAACCGAGGGGAAACAGAAAGAACGCTTCTTTCATTGAAATTTTTAAGGAAATCTTTTGATAAAAAGCCGTCCACAGACCGTAAAGCACCGTTGCGATCAGATAACAGAAAAACAACATATCGTTGGATGACATTCCCAAAGAATACAGCGGAATGGCAAACATTGAATTTGTGGCGTAAAGAGCCTCTCCGACGATGCCTAAAACAACACCTTTTGTTTTTGTATTCATCTTTTTCTTTCAGCTTTTGTTAAGTATATCCGATTTTGATTTTACTCAAATTAAAATCTTAAAACAAACAAACGATTAACACTTGAGAAAATCCCGTGTATTTGATACGGCAAAAATGAACCTGCAAAAAACAGGTTCAGGGCGTCAGAACCCCTTGCAATATAGCCGCATTGTATATGGCGGCTAATAAATTATATGCCGAATCTGTCCTTAAACGGGCGGAGGCTTCCTCCCCTTCTAAATCATTCAGATATTTCACAAAGAAAAAGCCCGCTTTTTTTTGCGGGCTTCATTGTAATTAAAAGCCCCTCGGAAAATCCGAGGGGCTTTCAGTATCAGCTGTCAAAAATTACTTTTCAGCAGCCAAATGTTCATACAGCTTGCGGCGTTCCTCAACCTGTTCCTGAGCGTATTGGACCAAGCGGTCATAACGTTCGGGATCGGCTTTCTTGACCTGCTGGAAGCGGCCTTCGTTCGCCATAAAGTCGGCGATCGGCTTCGTCGCGGCCTTGGAATCCAACTGCAATCCCGGTTTGCCTTCGGCGACACGGCGCGGATCGAAACGATACAACGGCCAGTATCCCGTTTCAACAGCGGCTTTCTGGTGTTCCAGACCGCCCTTGTCGATTTCGTAGGTGTGGTTGATGCAGTGCGCGTAAGCGATGATCAAAGACGGTCCGTTGTAGGATTCCGCTTCGACAAAAGCTTTGATCGTTTGCGCGTCGTTCGCGCCCATCGCGACTTGCGCGACATAGACGTTTTCGGACGCCATGGCAATCATGCCCAGATCCTTACGCGGCAAGGACTTGCCGGCAACGGCGAATTTCGCGGAAGCGCCGATCGGGGTCGCCTTGGACGCCTGACCGCCCGTGTTGGAGTAAACGTTCGTATCCAGAACCAGAATGTTCATGTTCTTGCCGGAATACAGGACGTGATCCAAACCGCCGTAACCGATATCGTAAGCCCAACCGTCGCCGCCGATCGTCCAGATGGACTTTTCGACGAAGTAATCGGCGACTTTTGCCAGAGCTTCAGCCTGAGCGGACTTCATGCCGGCGAGTTTCGCTTTCAAAGCTTCGACGCGTTCTCTCTGCGCCTTGATCGCCGCTTCGTCGGCCTGAGAAGCCGTCAACAGTTCGTTGACCAGATCTCCGCCGATGTCGCTTTCCATGCCCTTCAGCAATTCAGTCGCGAAGTGCTTCTGGAAGTCCACGGACAAACGCATGCCCAGACCGAATTCGGCCGCGTCTTCAAACAAGGAGTTCGACCAAGCCGGACCGCGGCCGTTGATGTCTTTCGCATACGGGGTCGTCGGCAAGTTTCCGCCGTAAATGGAGGAGCAGCCCGTTGCGTTCGCGATCAGCAGACGGTCGCCGAACAACTGCGTCAACAATTTGACATACGGCGTTTCACCGCAGCCGGCGCAAGCACCGGAATATTCAAACAGCGGACGAAGCAGCTGAACGTTCTTGACCAACTTCTTTTCGATCTTCGTACGATCGACATCCGGCAGATTGATGAAGAAGTCGAAGTTCTTCTTTTCCTGTTCCAGATGAGCCGCGATCGGTTCCATATTGATCGCTTTCTTTTCGGGATCGGCCTTGCTCTTTGCCGGACAAGCGCGGGTGCACAAAGAGCAGCCCGTGCAGTCTTCCGGAGAGACCTGAATGATCCAAGCGGAATCCGCAAAGTCCTTGCCCTTGAAAGCGGCAGACTTGAATCCGGCCGGAGCCTTCTTCATATCTTCGTTTGTCGCGACTTTGGCGCGGATGGCGGCGTGCGGACAAACCATGGCGCACTTGCCGCACTGAATGCAGGTGTCGGAATCCCAAACGGGGATGTCGGACGCGATACAGCGTTTTTCATACTGTGTCGTCGCGGTCGGCCAAGTACCATCGGCCGTCCATTCCAGATCGGAGACTTTCAACTCTTCGCCGCGGCCTTCCAAAATCGTGCCTTCGATTTTGCGGACGATTTCCGGAGCGTATTCCGGAACGCCCGGCAGGCGGTGCAGTTTGGAGGTCGGCTTATCCGTCACTTTGATTTCATGCAGATGAGCCAAGGAAGCGTCGATAGCGGCCCAGTTCTTTTCGACAACAGCCTGACCTTTCTTCGCATAGGTCTTGGCGGCGTAGTCTTTAATCTTCTGGATCGCTTCGTCTTTCGGCAGAACGCCGGACAGAGCGAAGTAGCAGGTCTGCATGATTGTGTTGATGCGGCGGCCCATTCCGGTCGCTTTAGCCACTTCAACAGCGTCGATCGAATACAGTTTCAAATGCTTCTTGATGATTTCTTCCTGAACTTCGACCGGCAGTTTGTCCCAAACTTCTTCCGGCTTGAACGGAGCGTTCAACAAGAACACGGCGCCGTCGGCAGCTTGCGCCAACATGTCGATCTTTTCCAAGAACGGGAAATGGTGACAGGCGACAAACGACGCTTTATTGATCAGATACGGCGAATTGATGACGTGATTTGCGAAACGCAGGTGAGATGTCGTCATCGCACCGGACTTCTTGGAGTCATACACAAAGTAAGCCTGACCGTAAGTACCGTCGCGGCCGGCAATGATCTTGATCGAGTTCTTGTTCGCACCGACCGTACCGTCAGCACCCAAACCGAAGAAGATCGCGCGTTTAACGTCTTCGTCTTCAATGTCATAAGAAGTGTCAACCGGCAAAGACAGGTTCGTCACGTCATCGGTGATACCGACCGTGAAACGCGTCTTCGCATCAGCCTTTTCAGCGTTTTCAAATACGGCTTTCGCCATAGCGGGCGTGTATTCTTTGGAAGACAAACCGTAACGGCCGCCGATCACGCGCGGCATCGTCTTCAGTTCGCCCTTGCTGTACGCGTCGGCGACAGCCGCCATCACATCCAAATACAACGGTTCGCCCTGAGAACCGGCTTCCTTCGTACGATCCATAACGGCGATCGTCTTAACCGTGGCAGGCAGAGCTTTGATCAAAGCTTCGGCCGGGAACGGACGATACAGATGAACTTTGACAACGCCGTACTTCTTGTCTTTCAGATGAGCGGCAGTCGCTTCCGTCGTGTCAGCGCCCGACCCCATAATAACAACGACCTGTTCAGCGTCTTTCGCACCGACATAGTCAACCAGATGATACTGACGTCCGGTGATCTTGGCGTACTTGTCCATCGCTTCCTGAACGATGCCCGGAACCTTTTCATAATACGGGTTGGCGGCTTCGCGAATCTGGAAGAAGACATCCGGATTTTGCGCCGTGCCGCGCAGCAGCGGATGATCCGGCGTCAAAGCGTTTTCACGGTTGAACGTGGTCGGCAGACCTTCAACGTACTTTGCCAAATCTTCATCGGCAATCGTTTCGATCTTGTTGATTTCGTGAGACGTGCGGAAACCGTCGAAGAAGTGCATGAAAGACACGCGGGATTTCAGCGTGGAATACTGCGCGATCGCGGCAAAGTCCTGCGCTTCCTGAACGTTGTTCGAGCAAATCATCGCCAAGCCCGTCTGACGGCAGGCCATCACGTCGGAATGGTCGCCGAAAATCGACAAAGCGTGCGTTGCAACGGCGCGAGCGGCCACATGAATGACGAACGGCGTCAGTTCACCGGCGATTTTGTACAGGTTCGGAATCATCAGCAACAAGCCCTGAGACGCCGTAAAGGTCGTTGTCAGCGTGCCTGCCTGCAATGCGCCGTGAACAGCGCCGATCGCGCCGGCTTCGGACTGCATTTCATAGACTTCGGGAACCTTGCCCCAGATGTTTTTGATGCCTTGAGCCGCCCAAGCGTCCGTCCATTCACCCATCGGTGAAGACGGCGTAATCGGGTAGATAACGGCAACTTCGTTCAGACGATGGGCAACGGAAGCGCACGCTTCGTTTGCGTCCATCATCTTCATAGTTTTCTTATCCGCCATGGATTTCTTCTCCAAGATGTAAAACAAAAATGATTAAAAGGAAAGAACCCGCCAAAAGGCAGAGTCCCTTTAATTTGCGGCATTACTGTACCGCAGACGGGCGTTCGCTTCAACCCTTTTTTAAGTTTTTTTTACTTCTTTTCATTTCAAAGGCCGACCGTTCGGCGTCGTATAGAAACGCCCCAAAATCATAGCCAAATCAATCAATGCCCATGGACCGGTGATAATCGTTCCCACGCCGGTAAAGCCGCACAACAGAAAGAATAGCCCTTCCCTTCCGTATCCCGTATAAAACCGGTGCAGCCCCAAAATGCCGAAAAACAGACATAAAAGCATGGTCAGCCAAAATTTTTTTTCATATTCGGGATCACGCGGTTTGATTTTCGAAAACATAATCGCCTCCTTTCCGGTAAAGATGAAAATCTTTCCCGCAAACGGCAAGATGGACAAAGGACGACAATTCGTTTAAACTGATGCCGTCGATTGATGAAAGAAAAGAAAATGCCTGATTTTAAATACGAGCATTTATGCGGGAAAGCAAAGCTGATTGCCGGTATTGACGAAGCCGGACGCGGCCCTTGGGCGGGGCCCGTCGTCGCCGGAGCCGTCATTTTCCCGAATTTGGAAATTTCCGACTCTCTGGCAAAAAAGTTGGATGATTCAAAAAAGCTGACCGCCGCCAGACGCGAAGCCTTGTTTGAAGAATTGCACGCTTCGAACGCTTTGATCGGTTGCGGCATGGCAAGTGTCGAGGAAATTGACACTTTGAACATTTTACAGGCGACCTTTCTGGCGATGAACCGAGCTGTTAAGGACTTGCCGCAAGTTCCTGAATTTATTATAATTGACGGTAACAAAATTCCACCAAACCTGCCCTGCCCCGCGCGCTTTTTAATCAAAGGAGACGCTTTGAGTTTATCCGTCGCGGCAGCGTCGATCATCGCGAAAGTCACCCGTGACCGGCTGATGTGCGAACTGGCAAAAGAGTTCCCTTATTACGGTTGGGAAAAGAATGCCGGCTATGGAACAAAAGCGCATCAGGACGGAATGAAAGCGCACGGTATCTGCATCCATCACCGCAAATCCTATGCGCCCGTTAAAGTTTTCTTATAAATCAACGGGAAGTTATGATTCATTTTTTCAATTTCGTTTTATCCGTTTTATTATCGGCGTACGCCATCCTCTATTATGATTTTTACGTTACAAACCCTGTGGATTTGATATCTTTCTTCGTTTATACGAATGAAGTCCCTCCGATCACATATTCTTATTTCATTTTGATTAAATTTCTGATTATCTTCGCCATTTTGTTTTCGTGCATTGATTATTGGTATCCGCTTGTTTTTTTTAAGGTTTTTAAAGAAAAATTTCATTTTGCCCTGCAAAAATGCCGTGCTTGCACGTCAATCGGCTTGTATTTGTTTTTCCTTGTTTTTGTCGTTAATCAAGCGATCAATTTAAAAAGCATATTTGAAAAAACGGATATTTATGAAAATATGAAAACGGAATTTACCGTCCCCCCGAAAAACGCACGGAAAAACGTTATCCTGATTATCGTTGAATCTTTGGAAAACACTTACGGCAATGAAAAACTTTTCGGACGAAACCTCATTCCTCAACTCAGCAAAATGCCGGCTCTGGGCGATTACCGGCAGATCATCGGAACCGGCAATACAGCTTCGGCGATGACCGGTATCTTATGCGGTGTTCCGACAGCTGCCAGATTAAAAAATTTACTGCTGAGCAATGTATTCCCCTCTTTTAAAAATCTTGTATGCCTATCGGATATTTTAAAGCAAAACGGATACAAAAATTATTTTTATACCAGCGATACCGTTTCTTTCGCCAACAAGGACGTTTTTCTGAAAGCCCATTCTTTTGACGAAATCAAAGGAGCGGAAACCCTGATAAAAACAGACGATGACAAAGGCTTTTCCCTGTTTAACGGAGCGGCTGATTCAAAGCTGCTTGAATTTGCCCGCGAGCGATTGTCTTCGGGGAAAACGGGAAAACCGTTCTTTATGGTCTTATTGACTTTGAATATGCACGAACCAAAAGGATTTTTGGAAAAATCGTGTAAAAAAGGAGATAAAGACGATTTTACCGACATTGTACGCTGTACTGACGATCAGTTGACCGATTTTGTTAAAAAACTGGAAGTTATGTCCGATTATAAAAACACCGTCATCGTCATCGTCGGTGATCATAAAGCCCGTCCCAATTCCGTTTTTTCGGACTTGAAAAAAGAAAAGAACAGAACACTGTTTAATACCGTTTTGAACGCTTCCGCTCCGGAAAAAAGAAGAATATTCTCCCCTCTGGATTTAGGCCCGACGTTGTTAAGCCTTGCCGGATTCGGAAATCAGGCCAAACTGGGATTAGGTGTGTCGATTTATGCCGATAACGCTAATTTTTTGGAACTTTTGGAACCGGAAAATCTTGATAAGGAATTAATGAAGCATTCTAAAAAGTACAACGCTCTTCTGTCCGGAAAATAATTTTTTTCAAAAAGATTCGCCTGTTAATATTTTAATTACCTCTGCCGCCTATTCTGGTTTCAGGAATGGTTTCAACCAGAACGGTAGCAAGAGGTTTTTCTATGACTGCTTTAAAAACGAATGTTATTTTACCGGGCGACAGCATCGAATTGATGAATTCCCTGCCCGAAAAATCCGTTGATATGATTTTTGCCGATCCTCCCTATAATATGCAGTTGGGCGGAGATCTGTTCCGTCCCGACAGCTCCTTTGTCGACGGTGTAACCGATGACTGGGATCAGTTCGCGGACTCCAAAGCTTATGATGATTTCACTTTGGCTTGGCTGACTGCGGCTCGCCGTGTTTTGAAAGACGACGGCACGTTGACCGTGATCGGTTCCTATCACAATATTTTCCGCGTCGGTTATATTTTGCAGAATTTGGGATTCTGGATTTTAAACGATATTCTGTGGATCAAAGACAATCCTATGCCGAATATGAAAGGCACGCGTTTGTGCAACGCGCACGAAACGATGATCTGGTGCGCGAAAAGCCAAGGCGCGAAGTACACCTTCAATTACGAAGCGATGAAAGCCTTTAACGACGACAAGCAGCTGCGCAGCGACTGGTATCTGCCGATTTGCAGCGGCCACGAACGGTTGAAGGACGAAAACGGCGAAAAGCTCCATTCCACGCAAAAGCCGGAATCCCTGCTCTACCGTTTGATTATGATGACGACGAAACCGGGGGATATCGTTCTGGATCCGTTCTTCGGCACGGGAACGACCGGAGCGGTTGCAAAGCGTCTGGGCCGCCGTTTCATCGGCATTGAACGCGAACCGAAATACATCAAAGGCGCGAAAGAACGCATCGACGTGATCGTTCCCGTTTCCGATACGGCGGCGTTGCAGATGTCCTGCAAGCGCAAAGAGCCGCGCATTCCGTTCGGAACGGTGTTGGAATACGGATTGTTGCAGGCGGGCGACTGGCTGTTTGACGCGAAACAGAAATTTGCGGCGAAAGTGCGTTCCGACGGGTCGTTGTTGGCGGACAACGTTTCCGGCTCGATTCATAAAGTCGGCGCGGCCTTGCAAGGCTTGCCGAGCTGCAACGGCTGGACGTTCTGGCATTTTGAAAAGCGCCATCACGATTTGGAAGTGATCGACACGTTGCGTCAGGAATTAAGGACGCGCCTGTTCGCCGCTTAAGTATACAAATTACAACGAAAAATCCGCTCTTTTCAGAGCGGATTTTTTTATAGCGCAAAAATCTGCGCAGGACACAGGATCTATCATTCTATCACTTTAAACGCGGATTTGGGCATACCGCACAACGGACAGATAAAGACTTCCGGTTTACTGTCAAGTTCGCCCTCGCAGACGTATCCGCAAACACCGCATACATAGCGTTTTTCCGCATTTTGTTTGATGTTTTCGGACGCATATTTTTCCGTCAATCGTTGCGTTACTTCCGCGTGATGTCTGTGTTGCGCCGCAAAAGTTTCGATCGTTCCGGCGGCAGCGGCAAAACCGGCTTCCTTTACGGCGGCGGCAAGCCCTTTAATGGCTTTTTCCCCGAAGTATTCGGCTTTTGAAAGGCCTTTGACAAATTGCCAGAATTCGTTTTCTTCAAATGGATATCTTCCGCAAAATCCGGCGTAGAAACCAGCCTGCGCCGCGTGTTCTGCGGCCAGCTCTTTGAATTGTCCGGCGACCTCGTCAAGGTTCAGCCCTTCCGCCGCGCGGGCCAAAGCAAAATACATTCCCGCTCCCGAAAGCTCCGCCTGCATTTGCCCCCGTATCGTCTTTTCTATGGCCGTTCCTTTAGCTTTCGCGTAATCGTTCATAGCTTTTTTCCGATCAAAGCAATTCCGTTATTTTCGCTTCGACGGCTTCCATATCGGCGGTCGGTTCGAAGCGGGCAACAACATTTCCGTTCCGGTCGATCAGGAATTTGGTGAAGTTCCACTTGATGTCCGGCTTTTTATCCCAGTCCTTGTCTTCTTTTGCGAGCATTTCGGACAGCAGGGCGGAAAGCTTGTGTTTGCCGAAACCTTCAAACCCCTTTTGCGCTTTCAGATAGGTGTAAAGCGGCAGCTCGTTTTTCCCGTTGACGTCGGATTTTTTCATTTGCGGAAAATGCGTGTTGAAATGAAGCACGCAAAAATCGTGAACTTCCTCGTCCGTCCCCGGCGTCTGCTGACCAAATTGGTTGCATGGGATATCGACGACTTCCAAGCCTTTGTCGTGATATTTCTCATACATTTTTTCAACCGGTTCGTATTTCGGCGTAAATCCGCATCCGGTCGCCGTGTTCATAATCAAAATCACTTTTCCTTTAAAATCGGCCAGTTTCAATTCCTCGCCATTCGGTTTAGGAACGCTGTAGTCATAAATCGTCATTGTTTGTTCTCCTTTTTTATTTCTAATCGGTCGTTGAAACGTCAACGTCCGGCAAAATCTGTATGTTATAGTCCGGATACGCTTCGCGCATTTCGTCATAAAGAAGCGTCAATCCTTCCTTCGGCGCAATATCAAAGCTGAAAACAACGTCAAAGCGCATTTCTCTGGCTTCAATATCCAAATAAAAGCCGTGAACCTGAACCGCCCAATCGTGCGCCAGCACTTTTTCCTGTACGTCGCGTTGAATAAGCGCGGCTTCACTGTTCCCCGTATTATAGGAATATAATCCGACGCCTGCCAAAATGACGCCTGTCGCCTTGTACACTTTTGATTCAAGCTTTCTGGTCAGCCGGTCGATTTCCTTAGCCGTCATCGTGTCCGGCAGTTCCAAATGCACGGAAGCATAGTACTTGTCCGGTCCGTAGTTGTACATAACCAGATCGTATACGCCCCGCACTTCTTCTTCAGATGACAGCAACCGTTTAATTTCGTCCGTGATTTTCTTATCGGCTCTTATTCCCAGAATTTCATTCAAAGTATCCGTCATCATTTGAATGCCTGATTTGACGATAATGACGGAAATAAGGGCGCCCACGTACGCTTCCGACGAAAAACCGCTGAGTTGAAAAATAATCGCCGATCCTAAAACTGACGCGGAAAGGATCGCGTCAAACATTGCGTCCGAACCGGAGGCGATCAGCGAACCGGAGTTTACTTTTTCGCCTTGCTTTTTAACGTATTTTCCCAGAACGATTTTTATGACGACCGCCACCGCGATGATAATCAGGGAAACCGGACTGTAATCCGGTTTTTCGGGCGCGATGATTTTCCTGACCGATTCCAC
>JAFYCE010000009.1 GCA_017539865.1 Alphaproteobacteria bacterium
ATCACTGCACCCCCTTAATTCCGCTTGTTTGATACGTCCCAAGACTTGAATGTATTTTCCCTTGCGTCCGCACGGACAGTCGTCTTCACCAAGGATAAGCCCTTCGTCTTCGGTCAAAAGAGAATGTCCCGGATAAGAACGGGCTAAAGAGGAAACAACCTGAATGATCCCTTTTTCACCGATTTCACACGGGGAAAAGTCTTCCGGTCGGCGTGGAATAAAGTCGGAATAAATGCTGGCGTGCAAATGGCCATATTCGCATTCGGCGTAAATGCAGCCGGTCTGCTCCGCCATTCCGTAATGATCCAAGAAGTGCGTAACGCCGCAAATATCCGTAAAAGCCTTTTTAAAGTCCTGACGCGATATTTTTTCCGCTTCGAATTTTTTCCATCCGCCGCTCTGAATGATATAAGCCTTACTCATATCGTAACGCTTATCCATTTTCTGCAATTCTTTATAGAAATGTTGCCAAAGCAGAAATGTAAATCCGAAAATCAAAAAGTCTTTACTCTGATTCTTTTCCAAGAATTCTTCCACAACCGGCTTATTCAACGTCATATCATCGTTCAGAGCGTATGTATAATTTGTCGCAATAACATTTAACGCGATAATGGCGGCTCCTCGTGCCGTAAAGAGTTTTCTGTCTTTAATGATTGACGGGGAATCAATAACAAGCATCGGTAATCTTTTTTTGCCGATATAATTCGACAGAATACGGATTAAAACTTTCTGCTGTAAAAGAGCGGTTTCTTGATTCAAATAAATTTGGGAAACCATCTGCCCCGTTGTTCCGGAAGAGGTTATTGTTTTAAACACTTCATTATTCGGAATGCTTTTCAGTTGTAATTCTTTGAACAATCGAACAGGAATAAACGGAATATCTGTAATATGATGAATGTTATCTTTTTGATATCCAAGTGCATTCAAAATCAAATGATATTCAGGACAATTTTGATCATGGAAAGCCGTCATCTCCGACAACTCTTTGCGTAAAAGAAGTTCTTTATCGGATTTCATCAAAGAATAGGGTTCAAGAGCATGGAAATCTTCAATCATTCTTTATTTCCTTTATAATACGATCCGCTATTTTTTCAGCGGTTAAGCCGCATTGATCCAACATAAAATCCCGCTTGCCGAGCGTATAAAGTTTATCTTCTACGCCGATAAACACCTGTCTCGGAAAACACTTTCGTTTAATTCCGAATTCGGCGATTGCGCTTCCCAGTCCACCGATAACGCTGTGTTCTTCAATGGAAACTATCAGATCAAAATCTCGAATTTGTTCCAAATAATCAGTGTCAATTGGCTTAATGGTATGGAAATTAGCAACTTCAACAGATATTCCCGTTTTTTCTTCTATCAGCTCTGCGGCTTTTAATGCGTTGGCAACTATATTCAATCCTGTCCCGACCAAAAGAATTTTAGCTCCTCTTCGCAAAACAACCGCTTTTCCTATTTTAAAGTCATAGTCCTGTTGATAAACGGCAGGAATATTTGTCGCTCCACAGAAACGGATATAAGTAGGCGAATTCATTTTTGAAACAGCCAACATGATTTTAACAGCTTCCACGCAATCCGCCGGTGAAAAAACTTGCATATTCGGAATAGAACGCATGAAAGCCATATCACCCAACGCCAACAAAGCGTTTCCGGACAATCCCGCGCTTAGTCCTGCGGCAGAACCGATTGCTTTGATGTTTAAATTTAAATTGCCCAACAAATGCCGAATCTGATCAGCGCAACGATAAGTAATAAAAGGAGCATAAGTTGTCATAAAAACGTGATATCCGGACATCGCCATACCGGCGGCTGTTCCGACCATATTTTGTTCGGCAATTCCGAAATTATAAAAACGATCCGGAAA
Source organism: Alphaproteobacteria bacterium (assembly GCA_017539865.1). GTDB lineage: Bacteria > Pseudomonadota > Alphaproteobacteria > CAAGCB01 > CAG-977 > UBA11549. Next base: position 1,865 of record JAFYCE010000009.1, read on the forward strand.
TTTGGATTGCGTTCTGACCATTCCGGAATAACGAGCCAAATCAGCCGTCATCGCCAAAGCATCCGGATCATCAGCGATAATTTCGGGAAAAGCAACACTCCATATACACGGATTGATTCCCATGATAGACCAGGTTCTGAAATTACGGGCATTAAATTCGACCATAGGAACCGTCCTTCATAGCGTTTATGACAAAATCGTAATCTTCTTGGCTTAAAGCGGCGTGATGGGATTCCGCTTTGTTTTCCAAACTTGGAATACCGTGCGCTTTGATAGTATGGGCAATAATCGCCAACGGTTTTTCCGGATGAGGCATTTCAAAAGCATTTAACAATTCTCCGATATTGTGTCCGTTACAGGAAACGGTTTGCCAACCGAAAGCTTTTAATTTTTCATCCAATGGTGCCAATCCCATAATCACATAATTGACGCCGTCAAATTGCATATTGTTGTAATCAACAACGACTATCAGATTATCCAATCTGAATTGTGCCGCAGACATAAATGCTTCCCAAACGGAACCTTCGTTGCATTCACCATCACCTAATAGAACGTATGTTTTATGAGACAATCCTTTACGCTTGGCGGCTAAAGACATACCAATACCGACAGACAATCCCATACCGAGACTGCCTCCTGAAAATTCCAGTCCTATTTCCCGATTTTCCGGATGGCCAGCTAAAAGTCCTCCGTTTTCGTGAAAAGAAAGAATATCGTTTTGTCCGATAAATCCCGTATGCAACAGCGAGGCAAAATTAGGTAAAATACAATGCGCTTTGCTGGGAATAAAGCGATCTCTGTTTTCATTGACTGGATCTTTGGCGTCAACATTTAAGATTTTACCATACAAAACGGCAAAAATCTCAATACAGGAAAAACCGCCTCCGATATGACATCCTGCTTTCCCAGCCGAAAGAGCCATATCCAGCGATGTTTTTCTGATTTTATTTGAAAAAATTTCCAGCTGCTCTATTTCCGTCATTACGGACGCCCTCCGTCAACGCTAAGAATATGTCCCGTAATAAAAGAAGCTTTTTCCGAAGCCAGGAAAAGAATGGCATTTGTAATTTCCGACACATCCGCCATACGCTTTAAAGCTGTTTGGCCGATGGTTTTGTTCAATTCTTCTTCGGGTTTATAAAGTCCCATTTCCGTTTTTGTCAGACCGGGGGCAACGGCATTAACGCGTATGCCGTAGGGAGCCAACTCTTTTGAAACACAACGAGTTGCCCAAATCAAAGCGGCTTTTGATGAACCGTATGCCAAATATCCGGCATTTGTTTCAATACCGCCCACCGAAGCCATATTGATAATCACACCGCTTTTTTGACGCATCATCAGTTTTGAAACCTGTTGCCTCATTAAAATCTGAGAAAAGTAGTTGATTTGAAATACTTCTTTTAATTAGGCAATCGGCGTCATTGTCATCAGTCCGCCGAAAGGAACGCCCGCATTATTAACCAGCACATCAATGCGCTTTTTATCAGTTGCAATCTGCTTTATCGCATTTTTAATGGCTTCTTCATCCGCCAAATCAAAATAAACAGGAGTGATTTCAACTTTGTATTTTTTAGCTAAACCTGCCATATCCGCTTCAAATTCGGGAGTTTGCTTTCTGGCACAAGCCAAAAGAGCCGCTCCTTCCTCGGCAAAAGCTTCAGTCGTTGCCCGTCCGATTCCGCGATTAGCTCCCGTAATTAAAACTGTTTTACCTTTAAACATCATTTTCCCCTTTGAAGTATCCGATCCATTTTTCAGCCAGCTCTTTACGGGTCGGCAATTTTTCAGGAATTTTGAAGAACTGAACGCCGCCGTTGATAACATCGCTGAAATCAATGATGCACGTTCCCCAAGAAAGACCGACGCCAAAAGTCACCAGCATAATGTCTTTGACACTTTTATCTTTCAGTTGATCGCATATGGCGGAAACAACGGAAGCCGCCCCGCAATTCGCGTATTTGGAAAAAGTTTCGCCCGATGTTTTTCCTTCGGGGATTTTAGCGTGCTGAGCTATCGTTTTAACGATTTGTCCGTTTGCCTGATGCATCGGGAAGTAATCAATGTCGTCAACGGTTTTTCCGGCGTATTCCAACGTTTCAAGAATGCTTTTCGGCGCGGCGTACATTGTGAATTGAAAAATATCAAATCCCTTTAATATTTCGTCCCATAAATGCCACACATTCCCGTTTGAATCCGTTATTTCAATATCGGCTATGTCTTTACGGACAGGCAGATGAACTCCAGATGCCGGCGTGATGATTTTCGCCCAACCGGCCCCCCTTGTTCCCGTTTGGAACCAGGAAGGATATTCCTTTTCGGAATATTCGACCAAAGTCGCCGAAGCGGCATCGCTGTAAAGCATATTGGAATTGCGATTGCGGACATCGGAGTGAATGCTGTTCATATCGCCGGCAAGAACAAGGCACTTTTTCATAACACCTGTTTCAACAAACGAATGAGCTGTCATTAACGCATGCACATAGGCAGAGCAGGATAAACCGCCAATATCAAAACACGTGCAATTTTCAGACAAGCCTAATCGACCTTGAAGAATACAAGCATCGGCAGGAGAAACAAATTCATGGCAGTTGGAAGCAACGATGACGCCGTCAATTTCATCTTTGTTCAGTTTCAGATCGGCGATCAGTCTTTTAGCGGCTTCTTCACATAAATCCAAACACGTCAAACCTTGCGGCAAAACATACCTGTCACCCAACCCCAAGATTTTCTTGTTGCGCGCCAGTTTTTTCGGATCGTTGTCATAAAAACGGATTTCATTGTCAATATGAATGCAATGATCCGGCAATACGGTTACGATACCTCTTATTTTGGCGTGATTGAAATGACTGAAGCCCATAATTGTTCTCCTTAGAAAATCTTGCATTTGCGCTTTGAACAAGGAAAAGCGGTCTGAATCGCATTCGTTTGGCCGTTAACAAAAGAAACATCTTGATTTTCGGTACAATAAATACAATTACAGGAATAGTTTCTGTGGCAACAGTGTTTAACCGCTGTTGAATAAGGGATAACGAAGGCAGCTCGGCTAAAGTTAGAACACAAAAACGATAAGACTGCTGTTGTATTCGTTTTTTCTGAACTATGATGCGGTAAGCTCAAAACATAAGTACGAGAACCATATTTTTTAAAAACTTTCAAAAAATACGACAAAACATTAGGCAGATGAAAGCAAGAATCGCCAGTATGAAGCCAACCGGACTTTTTCAGATTTCTGTCCGTATTGTTGTCAATCGGTCCGGCATAAACACACATAGAAATGATATTGTTTACATAACAACTTGAAACACCGTAATTTATGCTTTTATACTGTTGCTTTAATTTTCTCAGTCCCGATCCCAGCCAATCTTTTAAAGGTATTCCGCTTGAACAGATATTGTTTACCAATTTAGATATCGCCGTCATAAATGACGGATCGATATAGGACGAAACCAAAAATTCCCACGGTATAAAAGCATTCAAAGAAATTTGAGAACTTTCACTGCTGACAACAGATATATTGTCGACATAAACCGCCTCGCTTTTGAAAATCAGATCTGCAAAATAATTTTCAAAAAATCCGTCCGGTATATCTATATCATTGTCTGTATCTCTTCTTTCTCTCCACCGGTTTCTTAAGCTGATATATACACCGTGGATAAAAGACAATCCTTGAGAGGAATATCTTCCTGAATAGAGTATTATCAACAGTAAGAACAAAGACGCAGGGATATACGGTATGCATATTTGTGTATTCTTACCTATTTTTAAATCAACGATACTGTTGACGTGATCTGCATCAAGATGGGAAACAAATACAAAATCCAAATCCCGATTGTTTGGAATTTGTTTTACAAACGCTTTTTTTCCACAATCGTAAACCCAAGAAAGAACAACTTTATCATCGTCACATAATTCGCCATAGTGACAAACCGATCTACGTGACTGAAATTGTGTTTGTGTTACAGAATATGCCATTATAAAACTCCTCCGCTGTCAATAACGTAGTTTTGTCCTGAAATGAATTTAGCTTTGTCGGAAAGAAGGAAAGCAATCATATTGGCGACATCTTTTGTTTCACCAAAACCAAGCGGATAAAGATTTTTTTGACTTTCCTCATAATCTTCCATTCCGGTATTCATAGGCGTTTTTATATTTGATGGAGAAACACAATTCACTCTTATGCCTCGTCCAATCACTTCCTTAGATATACATTTCAGTGAAGCGGATAGAGCAGCTTTCGAGCCCGCATAAGAAAGGTGTCCTTTATCCCTGGCAAATGCGGCAATTGAAGCTATAGCTACAATTGATGTCCCCGCGCCGATATTGCATCTTTTATCCGCAACGCCTTTAATCATAAGGACTGGTGCAAAGTAATTGATATCGAAGATTTTTTTCAGATCGTTATAGTCCAAGAATTGGAGAGGTTGAATTTGCGAGATTCCCGCGCAATATGCCAACCCCTGAAATTTACCGTATTTTTCTTTCAACGCTTTGACATAAGCGGGCAAACCTTTGATATTTTCCGTTAAATCTTTTTGCTCCAAAAAGACGTTTTCCGGATATTTTGCCGTAGCTTTCATCGCTTCAAGCCGTTCCTGATTACGGGCAATGCCGATAACACTTGCTCCGAGTTCATTAAGAAGCAAAGCCGCAGCTTCTCCTAATCCGGAAGAAGCTCCCGTTACGATAAAGCGCTGTTCCGACGTGAAAGAAATCATTTTTACAATCCCGCTTTTTTGGCAATATCACCGATTGTTTTGATGTCTTTGTAATCTTTCATTGTCGTTTTCACGCCGAAAGATTTTTCCAAAAACGCCATCGTCGCCATAACGGACAGAGAATCCCATTCGTCCAAACCGTCTAAAACGGTATCCATGGATAAATCTTCCTCCGTCTGCAAAACGTCCTGCATTTCCGTTAAAAATTCTTCGTTTGTCATTCTTCTTCTCCTTTGAAGTATTTAGCCCAGTACTGAATTTGTTGTTCGCGTGTCGGTTTGTCTTTCGGGGAAACGTAAGTTGAAATTCCGCCGTTATACATTCCCGATAAATCCAAAGCCGCGCCACCCCACGAAAGCCCGATGCCGAAAGCGCATAAGACGACGTTTTTCAAAGGCTTTGTCTGGTCGCACACGACCGTTACGACCGAATTGGTCGAGTTGTTCGCATATTTTGAAAACACGTCAACGGGGGCTTTTTCCGGCGGTATCCCCGCTTTGGAAACAATATTTTCGACGATCTGTTTATTGGCCTGATGAATGGCGAACAAATCCACATCGTCCGCCCTCCAGTTTGCCGCTTTCATCGTGTCATTCAGCAAAGCGGGAGCCACATCCATCGTAAAATTGAAAACGTCTTCGCCTTTCATAATAGCCGATCTGCCGTTCCATTCGTTACCGGCAGCATCCGCAACACGCATAGAAACGGTATCTTTTCCGTGTGGAATTCTGATACCGCCAAAAGGCATTACTATTTTATTCCACCCTTTGCCCCGAGTTCCCAAAACAAAAGATGCCGTTTTTTCTTCATTTGTATATTGTAAAAAAGACGCGGAGCAGGCATCCCCAAAAACGGGAGCGAATTTTCGATTTGTCTGCTCAATTTTTCTGGTGGAAACATCTCCGGCAAGAATTAAACAATTTCTGACGGCTTTTGATGCGATTAATGAATGAGCCAACCATAAAGCGTAAACATATCCCGAACATCCCAATGATACAGAAAAGCAAGCGCATTCTTCATTCAAGCCCAATTTATCATGAGCGATACAAGCATCACAGGGTTCCGGATAATCAGGAGATTGATTGACAAAAATAACGCTTTCTATGCCGGAGCGGTTTATCTGCATTTCTTCCAAAAGTTTCTTCGCCGCATAAACCGCCATATCGGTAACAGTTGTGTTTTCATCTGTAATATAACGTCTGCCGTATCCGATCATCTTTTTCTGACGGGCAAGCTTTTTCGGATTGTTATCAAAATATTGTATTTCATTGTCAATATCGATGAAATGTTCCGGAACAACAGTTTTTATTCCTGATAGGCAAACGTGATTAAAGGAAGACACTGTCATGACAAATCTCCTATTTTCACAGCGGGATTCCCGGCTTGATACGAATTATCGCGGCAACCTTTATAAACGACGGATAACGGCGCAATTTTGTTGTTGTTTCCGATTTTACAGTTCGGCAACAAAATTGCGTTGGCTCCAATTGAATTGAAGTCGCCTACTTTTGTACCGCCTAAAACCTGACTGCGCGGACCGAAGAAATTGCAATCACCAATTTCAACATCATGCCCGACAATCATTCCGTTTAAGACATTATTCTTGCCGATTTTGATGTCGCACGTCATCGCGGCGGGAGGGCAAATAATATTTGCCTCTCCAAGAGTAACCGAGGAGCATAAAGGTTCTCCGACATAAATCGTAAAGAAACGAATATGCCGTTCTTTAAGTTCATTATAAATCTTATTGCGCAGTTCAGGATAACCGGCACCGATGACGGCATATTCGTTTTCTTTAAATTTGTGTTCGGCAACTTCGCCCAGATAATATTTTCGCAAATCTTTGTAATCAACCGTATGACCGCAACCGCCATGTCCGAGAAAACCACCGAATTTAATCGATGGATCTTTTTTTTGCATCCGTAAAAGATTATAATAACATTCCCGTGCGAAACCGTTCCCGCCGACAATATACACAAATCTTTCCGGATAGAAGTCAAATATATCGTTATAAAAATCTTTCCAATTATTAATATAATCCGAAAAAACATAAATTTTTTCCTGCATCTGAAATTCTTTTTCGACACATTCAGTGTAATATTCGGGATTTTGTGCGAAATGCTTTAAATCATTGATGACGTTTTTCTCCAAATCCTCAAAAGACTCATAAACGTTCGGCATATTTTTCCATTCTTTATCCGGAAAAAATATATCGTTATAGACGCTGATTCCCAGCCTGCCTACATGCAGGGGATGCAGAAAATAACCGTCAAATCCTTCGCCGAAAGAAATTGTAACAAGTGCTTTTGACGTTAGTTTCATGCATTCCTTAAACGTCATATTGTCTATTTGAATTAATTGATAATCAGGCAATCCTTTTTTTAAAGCGGACAGGATGCGTTCTTTATAAGGATTTTCATCGTTTGAATATAAAATAATTTTTTCGATTTGATTATCTTTGAAAGTGTCATATGTTTTTAAGTCAATATGAACGCCTATATGTTTCAATGGTAAACCGTGTTTGCTTGACGTTTCCTGTTTTACAAAAGCCTTATTTCCCGTTGTCATTGTTATTTTTTCTGCGAACTCATTCCAAATAGAAAGATGTTCTTTAGACGGCATGAGCTCTTCTCTTTGATCTAAAACATTAATGTGAATGACTCTTTCTTTCAGCCACTTTTTGTTTTTTTCTGTCAAACCTAAATAGAGTCCGTCATCTCCTGTAACATATTCCGGAATGTGTAGAATGACTTTTTCGGCATTGATTGCATTATCAGTTAAAACATCAAAGTTATAGATTTTTTCATCCGTCAACCATTGTGTTTGTTTACAGTATGTGTTAATCATACCTTTTTGGGGATACGTACAAATAACGCTGATCGCTTCTGGTTTAACCTGCCTAGTGTAAAAACAATAGTTATACTCGCTCATAACACCGCCCCACATTGGATTATCGGGCGGAACAAAAAAAATGATCAATTCTCTGGATCTTTGAATTTCAGAATAATCAAACGCTTTCTGCTCTTTGCGGATTTTAAGAAATTTCCTATTTTTTCTGCCACATAAAAAGAATATCAGAAAGTACAAAAAAGGTGTTTCCTGTTCACGATATTTTTCCAGAAGGAACGATCTGCATAAAAAAAGCTTATTTTTCAATGACAATGAAAACGGGAAGAAAAAAAGCAAGATTTTTACGTAAATACAGTTAAGTGATACTTTTAAACACTGCTTCATTTTACCTCCCTAATTCACAAAAAGCATTGACTAACGAAGATTGTTTTAGAAGGGCGGCATAATTCCGTTTCCGGTCGTTTTCATTCTTGATGCAGCTTTCGAAATGGCGCAAGGACTTGTAAAAAGCGTCGTCTGCTTGCATTTCAAAACGTTCCGTTTTGCCGTTTTTGCTGATTTCATAACTGGGAACGAACCCTTCCGGTGCGGTCAGAATCCGTCCGCTGCGCAAGGTTCCCAGACTGCCCCAGATTTCCACCGAACAACGGTAATCGTTATCCATACCGAACGACACCTGCGCGACCTGCCCCTTATCGTTTTGCAAGGTTGCCGATCCCGCGATTTCAACATCGTATTTATCCGTATAAAGCACGTTCGCCGTTTTTACTTCGGCGTTTCCGCCCAACAACAGGTTTGCGTATTTAAACGTATAACCGCCGCAATCCAACAACGCGCCGCCGCCTAACGCTTTGTTGTATCTGAAATCGTTTTTGCCGCGGTCGGGGAAACCAAAATCGATACGGAACAAACGGACTTCGCCTATGGCTCCGCTTCGAACGACTTCATTTATCGTTTCAATCTGCGAATGAAAAACAAACATATAATTTTCGTGCAGAGCCCGCCCTTTTTCCTTTGCCAACCGCACCAGTTCCTCAGTATCCGCCAAAGAAGCCGTTGACGGCTTTTCAACCAGAACATGCAGTCCTTTTTCCAAAGCACGTTTTGCCCATTTGTAATGCAGGGCGGGCGGCAACGGCAAATAAACGGCATCAATCTCACCGGAGGTCAGCAAAGCGTCATAACCGTTGAAAACTTTTCCGCCGTATGTTTCCTTGAAACTTTCTGCTTTCTTGCGTTCGTTGTCGATAACGGCGGAAGAAGCGTCATTAACGTCTTTCCCAAACCACTCTTCCGCTGTAGCGTAAGCAACGCCGACATAATCAAAATCCATCTTTTTCAAAGCCGGCAGAAAACGTCTGAAAGCTATTTCCGAAGGACAAATTATTCCGATGCGCACGATTTATTTCTCCTCCGGCCAATCCAGCAGCGAAAGCAGATTGCGCAGCTGAATGTTCAACAAATTATTGTTTGATATCAACGCGTTGAGTGTTGCATAATCAACCCACAAAGAATCGTCCGAAAGCGGCAGTTCGTCTTTTTCGATTTCGGCAACGACATTTCTGTTCTGTTCGTGATAAAAACGTCCGCCTTCTTCGGACAAGACAACATCGATCAGGAAATGTTTGTCTTTATCCTTTTTGCAAAACAGTCTGTAAGCGGCGTCATCGCCGTCATAATCGGCGCTGTTGGCGATTTGAATGCTCGGACCGAATTCGACTTTGTCGAAGCATCCTATTTCGGGACGCAAGGAAATCAAATATTTCCGCACACCGTCATCAACGCAGGTAAACAACACGAACAACGCCTTGCTTTTGGCTTTAAACAACGGCTGCGTCCATATCTGTGTTTCCCGACCTTCGATTTCGATCGCGTAGTACCTGACATCGAAATCCGCCCGTTTGGTTGATGTGATGCCGTTGTCGTCCACGATCCAATCCGGCAACGTTTCCAAAGAAATAAATTCTTTCAAAACGTCTTTATACATTTTGTAGTTGTTCAGCATGGAAAAAGCCGTTTTGGTTAATTCGCGGTCTTTTTGGAAAACGGAACGGAAAAAAGCGTTATCGCGGAAAAGATTTTCCATATTTTCCCCGTTCAAACCGTTGAAAACCGTCAGCAGGCCCGATAAAACCGTACGAGCGTCCATATTGACCAGATTATCAATCTTCATCAGTTTTTTGATTTGTCCCAATGTCATCCACTTATAATTCGGATGAACGGGAACATTTTCTTTCGTCAGTAAAATAATATTGCGATTTCTTTTACCGAAAAATCGGCTGCCCTGTTCCGATTGAATTTGATCGTAAAGAACCGTTCCGTGTTTTTTTGAGTCCTTAAACCAGTCAAAATAAAGCGGCATTTCCCCGCCATGAACGCGGGTGAAATTGCTTCTGGTTGCCTGAATGGTCGGAGATACCTGAACACCGTTCACGTTTCCCGGTTCGATTTTCGCCTGCATCAGAAAATGCAAAACACCGTCAATTTCTTTGACGATAATGCCTAAAAATCCGATTTCATCCTGAAAAATAATCGGCTGTCGCGTTGCGGGGGTATTATCAATCCGGCAACAAAGGCCTCTGACGGAAAAAAACTTGTTTTTCTTGTTCAGAATTTCGCCTTTGTTTTTGTCGTAGAACCAGAAATTCCCTTTTGAAAACGGGATTTCCTCTATTTTGACGCGTGTGTTTTTGTTGATTTCGTTTATCCATGCAAAAACATTGTCCATAGAACAAAGAGAACTTTCATCTTTGTTCCACGAATCAAGCACTTTTTCGGCAACGGACAACATCAGAAAAAGGCTCCTTAAATTTCTTTGCAAACCCGTTCGACATCATCATCGGTCATGCCGACATACAGCGGCATGGAAACGATACGGGAAGAAACGTCTTTGCTGACGGGGCAATCGAATTTTTCCGTCAGGTACGGCAGTTCGGTCAAACTGGGATGGAAATAACGGCGAGGGAAAATATCGGCTTTGTTCCAACGGTCGAATGCCGCCAGCAATTCTTTTTCGTTTTCAAACAGAATCGGATAGTATGCGTGATTGAAAATCAAATCTTTCTGCGGCTTCGGACGCTGCACTTTATTTTTCAGCAGCTCGTCGTAAACCGCACAGATATGTTTCCGGGCTTCAAAAATTTCATTCATATGGTCAAAAACCGCCAAACCGAGAGCCGCGTTGAACTCTTCCTGTTTGCCGTTGATGCCCAAACAAACATGTTCCGTTCCGTTCAAACCGAAATGTTTTGCCTGATCCAGCCGTTCGTGAACGGCTCTGTCCCTGCAGATGCAGGCGCCGCCTTCCGCCGTGTGGAAAATCTTTGTCGCCTGAAAAGACAAGGTTGATACATCACCGTAAGAAGTCAGCGATTTTCCTTTATACACGGAACCGAACGCATGCGCCGCGTCGTAAATGACTTTCAATCCATGCTTGTCGGCAATTTTCTGAATGGCATCGACATCGCAGGCATAACCGAAGACGTGAACCGGCATGATCGCTTTTGTTTCAGGGGTGATCGCCGCTTCAATCTTTGCCGGATCAAGCGTAAAATTATCCGGCTCAATATCAACAAAAACAGGCTTGCACCGTTCCCATAAAATACTGGATGTTGTCGCCACATAGGTAAACGGAGTTGTAATCACTTCGCCGCTTTCAATGCCCAGAGCCTTTAAAGCAAATTGTAAAGCGATCGTTCCGTTGGTAACGATCTGAAAATTTTCGACCTTTAAAAACGACGACAGACGACGTTCCAATTCCTGCCCCAAAGGTCCGGAAACGGCTTGCCCCGTCAGAATACCCGTTTCATAGATTTTTTTAACATACGCCAAATATTCTTCAACAGGCGGCAAAAACGGACGTGTAACGAAAATTTTATCGGTCATTGTTGTTTCCTTGAAAAAAAACAGCGAACGGGATGATCTTGGAACGAGTTGTATTTCGTTTTCCGTCTTTTGGACTTAACGCCTTGGACATGGACGGAACCTCCCGTTCATAAAAAGAGATGAAAGACAACATCAAACGGCCTCCCTCAATTCGGGGTGGTCTTTGACATATACGAACAAAGAAGAGCGGGGGATGTTCAGCAACCGGCAGATTTCCGGTTCCGTTTTTCCCGACCAGAGCAATTTCCGGATTTCATTTTTTTTGACGTCCAATTTGTGATTGTTGTTCTTTCTTCCCCGCGGACGTCCTAATGTTTGTCCCGCCAGTTTTCGCGAAGTCAGAGCCTCTTTCGTTAAACGGGAGCGCAGTTCCTCCACAATATCCGTTACAACACCGAGCATATGAGCCATTGTTTTTGATGAAGCGGAATCTCCGCCGAACTTCAGATCGTCTTCGCAGGAACAAATAATGACGCCTTTTTGCAACAATTCCTGCATGATCGCAGTGATCGTGCGGATATCTTTCCCCAGACGGAATGTTTTTTCCAACAGCAGAACATCCTTTGCTTTGAACAATTCCGGATCGAAAGACGTCGAATCAAGCCATTTATCTATGGTTAAAGACCGGCTTTCCGCATAAGAGGAAAGCGATTCCCATTGCTGTCTGAGAATCCCGATATTCTGACCGTCCTGCACAAACGCGTAAATCATTTACCTGTAATCGTTCCCGTCCTTTTTTGTGTGAAAGACTTCACTCAAATATTCACCGGTTTTTCTTCAAGCATTCGGGAAAAAGGAGGTTTCAAAAAAAACAAGAAGACTAAAGGATTTTTGAAAATAGTTATTGCTAAAAAAGGCAAATTGGTATAACCAAGAAAAAGGGTCGTTTTTTCCGAAATATCAAACAGAAAAAGTCTTTGTTTTACCGTTGTTTCAGAAAAGAATAGACGGAGTTGAGGCTCATCCCCGTCATGC
>JAFYCE010000053.1 GCA_017539865.1 Alphaproteobacteria bacterium
GACTGTGTATTGGTCGTTCTGGCGGACGAGTATTACAGCGAAAGCGATTATATCCGAGATTATGACACGTTTTTAAAGGAAAACGGACATGGTTAAAGCCGCCTTTAATAATATAAAAATAGCTGCGATATCGACTGTCGTTCCATCTAAAAGCCTTTCTTTGACGGACGATCCGCTTTTATATGGCGGGAACGAAAAGAAAATCAGACGCGTGATCGATTCTTCCGGTTTTTTAAAAAGGCGCGTTACGGAAAACGACGTAACGTCTTCGGATTTGTGTTATCAGGCTGCGGAAAACCTGTTTCGCAATACGGGAATAAAAAAAGATGATATCGACGCTCTTGTCTTTTCCAGTTATACGCCGGATTATCTGATGCCCGCCACTTCTTATGTTCTGCACGACCGTTTGGGACTGTCGGAAAATTGCGTTGTCATGGACATTCCGCAGGCATGTTCCGGCTATGTGTTGGGACTTTATCAAGCGGCAATGCTGCTTAACGGCGGATGCAAAAAAGTCCTGTTGCTGGTCGGCGATGCGTTCAGCAAATTTTCCGATATGTTCCGCAATCATACAGCGCCGGTGTTCGGCGATGCCGGCAGCGCGACGCTGATAGAGCGCGACGGAAACGCCGATCCGGTTTTCTTCGACATCCGGTCAAGCGGGAAAAATTACGACGCTTTGATGTGCAAAAACGGCGGTTTCAGGAATCCGCCGCAGCCGGATATGTTTTATGAAGACGGAACGTTCAAATATGAAGCGTCCATGGACGGCGGACGGATATTTTCCTTTACGCTGGAGGAAGTTGCTCCGTGCATTAAGGATCTGATGGATTTTGCGCTCGTAAAAGAAGAAGACATCGACTATTTCGTGATGCATCAGGCAAATAAATTCATTTTGGAAAACATCGCCGAATTGCTTAATGCGGATGTTTCAAAGATGCCGATGAGCACGCTGACCGAATACGGCAATCAATGCGGAGCTTCAATCCCCTGCTGTATTGCAGACAGGCTGTCGGCTGAAATTCAAAATAAAAAACTGACGTTGCTGTTAAGCGGTTTTGGTGTCGGTCTGTCATGGGCAACCGCTCTGATTAAAACGGATAACTTATATTGTTCGGGCGTTTGCGATTATGTGAAGGAGAAATAAAATGGCGACATTCACCGTTCCTCATATCAGGATAGATGCGATTTCAAGTTCCGTCCCCGAAAAAGAAATGCGTCTGACAGATGATCCGACTTTATACGGCGGAAATGAAAAACAGCTGAAACGCGTGATGAAATCGTCCGGTTTCGATAAAAGACGCGTGACAGACGATAAAACGACGACAGCCGATTTATGCGCGGCGGCGGCGCAAACGCTTTTCGACGCGCATATTATAGCACCGGAGGAACCGGACGCTTTGATTTTTGTTTCTCAAACGCCCGATTATCAAATTCCGGCGACTTCCTGCGTTTTGCAGAAACGTCTGAATTTGCGTGAAGACGTCGTTGTTTTCGACATCAATCACGGTTGTTCGGGATATGTTTACGGACTGTTTCTGGCAGCAAGTTTAATCAATTCCGGCTGTAAAACGGTTCTGTTGCTGGTCGGCGATACGGTATCCAAATTCACGGATATGTTTAAAAACGGCTCCGCCCCCATATTTGGTGATGCGGGTACGGCAACCGTCGTTCGATATGATGAAAACGCCGCGCCGATATTTTTTGATATTGGCACGGACGGCGAAGGAGCCGATGCCATTATGGCGAAAAACGGCGGTTTCAGAAATCCGCCCGAGCCGGACATGTTTTATGAGGACGGAACATTCAAGTACGATTCCGTTATGGACGGAATGCGCATTATGCAATTCACGCTAGACAGAGTGCCTGCCTCGATTGAAAAGCTGCTGACGTTTGCCGGAAAAAATAAAGAGGATGTTTCGTCTTTTGTTTTGCATCAGGCGAATAAACTGATTTTGCAGAACGTCGCGATGAGTCTGGACGTTCCGTTTGAAAAAATGCCGATGGAAACTCTGTCCAAATACGGCAACCAAAGTTCGGCGTCCATTCCGACCGCGGTTTGCGACGTTTTGCGGGAGCAGGCCGAAAAAACAAGCGCGGATTATGTTTTTTGCGGCTTTGGCATCGGATTGACATGGGCATCCTGCCTTTTGAATTTGGATCATATCTTTTGCCCCGAAATAGGAATTTATAAAGGAGAAAACTGATGGAAAAAGAACAAATCATTGAAGGGATCAAAGATCTGCTGGATACGGAAGCGGATTTGAACGAAGGAACCGTTTTGGACGATATCGAGGAATGGGATTCTTTGGCGTCCATTTCCGTTTTGGCGTTTTTTAAGCAGAAAATGGGCCTCAAAATTGAAGCGCAGGCACTGAAAGACTGTAAAACCGTCGGTGATATTTTGAAATTGGCCGGGAAATGAGCGATTTTTCTTCAGACAGTCTGATTTTGGTTGACGGAGCCAGTTCCGGCATCGGACGGATGACGGCTTTGCGCTTGCTGGAATCCGGCGCGCGCGTACTCGGTGTCGCCCGACGGGAAGACAGGCTGAAAGAAATTCAGGAACGCTATCCCGATACTTTCTTTTTTGAAAGCAAAGACTTATCCGCCGATCCCGACGAATTGAGCGGCTTTGTTGACGGGCTTGTCAAAAAATACGGGAAGTTTTCCGGATATGTTCATTGTGCCGGCGTTCTGAATCCGCAGCCTTTGAGCATTTGGAATTATCAGGATGCTTTGAAGGATTTCAACATCAACCTGTTTTCGGCGATCGGCTTTATCAAGGGCTTGGCGAAAAAGAAAAACAAACAAGACCTGTTGAGCATCGTTTTGGTTTCTTCAATCGCCGCCACGATCGGCAATCCGGGATCGGTCAGCTATGCGATAACGAAAGCGGGGCTGGACAATCTGGTTATCAGTCTGACGCAGGAAATCGGAAAGCAAAACATTCGCATCAACGCCATTCGTCCCGGCTGGACGGATACGGCTCTGGTCAAAGGGTATAAAGATGTTCTCGGCGTCGATTTTCTGGAACGGGCGCAAACGAAGACGCCTTCCGGCAAAGCGGGAAAACCGGAATACATCGCCGATGTCATTTCATTTTTACTGTCTGAAAAGTCCTATTGGATTCAAGGTCAAACCTTGACGGTCGACGGAGCGGAAACTTGCGGAGCGTAATATGCAAAAAGTAAAAAAACTGATTATTGCGGGCGGTGGAGAAACGGCTCTGTTGGCAAACGAGTATTTTTCCTGCGATTCGGGATACGAACCCGTCTGTTTCGCAATGGATAAGAATGTCTTGCCCGAAAGCAAAACAATGGCGGGACTGCCGGTCGAATGTCTGGATGACATTGAGAATAAATACGATCCGTCCGTTTACGACGTGTTTGTGGCCGTCAGCGGCAAACAACTGAGTTATCCGCGGGCGGGACTTTGCCGCCGTATGAAGGAAAAAGGATACAAGCTGGCCAGCTATGTCAGTTCGGACTGCTCGATTTGGCGTACGGCGGAAATCGGAGACAACTGCTTTGTTTTGTCGCAGACGATTTTACAGCCGTTTTCCCGTATTTGCGACAACGTGTTTTTATGGGTGCGTTCCAATATCGGGCACCGTTCCGTTGTCGAGGAAAACTGTTTTCTGGCGACTGTCGACGTTGCGGGCTTTTCGCGCGTCGGACATAACAGTTATTTAGGCGTTCACAGCATTGTCGCCGATGAAAGAATCATCGGACACGACAACTATCTGGGAATGGGTTGCTGTATAGCGAAAAATACGAAACCGGACAGCCTGTATGTCGGGAATCCGGCAAAAAAACAACTGATATCCGCACGGGAATTTTGCGGTGTTGAAGAAGGAGACGTTTAAAATGTGGCAGAAAAAAGGGCTGATTTACAATCCGCAGGGCGGGGATGACGATTGGATAAACAATTCCGTCCTGACGCCGGAACCGTTTATGCTGAATGACGATGTCATCCGTGTTTACGCTTCTTTCCGGGACAAGAACGGCATCGGGCGGATCGGTTATCTTGACCTGTCAGCAAAAAATCCGTCCGAAATTCTGAAAATCAGCGAAACCCCCGTTCTGGATTTGGGAAAAACGGGACGTTTCGACGATAACGGCTTGTTGTTGGGCAACGTCATTCGTGTCAAAGATAAGATTTATATGTATTATGCGGCTTTTCAGCTGGTCAAAAAAATCAAGTTTTTCGGTTTTGGCGGTCTGGCAATCAGCGAAGACGGCGGAGAAACGTTTACACGCGTTCAGGAAACCCCCGTTCTGGATCGCGTACCGGAAGCTCTGTTCGGCCGCGCCCCGCATACGGTCATGTATGAAAACGGCATTTTCCGCGTCTGGTATTCCGTAATTTACGACTGGACGTTCATCAACGGCATCCCGTATCCGACTTACGATATCAAATACACGGAATCCGAAAACGGCATCGACTTCCCGAAGGAAGGCATTCAGTGCATCAAATGCAAAAATGACGAATACCGCATCGGTCGGCCGAAAGTTCGCAGACTGCCAAACGGAAAATACGAAATGAGATACACCTCCGATAATATGAAGAAGGAATACCGGTCGGGGTATGCGGAATCCGACGACGGGATTCATTGGACGCGCAAAGACGAATTAAGCGGATTAAATCCTTCGGGCGGAACGGCTTGGGATTCCGATGAAGCATGCTATCCGGTCGTTTGCGAAACAAAATACGGAACGTATATGTTTTATGACGGCAACGGTATGGGCAGACAAGGTTTCGGCTATGCGAAATGGGAAGATAACTAATGGTTGAAGTTATAGCTTACAGTGCTGAAAAACACAAAGAGTGGGACGCATTTATCGACGTCTCGAAAAACGGGACGTTCATGCTCAAGCGCGGGTACGTCGAATATCATTCCGACCGTTTTACAGACTTTTCGCTGATGTTTTATGATGAAGGCAAGCTCGTCGCCGTTATGCCGGCCTCTTTGCACGGCGACGAAGTGCGTTCCCACGGCGGTCTGACGTACGGCGGCATCATTTCCGACCACAGGATGACGACAAAAAAAATGCTGTCTGTTTTCGATGCCTTGACTTCGTATTTAAAAGAAAACAATATCAAAAAATTGCTTTACAAGCGCGTGCCGTCCGTTTACCACACTTATCCGGCGGACGAAGACTTATACGTCTTGTTCATAAACGAAGCGAAACTGATTCGGCGGGATATGTCGACGGCGGTTTACCTGCCCAACAGAATCAAATTGTCCAAAGGAAAAAAATGGGGAATCAGCCGCGCCAAACAGGGGGGAGTCATCGTTAAAAAATTCGACGACTTCGATCTTTTCATCGAAAAGGAAAACGAGGTTTTGAAAGAACGCCACAACACGCAAGCCGTCCATACGGGAGCGGAACTGAAATTGCTGTCGGAACGTTTTCCCGACAATATAGCTTTGTACGGCGCGTTTTTAAACGACGAGTTTCTGGCGGGAACGCTTGTTTTCGTCACGCCGACCGTCGCGCACACCCAATATATCACAACGACCGAAAAAGGGCGGGATATGTTCGCGTTTGATTTTCTGGGCAACGAACTGATTTCAAATGTTTACGCAGATAAAATCTGGTTTGACTTCGGCATTTCCACGGAAAACGGAGGCATGGTCTTGAACGAAGGTCTTTGCCAGCAAAAGGAAACCTTCGGCGGCCGCAGCATCGTTTACGATTTTTATGAATTGGAGATAAAATAATGGCTAAAATCATTGTTATGGCAACATCGAACACTCATTGGGTCAGACCTTTTTCTCCGGACGGTTATGTTCAAGGTTTTGTCAATGCTTTGACCAGAATGGGAAACACGGTCAAATCTATTGTTTTAAACGATTTAACGCAGTCACGAATCGACGAACACGTTATTTCATTCAAACCCGATTTTATTTTCGTTCTCAATAATTATTGTATAAGTGAAAAAATTTTAAAAGAAACGAATTGTCCGATTATTTTGGTTGTTTCCGACAGTCTGCCGTTTTTAGCGCATCTTGATTTGGTTCGCAGCAATAAAGAGCGTTATTATTTTTTACATACTTCAGAGGATTCTTATAACCAGATAGCCTCTGTTTTTCCGGAAACGCCTGCCGACAGGAACGTCATTCTGGGGCATGTAACCGATTTGAGAAAAAAAGATATCGAACAGGATATTCCGATTTCTTTTGTCGGTTCTTTGGGAAACTGGGATATTTCTTTTTCGCAGTATTGGCAGTATGCCTCAGACATAAATTATTCCGATCAGGCAGAGCTGGAGGCTTTAAACTTAAAGAAGAAAGCCTTTTTAGATCAGCTGCGTGAATATGCCGCTTCACCGTTAGATACAAAAAGCTCTGTTTTAGAAAAACCGGCACTGCAGGATTTTGATGAAATAACGGGTATGGGATACTCAAAAGCCATTGTTTATCTGCGCACCTGCAATCTGCGCTTTGCCGTTTTGGAACAATTGACGGATTTGGGATTGAAAATCTATTCGTATCCCAAAGGCATGGTGGATGTTATCCATTATAACATCAAAATGTTTGAATGTTTCGATTTTACGCCGTCAGTCACGTTGGCGGATTCCGAACGAACATTCAACCGGTCGAAAATTTCAATGAATCTGCCCCACTCTCATGTCGTTAAAGGATTTTCGTGGCGCGTTCCCGACATTTTGGCGTCAAACGCGTGCTTGCTGTCCGATTATCGCCCCGATTTAAAAAAGCTGATGACCGGCTATATTGATATGCCGATGTACGAAAGTCCCGCCGAAGCCCGCGAACTGGCGCAAAAACTGCTGAAAGACGACGTGTGGCGCAAAGAAATCGTCGCCGCTTCTCAGCAAATGATTGAGGACAAATGCCGTTTTGATCATCGTTTGCGCAAAGTGGCGGAAAGAACAGGATTAAAACTGGAATATCCGGAAGAAAAGGGCAGTCAGGAACTGATCCGAATATTAGAAAAAGAAAAAGAAAAAAAAGAAGATAATTTTACAACTCCTGCTGTTTCCTCTTTTACGGAAAATTCATTTAGAATCATTTTTAGAATAATGACTCTATTATGTTTTACCCATAAAAAAAGAAAATATTTAAGTAAACGTTTTTCTTTATGGAAGAAAGATTAGAAACGCCTTATAAGCCTGCCTGTTTTTTATGAGCAACTGATAAATTATCCGGCCGGCAATGAAAATAAACATCCGCATATCAAAGGATATGACGGACAAGCGGGTAAATACCTGAATAAGGAATAAAAAAAAGAAGGAATAATCCCTTGACGGCGTCAAACTTTAAAGGAAGAACGGGAATAAATCCCGTTCTTCCTGTTTTTATTCCGGTTTTTCCGGCCAAGTAACATTTTCCGGAAAATCGAATTGTTGCGGTATATCCCGCAGAGACTGCCTGTATGATATCCATTGCTCTTTCTTTTCCGGAGAAAGAACGTTATCGGGCATCTGAGTCCAATCACTTGCAGAAAGCAGCATATTACGCTCGTAACGTATTTCTTCCGCCTTCAATTCCGGCAGCTCGGGATAAACCGGCTTGACGCTTTCCAGACAATTGCCTTTGTCTTCAACGATTAAACCGTTTTCATTGCAGTAAACAGCCAAATCCGCATATTCTTTATCCGTGTAAGGTTTATTCAATTTCATTTTTCTTCTCCCTTTAAAAACCGAAAGCCAACCATGAAATATACGGTTGATTTCCGCCGTCAGCTTGCAAAACGAAATGCGTCCTTTCTCTTGATTGAATAATATTGGACCAAACATTTATATTACCTACGGAATAGGGAAAATCTGACAATCTGGTAAACGATATCGCCGGAAGTTTTGTAAACGGTATCAAAAAAGTAACTGTATTTGAACCGGTTGTCGGAGCTATGTTTCCCCATTGAACGGTAAATCCGTTCGACAGCTTGATGTATCCGCTATCCGCGTTTTGATACGACGTATTGACATACGGTTTTGTCGCGTTGGAAAAATCTTTTTTGGCCAGTTGGATATCCCCCGCCCCTAATAAGGATTCGAAATTGACCGTTTTGATGTTCGTTCCCGACACCAGAGGAGCTTGAAAATGCGCTTCGCCCGTTTGGGACAAATTGGAAAGATCGATATTGGCGTTCGTCGACTGTTCCGCCCAAACTTTGGACGAATGAACACCGCCCAAAGCCTGTACCTGCACATCCGTTCCTTCCGCCCAAACTTGAGCATCCGCCGCGCTTGCCGCCGCTGAAGCCGCCTGATTTGGCGCATTTTGAATTGCCGTTATATTCGCCGCGGCGGTATTTACATCGGAAATATGCGCTGCCGTCGTATTGATATCGGCTTTGTTTTGAACAACTGTTGATATTTTATCCCTGATACCGTAAAGGACTTCGATATCGTCAACCAATACCGACGGATCAGTATTGGAAAACATACCGACCGTTACCGCCCGATCCGCCTGCTCCTTTAGCTGTTGGACCTGCATCGTCAGCTTGTCGAAATTGCGTTCCAGTGTTTCAGCAGGCAAGATCTCGTTTTCCCGATAATCCGTTTCCTGCGTCAACGGCACTTCGCGAATTATCACAATTTGCGCCCCGTTTTCCGGCGCTGTTTCAAAAACCATATTCCCGTTCGAAAGGCTCCAGTCCGCCCGTTCCGTCTGAATGTCGTTCAATAACTGATAAACTTTTAAATGCTCCTCTTCCAAAAAAGGGAAGGGGATTGCAAATGTAGTTGCAATCCCGTTCTCGATATAAGCCACTTTGTTTGTTGTTGTACTTACCGTCATTTTTACCTCAATAAAAAAGCAGGGAAAATCCCTGCCTGACTATAAATACATTTTTTTAGCACATCACATATTGTTATTATTTTTATCAAAAAGTCAAGCTGTTTTTAC